>NZ_CP029193.1:600000-900000 GCF_008642355.1 Streptomyces venezuelae
GTGGATGACGTAGGCGAGGTGTTCGGGGTGGCGGGGCGCGGCCAGTTCACCGTCGGTCAGAGGGGCGCCGGAGAGGTCGGCGGCCTCGTCGAGCAGCGTGCTCCACGGCACTCCGTCGATGTCGTCGGCGGCGGTGAGCACCAGCGCGGGGCGGGTGTCGTCGATGAGGCCGCGCAGCCGCTCGGTGGGGTACGCGGTGTCCAGGGGCAGGAAGGCGGCGCCCGCGTCGAGTACGGCGAGGAGGGCGACGACGGAGTCGGCGGAGCGGGGCAGCGCGAGGGCGACGACGTCGTCGGTGCCGATGGAGCGGGCGCGCAGGGCGCGGGCGAGGCGGTGCACGCGGTCGGCCAGTTCGGCGGCGGTCAGCCGGTCGTCGCCGCACACCAGGGCGGTGTGTCCGGGGTCGGCGGCGACCATCGCGTCGAACGCGGCCGGGATGTCGGCGGGTGCGCCGGGCAGGGCGGGCGGGCACCAGGCCGCGAGGAGGCGTTCGGTGTCCTGCGCGCTTCCGGCGAGCGGGATCCGGCCGACGGGCCGGCCGTCGATCAGCCCGGCGAGCAGGGCGCGCAGGCCGGAGAGGAGGCCGTCCACGGAGGCCTGGTCCTGGGACCTGGCGTCGACCTCGAAGCCGAGCAGCAGGCCTCCGTCGCGGGCGGGCAGGATGCTCAGGCCCATGTCCTCGGGCGGGCCGCCCGCGACGTTGCGCATCACGCCGCCGGCGCCCGCGAAGTCGAGGGCGAGGTCGAAGGCCTTGAGGTTGATGCCGCGTCCGTGCAGGAGCGCGCCCGCGCCGGGCACGCCGAGGTCGCGGGGCAGGTCCTCGCCGCGGTAGCGCTGGTGGTCGCGCATCTCCTTCATGGCGGTGGCGACGCGGCGGCTCAACTCGCCCAAGGCGTCGCCGGGTTGCACGGTGACGCGCAGCGGCAGCACGTTGACGGCCATGGCGGGGGTGCGCAGCTCGACCGAGCCCGTGCGGCACATGAGCGGCAGGGCGAAGACGACGTCGGTGCGGCCCAGCATGCGGTGCAGGAACGCGGCATAGGCGGCGACGAGCGCCTCGCCCCAGGTGACGCCCTCGGCGTCGGCGAACGCGCGGAGTGCGGCCGTCTCGTCGGGGGTGAGGGCGGCGCGGGCGGTCAGCGTGCTGTCCGGCGCGCCCGCGGCGGCGTCGGCGTCGTCGCCGAGTTCGGGGAGCGGGGTGAACCGCTCGACCCAGTACGCGCGGTCCTCGGTGAAGCGGTCGCTCTCGCGGTAGGCCCGGTCGGCCTCGACGAGGGCGGCGAACCCGCCGAACGTCGACGTGCGGGGCTCGGTGCCGTTGACGAGGGCGGTGTAGCGGGCGGCGGTGCGGCGGGCGAGCATCGCGGCGGTGTAGCCGTCGAAGATGAGGTGGTGGCCGAGCTGGGTGTACCAGACCTCGCGGTCGGAGAGCTTGATGACGGTACGCGCGTACAGCGGCCGGTCCACCATGCCCCGGCAGGCGGCGCCCGTCCGGGCCCGTTCGGCGTCGACGAGGGCGTGGGCGGCGGCGACCGGGTCGGGGTCCCCGCTGACGTCGATCACCTCCGGTGCGGCGACGGGGTCCCGGGAAACCGTCTGGCGCGGCCCTTCCGGGGTGTCGTACACGCGCAGCCGCAGCGTCTCGGCTTCCTCGGTGGTGGCCCGGACGGCCTCGACGAGCGCGTCGACGTCGACGGGTTCGGCGCCGGATATCTCCACGACGTCGCCGACCACGTAGTACGGCGAGTCGGGCTCCAGGCGCTGTGCGTTCCAGATGCCCAATTGGGCGCCGGTCAGGGGAAGCAGGCCGTCCGAGGAGACGCTTGCGGTGCTCAACTTACTCTCCTTGCAGGGTGGGGACGACCATCGGCGTGGCGGTGACCGGGTCGGGGACGATGACGCTCGGCAGGTCGAAGACGTCCTTGATCAGCGCGGCGTCCACGATGTCCCCGGGGTCGCCCTCGGCGACGACCCGGCCGTCCTTCATGGCGACGAGGTGATCGGCGAAGCGGCACGCCTGGTTGATGTCGTGGAGCACGGCGATGACGGTGCGGCCCTCGTCGCGCAACCTGGCGAGCAGGCCGAGCAGTTGGTACTGGTGCGTGATGTCGAGGAACGACGTCGGCTCGTCGAGCAGGAGGTAGGGCGTCTCCTGGGCCAGGACCATCGCCATCCACACGCGCTGGCGCTGTCCGCCGGACAGCTGCTGCGCGGGCCGGTCACCGAGGTCCTCGACGCCCGCGGCCACCATCGCCTCGTCGATGGCCGCGTCGTCGTCGGGCGACCGCAGGGCGAGCAGCGACTGGTGCGGGAAGCGGCCCCTGGCCACGAGCTGGCGGACCTTGATGTCCTCGGGTGCGAGGGGGTCCTGCGGCAGGAAGCCGAGCTGCTTGGCGAGGGCCTTGGCGGGGTAGCCGCCGACTTCGCGGCCGTCGAACTCGACGCGCCCCTCGTGGGGGCGCAGCAGCCGCACGAGGGCGCGCAACAGGGTGGACTTGCCGCAGGCGTTGGGGCCCACGATGGCGGTGAACGCGCCGTCGGGGACGTCCAGGTTCAGCCGTGTGGAGACCACCCGGTCTCCGTAGCGCAGGGTGATGTCCCGCGCGGTCAGGCGTGCGGTCACGCGCGCGCCACCTCCTTGCTGAGCAGCCAAATCAAGTAGCAGCCGCCGATGGCGGTGCTCACCACGCCGACCGGCAGGGCGACGGGTGCGAGGAGCATCTGGGCGATCAGGTCGGCGCCCTGGAGCAGCACCGCGCCGGTCAGCGCGGCGGGGAGCAGCGGTACGCCGGCGGCGCCCGCGAGCCTGCGGCCGATCTGCGGGGCGGCGAGGGCGATGAACGCGATCGGTCCGGCGACGGCGGTCACCGTGGCGGTGCAGCCGACACCGACGAGCACCATGAGCAGCCGGAGCCTGCCCAGGCCGACGCCGGTGGTCACGGCGATCGCGTCGCCGAGTGCCGCCTGGTGCATGGCGTGTGCCCGCGACGCCATGAGGGCGAGGAGCACGGCGATGACCGTGAAGGGGATGCCGAGGTCCTCCCAGCCGACGCCGGCGAGGGAGCCCGCGCTCCAGCCGACGGCGGCGATCGCGACTTCCAGGTCGGCGCGGAGCACGATCCACGAGTTGATCGCGGTCACCATCGCGTTGACGGCGATGCCGATCACGACGAGGCGGAGGCCGGAGAAGCCGCGGTCGAACGAGAGCAGGTAGATCACGGCGGCGATGATCAGTCCGCCGACCACCGATCCGGTGGCCAGTTGGGCGGAGGTGCCCGAGAGGACCGTGAGGGCGAAGAGGGCGCCGGTGTAGGCGCCCGCGTCGAGTCCGATCACGTCGGGACTGCCCAGCGGGTTGCGGGTGAGGTTCTGGAAGAGGGCGCCCGCGACGCCGAGGGCGGCTCCGAAGACCAGTCCGGCGAGGACGCGGGGCAGCCGCCAGTCGGAGATGACGACGGAGTGGTCGGTGCCGGTCAGCGAGGCGAACACCTCGCCGGGGGTGGACCATGACGTGCCGTAGCAGAGTCCGAGCAGGCCGAGGCCGAGCATCAGGACGGTCATGACGGCGACGAGGACCACCGTGCGGCGTTCGGTTCTCGGCAGGAGTGTGTGCACGGCTCTTTTCGTCACGAGTGTGTTCACAGCGACCCCGCCCCGTAGCGGCGCACGGCCCAGATGAGCATGGGGCCGCCGAGGAACGCGGTCACGATGGCCACCGGCACCTCGCCGGTGGGCAGCAGGACGCGCGAGCCGATGTCGGCGACGAGGAGCAGGATCGGGCCGAGCACCATCGTGTAGAGGACCAGCCACGGCACGGAGCCGCCCGCGGGCCTGCGGACCAGGTGCGGCACGATCAGACCGACGAACAGGATGGGTCCCGCCACCGCGGTCGCCGCGCCGCTGAGCACGGTGATCAGTACGAGGGCGGCGATCCGCACCCGTCCGACGTTCGCGCCCAGGGTGTGCGCGACGCTCTCGCCGAGCGACAGGGCGTTCAGCGCCCGGCTCAGGAGCAGCGCGCCGGTCAGGGCGAGGGCGATGACCGTCATGGGCAGCGCCATGGGGGCCTGTTCGCGCGCCGCGAGCGAGCCGACCGACCAGAACCGGTACGCGTCGAAGGTGTCGGGAAGCATCAGCCGCAGACCCAGGGCGACGCCGTTCAGGACGGCGGTCAGGGCGACGCCCGCGAGCACCAGGCGCAGCGGCGAATGCCGTCCGACCGCGACGACGAGGAGCGCGGCGACGACCGAGCCGACGACCGCGAAGCCCAGCTCACCGGCTTGATTGACCGTCAGCCCGAGGGCCGAGCCGATGGTGACGGAGAATCCGGCGCCCGCGGTGACCCCGAGGATGCCGGGTTCCGCGAGCGGGTTGCGGGCCAGCGTCTGGATGAGGGCGCCCGCCACCGCGAGGGCCGCGCCCACCGCGATGGCGAGCAGGGCGCGCGGTGCGCGGACATCCCGCACGATGACGTGGTCGTCGTGGGAGCCCTGGTAGTCGAACAGGGCCCGTACGACCTCACCGGGCGCGACCGAGCGGGCACCGATGCCGATGCTGAGCACGGCGACGACGGCGAGCAGGACGAGGCCGCCGACGAGCAGGCCGGTCCGCGACACGGCCTTTCTGGTTCCGGCCGCCTCACAGGCGCGGCCCGCGACGGTCACCGCTTCAGGAGCGGAGCGAACGACGTGTCGATCGCGCCCAGGGTCTGCATGGCCTGCCCGTACGTCGCGGCCTCGGTGTAGCGGATCGGGAAGGTCTTGCCCGCCTTGACGGCGGGCAGGTTCTTCCAGAGCTTGGAGTCCATGACGTACTTGACCGGCTTCGGGACGCTGCCGTCGGGGTTGACGGAGTAGGTGATGGCGTCGGCCTTGCCGAGGGCGTCCGGCAGTTCCTCGATGGAGGGGTACTCACTGACGGCCTTCGAGCCGGGGCCGGGCTTCTTGACCTTGCCGTAGTACTTGGCGCCGACGTCCTCGGCGATGTTGGTGCCCCACGAGCCGCCGAACTCCCGCTGGAACGTGCCCTTCGCGGTCTCGCCGTACGCGCCGACGTGGCCGAGCTTCAGCTTGGGCAGCACGTCCTCGTACTTCTTGGACAGCTTGTCGGCCTCGGCCTCGTACTTCTCCTTCGCGGCGTCGAACTTCTTCAGCGCGCCGGCCGCGTCGGACTGCTTGTGGGCCAGATCGCGCCAGGCGGACGGCACGGTCGGGCCGATCGCGACGACGGGGGCGATGCCTTCGAGCCGCTTGACGTCGATGTCGCCGAGGACCGGGGCGGGGACACCGATGACGATCAGGTCGGGCTCGGCCTCGGCGATGGCCTCGTAGTTGGTCTCGGTCGCGAGCTCGCCCGCCACCTTGGGCGTCTTCTTGTACGTGGCGAGGTCCTGCTTGCTCATCATCGACTCGCCCCGCTTCCAGGACGAGATGCCGACGAGGGGGGCGCCGCCCTCGATGAGGGCCGGGACCGCGTAACCCGTGGCCACCACGCGCTTCGGGTTCGACGGGATCTTGATCTTGCCGTTGTCCGCGGCGAACGTCCGGGTCTTCCCCTTGCCCGAGTCGTCCGATCCGCCGTCCGACGAACCGCACCCGGTCACCAACAGTGCCAGCGCCACGGCACCGACGAGGCCCGACGATCTGCGTATGGACATGTTTTCGCTCCTTGGTACTTAGGTAAGGCTCACCTTAATAGATGGCCCTCTCGGCAGGTCGATCGGGGCGCGTGACGATGTCGCGCGCCCTGTCCGGCCGGTGGATCAGTGGTCGTCCTCGTCGAAGTCGGCGACGCCGCGCTTCCAGTACCCGGTGATGTCGTGGTCCGCTTTGCCGAGCCCCAACTCGTCGCGGACCCAGCGGCGCAGTGGCTTGATCTGCCCCGCCTCGCCGGCGACCCACACGTAGACGCGCTCCCCCGCGGGCACGGTCACGGCGGTCACGGCCCGCTCCAGCGCGCCGCCCGTGCCCGCGGGCAGTCCGCCTCGGTGCAGCCAGTGCACCTCGAAGCCCTCGGGCGCGGACAGCTCGATCTCCTCGTCGGCGTCGGCCACTTCGACGAACGCCCAGCCCTTCGCGGTCCGCGGCAGTTCCTCCAGCCGACGCGCGATGGCGGGCAGCGCCGTGATGTCGCCGGCGAGCAGGTAGCGGTCGTAGGCGTGCGGGACGATCAGGCCGCCGGGCGGGCCCGCGACGTGCACGACGGCGCCGGGCTCGACCGTGTGCGCCCAGTCCGACGCGAGGCCGCCCTCGTGCGGGACGATGTCGATGTCGAGTTCGCCCGTGACGGGGTCGTAGCGGCGCACGGTGTACTCACGCGAGGTGGGCGCGGGCCGGGGCCAGCGCAGCATCGCGCCGTTGCGCTCGGGCAGCCGCAGCTCGCCGTCCGGTTCGGGGAAGATGAGCTTCACGTGCTCGTCGGGAGCGTGTGCCTCGAACCCCTCGGTGCCGGGTCCGCCCAGGGTCAGCCGCAGCAGGCCTTCGCCGACCTTGACGGTGCGTACGATCTCGGCCTCGCGGATGCCGATCGGATAGCCCACCTTCTCGGCGTGCCGTCCCGCGCGGACCTCGGCGATCCGGTCCAGGTGGCGGTGGCGGTGGTCGACCCGGGTCATGCGGCACGCTCCGTCAGGAGTGCCGTCCAGTGGCCCAGTTCGGGCTGCTCGGCCAGGTCGGGGAATTCGAGCGTGGTCGCTCCCGCGGCACGCCACCGCTGAACCAGGGTCATGATCCGCACCGAGTCCAGACCGAGGTCGAACAGGTCCTCGTCCGGCGCGATCTCGGCGGGGTCGCAGTCGAGCAGCTCCGCGATGTCGGCGCGGACGCGCTCGGGCGACAGGGTCTGGTTCATCGGACGGCTCCTTCGAAACACGCAGCACGGACTCTCTTCCCCCGGTCCGCACTCAGGGAAGGCTAACCTAACCTAGCCGGGATGATCACGTGAAAACGGGAGGCCTGTGCGAAGACCTCCCGTTGTTCCGTGCCGCGTGCCGAGATGTCACATGGCGTCGCGCAGGGCGTTCTCGACCACTTCGGTCAGGGCCGGATGGATCCACAGCGGACGCTCGGCGACGTCCCGCGCCGTCAGCCCGAAGGTCATCGCGAGGACGAGCGGTTGGACGAGGGTGGCGGCCTGCGGCCCCAGCACGTGGGCGCCGAGCAGGCGGCCGGTCCCTCGATCCACCAACACCTTGCAGAATCCCCGGGTTTCCTCCAGCGACCAGCCGTACGCCACGTCCTCGTATGCGCGCGTGCCGACCACGAACTCCTTGCCCTGCTCCCGGGCCTCCTGCTCGGTGAGGCCCACCTGGGCGATCTGGGGGCGCGTGAACACGGCCGCGGGCACCACGTCGTACGACATCGTGCGCGGCGCGTCGGGGTGCAGGAGATTGTGGGCCACGACTTCGGCCTCGCGGTTGGCCACGTGCTTCAGGGGCGGCCCGGGGACGATGTCGCCGAGCGCCCAGACGCCGGTGGCGCCGGTGCGCAACTGCGCGTCGACCTCGATCATGCCGTTGTCGTCGCACGTGATGCCCGCCTTGTCCAGGTCGAGCGTGTCGCTGTTGGGCTTGCGGCCCACGGCGACGAGCAGCGCGTCGGCCTCGATGACCGAGTCGTCGTCGAGGGTGATGCGCAGCTGTCCGGGGCTTCCCTCCACGCGGACGAGCTCGCGACCGAGCCGCAGGTCGTACTGGTCGCGGACGGCGTCGGTGAAGGCCGACGCGACCGATTCGTCCTGCTCGGCGAGGAGCGTCTCCTTCTTCTCGACGACCGTGACGGAGGTGCCCGCCGCGTGGAAGACGTGGGCGAGTTCGGCCGCGATGTAGCCGCCGCCGAGAACCACCATCCGCTCGGGCACCTCGTCCAGCCGCATCACGGTGTCGGACGTCTCGTAGGGCAGACCGGAGTCGGCCACCGGGGGCGGGACGACGGGTCGGCCGCCCGCCGCGACGACGATACGGTCCGCGTGCAGCGTCTCGGGCCCGTCGTCCGTCTCGACCAGGAGCTCGCGCTCTCCGGTGAACCGGGCGTGACCCCGGTACACGGTCACGAAGTCCGAGGCGCGACGGTCGTCCTCGCCGTCCCGCGCCACGGCGTCGAGGCGGCCGAAGACGCGCTCCTGGACGGCCGGCCAGTCGATGCCGTCCGACGTCGCCCGCACGTTGTGCCGGCCCGCTTCCCGCACGCCGTCGGCCACCTCGGCCGTCACGGCGAGCATCTTGCTGGGGATGCAGCCCGCGTTGAGGCAGGTGCCGCCGAAGGGGCCCTCCGCCACGACGGCGACGTCCAGATGGGAGAAGCGGTCGTCGATCAGCACGTTTCCGGAGCCGACGCCGAGGACGAGGAGATCATGGTGTCGCATATACGGAGAGTATCCACATATGGTCTCGGCACACCTCCGGAGCGGTGCCCACGCCCGCCTGCGTCGGCACCCACGCCCAGTCCGTGCGCGTCACAGGTGCCGCGGCGGGCTGTTGCGGACGGCCGAGCGGCGCGCCCACAGCGCGAGCGCCAGCAGGGCGACCCCGGGGATGAAGTACGCCCACGCGTTGGCCGTGCCCCTGGCGGCGCCCACACCCCAGGCCACGGACCACACGGCGAGCAGGATGCACAGGGCGCCCCAGGCCAGGGTCCGCATGCGCTGCCGCGCCTCGAGTCTCTGCTGGGTGCCGCGCTCCATCTCACCCATTCCGTACGCGCCGCTGTGCTCATCACGTGTCGTCATACCGGCCGGATGCCCGCAACCCCGCGGCCGAACCAGTCCCGCGCGAGGGACTCAGTCGACGTCGGCCCGGGACTCCCCCATCGCAAGGCCGTCGATCCAGTTGATGGCCGCCGTACTGGAGTCGGTGCCCCAATAGGTGCCCCACCGCGGCTTGTTGCCGAGATCGTCCCAGGTGCGGGCACCGGTGCGGGAGGCGATCTCCTTGCCGTCCATGTACACGGAGAGCTTCCCCGAGCCGCCGGAGCTCGTGGTGATGCCGAGCTGGACGGAGTGCCAGGCACCGGCCGACCACGGGGCCGAGCCGATGGCGATCCACTCCTCGCCGGGGGCGACGTACCAGACCTTCAGCCTGCCGTCCTCGACCTTCATGATGACGGGATAGTTCTGGCTGTGCTGGTCGTTGGTGCCGTTGGACTTCCACTGGAAGACGGTCTGCGCCTCCCCCGTCTTCGTCATCGAGTCCCACCCGAACCAGTACGTCCGGCCGTCGCGGAAGGCGTACTCACCGCTTGCGGTCCGCACGTTGTGCGCCTCGCAGCGCGGCACACCGATGGGCTTGTTGAACTTGAAGAAGTCACCGCGGGCCGTGCCCCAGTTGTCGACGGTGACACTGCCGGGAGCGTCGCACAGCGTGGTCCCGAAGACACCGAGCCCATGGGACGCGTCACCGTCCCACAGCACGCTCTTGGCGTTGTCGGCGTTCTGGGCGCTCCTGGCCCGCTCGATGGGCTTGCCCTTGTCGTGCGCCGCGGCACCGCCGCCGTGCGGCGCGGCGACGGCCCACGCCAGAACTCCGGCCACGACCATGCCGCCTGCCGAGGTCAGTGTCTTCGCGGTCCGGTTCACGGCGTACTCCTGCGAGGTGGGGGGTGGGGCGGCCACGAGGGTGCCACTCCCCCACCTTGGCAGCAAGCGCTTTCACATCAGAGGTCTGAACCTTTCACGACCTCACCGCGTCAGAAACGGCGCGCCACAGCCTTCTGTTGGCGGGCGACCGATTTCTGCGCGCTCCCGGTCAGCGACCGGACCGTCCCCTTCGCGTTCCCCGCCGCTCCGCTCAGCGCCTTCGTGGCGTCGCGGCGGGTGCGGCGGGCCGCCTTGCGACCGGTCGCGGCCGCGGTGCGGGTGCGGTAGGCGACGGACGGCTTGCCATGGGTGTCGGCCGCCGCGACGAGGAGGCCGCCGAACAGTGAGAGGTTCTTGGTGAACTGGGTACGCTGGGCGGCCCGTTGCTCCGGGTCCTTCTCCTTCCACCACGCGTGCCCCGCCAGGGTCGTCGGCACCAGCGTGCCGGCGAGCGCGAGGGCCGCGACGCGCGGGACGCGGCCGGTCGCCAGCATCAGGCCGGCGCCCAGTTGGACCGCGCCGTTGATGCGGACGAGCCGCTCGGGGTCCTCGGTGAGCCAGGGAATCCGGGAGGCCACGGGCGCGACCACGGGCTCGGCGGCGGGGGCCGCGCGTCGAGGGTCCCGTAGGGTCTGCAGCCCGCCCGTGACGAAGACGGAGGCGAGCATCGGACGTGCGCATTTCCTGAGAACAGCCATGCCCTTCGGCTGCCCGTATTGCGCGCGGTCAGTCGCGGTCATCCGGTCCCGTCATACGGCCCCGGCCGTCCAGCCCCGGTCTCCGGTCCTCGGTCGGGCGGCATCAGGCGGCCCGCTCCGGGTACGGGGACACGGAGCGGACACCGACCGACCACACACCACCCGCCGTGACGGCGGGCCGAACCAGGGAGGACCTCATGGCCGGACTGATCTCACGCCTCCGGGCCTACAGCCGCACCCCGCAGGGCCGACGCACCATGGCGTCGGCGCGCCGCGCAGCCTCCGACCCGCGCAAGCGCGCCCAGGCCCGCTCGCTCCTCTCCCGGCTGCGGGGCCGCCGCTGAACCGGCGGCCGGGACAGCGATGAGTTCTCGCGCGTGCGGCAGTCTTCAGAGATGGTTGCCGCAGATCCGACATTGCCGGGAGAACTCACATGCGTACCTTGATCAGCACCGCTTTCGTCTCACTCGACGGCGTCGTGGAGGCTCCGGGCGGTGAGCCCGGCTACCGGAACTCCGGCTGGACGTTCAAGGACATCGACTTCCTCCCGGAGGCGTACGAGATCAAGGGCCGGGAGCAGCAGGAGGCCGCCGCGCTGATGATGGGCCGGGTCAGCTACGAGGCGTTCAGCGCCGTCTGGCCGGACATGGAGGACTTCGCGGACTACAAGGTGATGCCGAAGTACGTCGTCTCCACCACCCTCGGCGAGGGCGACCTGGTCGACAACTGGGGCGAGACCACGATCCTGCGCTCGCTCGACGACGTCGCCGCGCTGAAGAAGACCGAGGGCGGCCCGATCATCGTCCACGGCAGCGCCACCCTCAACCGGAGCCTCTCGGACGCCGGTCTGATCGACCGCTACCACCTGCTCGTCTTCCCGCTCCTCCTCGGAGCGGGCAAGCGCCTGTTCAGCGACGCGGACAAGGACGCCCAGAAGCTGCGGCTCGTCGAGCACGAGGCCTACGCCAACGGCCTGCAGAAGAATGTGTTCGACGTGCTGCACTGACTCTAATCTGTGCGGATGTTGCTCTACGCCCCGGCGGCCCTGCTCTTCCTCGTTTTCTGTTGGCGGATGGTGCGCGAGCGCCGCCGGTTCGGCAATGCGGTGCTCCTCGGCCTCGCCGTGCTCTGCGCGCTCGCGGCCTGGATGTACCGGCTGGTCTCGTCCGGCTCGACGGCCGGGCTCGTCATCGCCGCCACACTGCTCGCCCTCGGGGCGGTGGGCATCCTCGTGCTCGTGGGCCTGCTCTTCCTCAACGGGCTGCAGATGGTGCGCAAGGAGGGCAGAAGCCCGTCCAATCTGCTGTCCCTGATGGGTGCGTTGTGCGTCATCGGCGTCGTGGCCCTCGGGGTCACGGCGGCGGTGCTGCGTACGCCGGTGCTGATCGGCGTGGGGACGGCGGCACTCGGCCTCACCTGCTACCTCTCGTTCCTGTTCCTCAGCTTCGTCGTGTACGCGTTTCTCTACGGCCGCATGCGGATCCGCCGCAAGGCGGACTACGTGGTCGTCCTCGGCTCCGGCCTCGTCGGCGGGTCGACGGTGCCGCCGCTCCTCGCGAGCCGACTGGAGCGGGCGCGTGAGGTGCACGCGCAGCTCGGCAGGCGCGGCGCCGCACCGGTGCTGATCACCTCGGGCGGGCAGGGCCCGGACGAGGACCTGCCGGAATCGCACGCCATGGCGGACTACCTGGTGGAGCGCGGCTTCCCGGCCGACCTCATCGAGCGGGAGGACCGGTCGACGACGACGGAGGAGAACCTCCGGTTCAGCAAGGCGATCATGGAGAAGACCGGCGCGGACTACCGGTGCGTCGTCGTCACGAACAACTACCACGCCTTCCGTGCGGCGCTCATGGCGCGCCGGGCCGGCGTCAGGGGACAGGTGGTCGGCTCGACCACGGCGGCGTACTTCTGGCCCAACGCGACGATCCGCGAGTTCGTGGCCGTCCTCGTCGCCTACAAGCGCACCAACATCGCGATGTGCCTGCTGTTCGTCCTGGGCGGCGTCCTGGCGTGGGCGGCACGCTAGAGCCTGTGCCCCGAAACGCATGAGCGGCCGCGTCCCTGTCCCACGAAGGCGCGCGGCCGCTCAGCTCGGAGGTGGAGCCGCCCACTGACCGGTCAGCGGCCCCGTCAGGATGTCACCCCTGCACCGGTCGCGTGCCCACGGCGCGGGCGAGTACACACGTTCGCGCCCATTCGTGTCCGCCCCGTCGCGGTCGGGGTGCCCGGCCAGGAGTTCCGCCACCGCCGCCGCGCTCTCGGCGACCAGGAGGACCGGGCGCGTGGAGCACGGCCACGGGAAGCCGACCACACCGCTGATCACGCGGTCGCGAAGCGGTCAGTTCCCGACTTCCCGGTCCCAGTCCTTCTCGAAGTCCTTCTTGAACTTCTTCTCGCAGTCGCGGCGGTCGTCCTGGCCGTCGGCGTCCTTCATGCACTCCTTGAAGGTCTGCGCCGAGTCCGAATTCAGGATCGACACGCCCAGGGCGATGATCAGCGCCGACGCGATCAGCCCGAGCAGACCGAGCACCGCCCCCGCGATGGCCATGCCCCGCCCGCCGGCCCGCCCGCGACGCGCGCGCACCGCGGCGACGATGCCGAGGATCACGGCGAGCAGCCCCAGCAGGACGCCGCCCACGACCGTCCAGAACAGCACGCAGGCCAGGATGCCGAGGACGAGTGCCGCGACGGCGAGGCCCCGGCCGGGTGCCGCTCCGGACGGGGGCTGCTGCGGCGGCTGCCCACCTCCCTGGGGCTGCTGCCATCCCTGCGGGTGCGAACCGTCGTAAGCCGTCATACCGCTGACCTCGCCTTTCCTGGTCCCCGAGCCGACGATCACGACTTTTGGTCATCCTCACATCGAGGAGAACGCCCCGCACCCGGTGTAGGCCTCGGCGAGGTACGTGGACCCGGCGGCGGAGTCCGTCACGGCCGCCAGTTCGCCGAGCTGGCGGTGCGTGTCGAAGTCGCCGGTGTCGGGGTGCCGGTGCAGCATCGACGTCATCCAGTAGGAGAAGTGCTGGGCCCGCCACACGCGGCGCAGTGCCCGGGGTCCGTACGTGTCGAGGACGGCGCGGTCACGGGTGCGGACGGCGGCCTCCACCGCTTCGGCGAGCACCCGTACGTCGGCCAGTGCGAGGTTGAGCCCTTTGGCGCCGGTGGGCGGGACGGTGTGGGCCGCGTCCCCGGCCAGCAGCATGTTGCCGTATCGCATCGGGTCGCACACCAGGCTGCGGAACCTGAGGACCGAGCGGTCCGTGACCGGTCCCTCCTTGAGGGCGAAGCCGTCCGGTCCTGCCACTCTGGCCTGAAGTTCCGTCCAGATCCGGTCCTCGGACCAGTCCGCCGGGTTCTCGTCGGGGTCGCACTGGAAGTACATGCGCTGGACGGTGTCGGTGCGTCGGCTGATGAGGGCGAAGCCGCGTTCGGAGTGGGTGTAGACGAGTTCGGCGGCGCTGGGCGGTGCCTCGACGAGGATGCCGAACCAGGCGAACGGGTACGCGCGGAAGTAGTGCGTACGGGATGCCTCGGGCACCGCGGTCCTGGACACGCCGTGCGCCCCGTCGGCGCCGACCAGGATGTCGCACCGCACTTCGCAGGGCCGCCCGTCGGCGCCGTCGAACAGGATGCCGGGGGACTCCGTCGTCAGGTCGACGACCCGGGTGCCTGTGATACCGAAGCGCACGTCCGCACCGTCGCGCTCGCGGGCGTCGGCGAGGTCGGTGAACACGTCGGTCTGCGGATAGAGCCACACGCTCTCGCCGACGAGTCCCCGGAAGTCGACGCGGTGACCGGCGCCCCGGAAGCGCAGCTCGATGCCGTCGTGCCGCTCCCCGTCGCGCAGCACGCGGTCGGAGACTCCGGTGTCGGTCAGCAGCCGGACACTGTCCGCCTCCAGGATGCCCGCCCGGCTGGTGCCCTCTATCTGCGCCCGGGTGCGGTGGTCGACCACGACGGAACGGATGCCCTCGCGGGCGAGGAGGTGGGAGAGCATGAGGCCGGCCGGGCCCGCGCCGACGATGCCGACCGTGGTGCGCGTGAGGTCTCGGGGCATGGGCCGTCCCTATCAGGTGGCCAGGATGGCGTCGACCGTCTCGTCCAGTGTCAGTCCGGAGCTGTCGAACCACTCGCCCTCGCCGCGGAGTTCGGCGCGCAGCGCGTCGTCCAGGAACGACCAGTCGTCGGCGAGGACCTTGTCGCGCGCGGTGAGCCGCCGCGACACGACGTCGATGGAGGGGGCCAGCACGATCAGGCGCAGCGGCAGGTCCTTGAGGTGTTCCCGGTAGAACTCCAGGTGTGCGCGGCGGACGACCACGTCGTCGATGACCGGTACGACTCCGGCGGCGTGGAAGCTGCGGGCGAGGACCGCCGCGTTGCGTGCGCGCAGGAGGAGTTGGCGGTCCGCTTCGAGGTCCTCCTCGGGGCTGGGGAGGTGACCGCCCGAGACGATCAGGTCCTGGAGGTGGTCGCCCTCGATGTGCGCGCCGAGGGGGAACCTGCGGGCGAGGCCGTCCGAGACGGAGCTCTTTCCCGACCCCGGAATGCCGACGACGAGGAACACGTGCGGGGCGGGTTCCGTGTCGACGATCTGCCCCTGGAACGAGGTGTCCGGCATGTTTCCCACTCCCCACGTTCACGACCTGTGCGACCGCGTCAGCCTATGCGCCGGGGGCTCAGGGTTCACCCTGTATTCGGTGCGACTGCAACGCGGCGCGAACAGAAGTACTTCACATCGCCTCCACACTCCCCCTCTCGATCTTTACCCAACGGTTGATTGATGTACCAATTCCCAGCTCAGGGGCGGTAATTACTCATTTTTTGGCAGGATTTTGCTCTGTCATCTGTCGGTAATGCGATGGCAAAGTGTTGGTCACGACGGCCGCCCAGGCTGTTCTCAGGGCGGCTGGCGCCCACCGTCACGGCGGGCCAGTGCTGCCCCGCCGTCACCCTCGACCCGACCACACCGCGTCCCAGCCCCGCTTGAGCGACGCAGGAGGCAGGCCACCTTGAAGTCCCTGATCGACAACGCCCGTTCGTTCGCCGCGACGCACGTGGCGGACCCCCACAACGAAGCGGCCTTCCGTGCTCTCGAAGCCGGACAGTCACCCGAAGCCCTGTTCGTCACCTGTTCCGACTCGCGCGTCGTCCCGGCCCTGATCACCGGAGCACGACCGGGCGAGCTCTTCGAACTCCGCACGGCGGGCAACGTCGTACCGCCGTACCCCGCGGCCGGCATCGACGGCCGCGCCGATGGCCCCATGAGCGAGGCCGCCACCATCGAGTACGCGGTGTGCGTGCTCGGCGTCCGCGACATCGTCGTCTGCGGACACTCCCACTGCGGTGCCGTCGGCGCGCTGGTGCGGCGCGAGGATCTGTCGGCGGTACCGGCCGTACGTGACTGGCTGGAGCACTCCGTCGGCCCCGACGCCGCCCTTCGCTCCCTGGCCGCGACCTCGCCCGACGTGGCGGAGGCCGTCCAGACCCACGTGCTGGCGCAGGTGGAGCGGCTGCACACGTACCCCTGTGTGCGCGAGCGCGTCGCCGACAACTCCCTGACACTGCACGCCTGGTACTACGAAGTGCACACGGGCACCGTCAGCGCCCACCGGCCGTCGGACACCGGCCGGGCGTCGTTCAGTCCGCTGTGAGCACCGCCGTTCCTTTCTGACCGGCCCGCTCCCACGACAGGACCCCCACCCTCATGTCCTCCCTTTCCCCTTCTTCCTCCCCCTGGCGTTCGCCCTACCGCGCTCTGCGCGAACCGGGCGTGCTGCGACGGGACATCCTCGCCTCACTCGTCGTCTTCCTCGTCGCCCTGCCGCTGTGCGTCGGCGTGGCGGTCGCCTCCGGCGTTCCGGCCGAACTCGGTTTGGTCACCGGCATCGTCGGCGGCCTGGTCGTCGGCTGTCTGCCGGGCAGCGCACTGCAGGTGAGCGGCCCGGCCGCCGGTCTCACCGTGCTCGTCTTCGAAGCCGTGCGCGAGTTCGGACTGAGCATGCTCGGCGCGATCGTGCTGCTCACCGGCGCGCTCCAGATCGCCCTCGGCCTGCTCCGCTGTGGCCGGTGGTTCCGCGCGATATCGGTCTCCGTCGTCCAGGGCATGCTGGCCGGCATCGGCCTCGTACTGATCTTCGGCCAGCTCTACACCATGGCCGGGGCGAAGCAGCCGCTGTCCGGCATGGACAAGATCACCGGCGTGCCGGGGCTCCTCGCCGACACGGTCGGGGACACCACGGCGCTGACCGCGGCGGCCGTCGGACTCGGCACGATCGCCGTCCTCGTGCTGTGGCCGAAGCTGCCCTCCGCGGCGCGTGTGGTGCCCGCCCCGCTGGCCGCCGTGGCCCTCGCCACGGCCGTGACCGCCGGGTTCGGCCTCGACGTGGCGAACGTGTCGGTGCGCGGCATGGTCGACGCCATCCAGCCGCCCGGCTTCGGCGACCTCGCGGACCTGGGCAGCGTCGCGGTGCTCGGCACCGTCCTCGCGTTCACCCTGATCGCCTCGGCGGAGTCGCTGTTCAGCGCGGCAGCGGTGGACCGCATGCACGACGGTCCCCGCACGCACTACGACAAGGAGCTCGTCGCCCAGGGTGTCGGCAACACGGTGTGCGGTGTGCTCGGCGCCCTGCCGATGACCGCGGTGATCGTGCGCAGCTCCGCCAATGTCAACGCCGGGGCCCGCACACCGCTCTCCCGGATCCTGCACGGCGCGTGGCTGCTGCTGTTCGCGGTGCTCCTGCCGGCCGCGCTCGGCATCATCCCTCTCGCCGCGCTCGCCGGCGTCCTGGTGCACGCGGGCTGCAAGCTGATCCCCGTCAAGGAGATCGTCCCGCTCGCCCGCACCCACCGCGGCGAGGCCGTCGTCCTCGCCGTCACGGCGATCGCCATCGTGGTGACCAACATGTTCGAGGGCGTCATCCTCGGCCTGGTCCTCGCGGTGGCCAAGTCCGCCTGGGACACCTCCCATGTCCACGTCGACGTACGGGAGTTGACCGACGGGCGCATGGTGGTGACCCTCACCGGCAACGCCACGTTCCTGCGGCTCCCGCGCATCCTGGAGACCCTGGAGGCCATGCCGCAGGACCGCCCCATCGAGCTGGACCTGACGGCCGTGCGCCATCTGGACCACGCCTGCCGCACGACACTGGAGAACTGGGCGCTGCGGCACAACGACAGCGGCACGGAAGCCGTACGGATGAAGATGCTTCCGACTGTCGAGGTCAAGAGCAAGAGCGAGACCGGGGACGACGCCAGGAGCGAGACCAGGGCCACGGCCAAGGCCGAGGCCTGACGAGGCTCCTTCCGTCCTCCGCCGCTCGCACTCTCCCCTCTGCTCCGGGGGCCGGACCCAGCACATCGAGGCCCGGTCCCCGGTGTCCCACCCAACCCTCGGCACGGCGTGCCGATCAGCCATGGAGGTTTTCACCGTGCAACAACTCATCAAGCGCATGACGCAGGAGTCCGTCTGGCAGAAGTGGGTCGCGGTCAACTCGGCCCAGGGCACGGGCTCCAAGGAGGGCTGCATCAGCGCGACGCCGAAGAGCGGCTGCATCAGCGCCACCGGCAAGACCGGCTGCATCTCCTAGCAGCGCCGCCGACGCGGCGGGCGGTGGCGGTGACGGCGGCGACACGAGCCGCGGTCACCGCCCCGCCCCGCCCCGCCATCCACCCGTACGCCCCGCCCGCACGCCCCCGTGCCCACTTCCACCCCGCCCAGCACCGGAGCCCCTTTGAACCGCCTGCCGAGCGCCGACGTCCTGGACAAGGTCCGGGACATCCCCCTGTACCGCGCGTCCGTCGAGCGCGGCGACTTCCCCGTCCTGGAGAAGCCGGAGATCGCCCGGGACTTCCCCGCCAACTGGATGACCCCCGAACTGGAACGGGCGCTGGAGACGGGCGACGCCGAGTTCGTGCTGTCCACCGGGACCAATCACGCCCGCATGCAGCTCATCCGGCCGCCCTACTTCCTGCTCCGCTCCTACTACCGCCTGTGGAGCGAGCACCCCGAACTCGGCCCCCTCTGGCACGGAGGGGCCCGGCGCGTCTCGCTGACCACCGTCCTCGCCACCGAGCACGTCGCCCGTGTCAACGCCCGCAAACCCGGCGCGACGCCCGGTGAACGCTGGCTGGACGACCGGACGCTGTACCTCAACCGGGAACTGGATCCGAGCGGTTGGGGCCGCGCCGAGGTGGAGCGGATGCTCTCCGAGATCCGCGAGGTGAGCGCCGCGCATCCCACGGGCGCGTACCTCCTCGACTGCTCGAGCTACCATCTCGCGCACCTGGCCGGGAAGGTCACCGAGTGGGACCTGTGGGACCGCTTCCCGCGGCCCGCCGGGATCATCCACGCCTACGAGTACACGCCGCTGAACGTACGCGCGTACCTGCGCACCCACTTCGACTGCCCCATCGTCGACCTCTTCGGCAGCACGGAACTGGGCTACCTCTTCTACAGCGAGGGCGAAGGGCGCTACCGCCCCTACCTCCACGACATGAGCGTGGAACTGATCCCGGTCGAGCCGGGCAGCGGCATCCACAGCCTCATCGTCACCAGCGTCCGCAACCCGTACATGCCGCTGGTCCGCTACCGCTCCGGCGACTGCGTCCGCACCTCCGACGGCAGCACCGACCCGGAGCGGATCGTCTCCTTCTGCGGCCGTGAGAAGGAACTGCTCGCCACGCCCGAAGGTCCGGTCGCCCAGGCCGACCTCGACGCCCGGGTCTCCGCGGGCTCGCCCCGCGTCTTCCTGCACCAGTTGCACCTCGACGGCGAGGACCGATGCGCCCTGTGGTGCACGACGTTCGACGGGCAACCGCTCGAAGCCGGGGAGGCCGCCGAACTCGCGGCGGCTGTAGGGGCTTTGACCGGACGCGCCTGTCACGTGGAGCACCGCGCCCACGTGCCGATCGGGCGCTCCGGCAAGTACGCCTGGCTTGCCGCGCCCCAGTGACCGCCGCCTCGACCCACCGGACCGGAGCCCTCATGCACACTTCTGTCTCGCATGCCCCCACCGCCGAGGAACTGCTCGGCGCCGACCTGCACGGCGAGGTCGTACGGCACTTCGCGGCGAAGCCCGACGCCCCGGACCTCGCGTACATCACCCACCAGGTCCGCGAGTGCCTCCGCTACCTCTACCTGGTCTCCCGCCACCCCGACCGCCTCGCCGGCCTCTTCCTCCCCGTCGAGCAGGACATCGACGAGATCTGGCACTACCTGATCCTGCAGACGCGGGAGTACCGGGAACTGTGCGAACAGCGGCTTCCCGGCGGCCACTTCATCCACCACCGGAGCGTGTCGTACGACACCTACCAGCAGGAGCCGGGGCGCGAGACGGCGGCGGAGGAGGCGCTGCGCTGGATCCCCCTCTACACGGCGGCGTTCGGCCCGTACGACGAGGACGCACTGCCGCACTGGACGGTCGTGCGGTTCCTGCACGAGGTGCTCGAGCTGTCCCTGACGGAGATCGCGGCGCTGGCGGACGGCTCTGAGGGCTGAGCCGCGGCCACCAACTTGGCCGCACCGCAACGGATTTGACGACGCACGACGGATTGCCCATGGACCGCGCCATAGTAATGTGACATTTTACTGACCGGCTTCCGCACCCCCGTCCGTCCGTGCGTCGTCCTCAGGGAGTCCTCGTGACCGCATCCGGCATGCCGCAAACCGTCTCCCCGCTCCACACCGGCAGCCACGACCTGCCCGCCTCCGCCGAGCTCTCCCGCTTCATGACGGAGTCCTGGGCACCGTCCGCCCCGCCCGAGTCCGCACGGGTCCCCGCGCACGCCGTCACCCCGGCCCGTCGGGCGCGGCTCTCGGACCGCTTCCCCGGCGAGCGGCTCCTCGTGCCCGCGGGCGAGCTCACCGTCCGGTCGAACGACTGCGACCACCGCTTCCGGCCGCACAGCGCGTACGCCTGGCTGACCGGGCTCACCGGTGAGGACCAGGCCGGCGCCGTACTGGTCATGGAACCCTCGGGACCGCACGCGCACGAAGCGGTGCTGTATCTGCGGCCGCGCTCCCCGCGCGTCGACGGCGACGAGGAGTTCTACCGGGACCGGCGCCACGGCGAGTTCTGGGTGGGCCGCCGCCCCGACCTCGCCGAGGCGGAACGGCTCACCGGCATCCGCTGCGCCCACCTGGACGCGCTGGGGACACCGACAGGCCGCAACGCCGCCACCGACCCCGAACTGGCTTCCGCCCTCTCCGAGTTGCGGCTCGTCAAGGACGCCTGGGAGATCGAGCAGCTGCAGCTGGCCGTCGACCACACCACCGCGGGGTTCGAGGACGTGGTCCGAGCGCTGCCGCGCGCGCTCGCGCATCCGCGCGGGGAACGGTGGATCGAGGGGGTCTTCGGCCTGCGTGCCCGCGCCGAGGGCAACGGCACCGGCTACGAGACCATCGCGGCCTCCGGAGCCCACGCCTGCGTGCTCCACTGGATCCGCAACGACGGGCGTCTGCACCGCGACGACCTCCTGCTCCTGGACGCGGGCGTGGAGACCGACAGCCTCTACACCGCGGACATCACCCGCACCCTGCCGCTCTCCGGCCGCTTCTCCCCCGTCCAGCGCCAGGTGTACGAGCTGGTGCTCGCCGCCCAGGAAGCGGGCATCGCGGCGCTGCGTCCCGGTGCGCGCTTCCGTGACTTCCACCGCGCGGCGATGGGGGTCATCTCGGAGGGGCTCGTCGAGTGGGGTGTGCTGAAGGGCGCGCGGGGCGACCTGCACCGCCGCTACACCCTGTGCGGCAGCGGCCACATGCTCGGGCTCGACGTGCACGACTGCGCCACGGCGCGCGCCGAGACCTACCTGGACGGCGTCCTGGAGGAAGGCCAGGTCCTCACCGTGGAGCCGGGCCTCTACCTCCAGCCCGACGACAAGACGCTCCCCGCCGAGCTGCGCGGCATCGGCGTCCGGATCGAGGACGACCTGGTCGTCACGGCGGAAGGTGCGCGCCTGATGTCGGGAGCGCTGCCGCGCACGGTCGCGGGCATCGAGGAGTGGATGGGCGCGCTGCTCGACACCCGCTCCTGAGCCGCTCCTGGCCGCGCGTTTCCCTTCCGCCCGGTCCATGGGGTACAGTCGATCATGTGCTCGACGCCGGAACGACGGCGCAGGGCCCGCGCGTTGGTGGTCCAAGGAAAGGCGCCCCACTTCCTGTGGGGAGATGCAGGTGCAAGGCCTGCCCAGCGCTCAAGGAGAGAAGGCCCCGGCCTCCGTCACGGAGACCGGGGCCTTCTCGCGCAGGCGAGACTGGGACACTGGGACCATGTTCGTCGACCGTCTTCTTCCCCCGCACTTCTACGGGCGTCTCCGCGTCGAGCGCGACGACCTGTCCCCCACCCGCTGGCTGGCACAACGCCCTGGGGACGCGGACGGGTTCGGGACGGTCGCCGCCGTGTGCGCCCCCGGGTTCGAGGCGTACGCGCGCATCCTGCACCCCGCGCGGCTCGGCACCGCACCGGTGCGGTGGGACCGGGCCGCCGCCGCGTACGGCGCGACGGTCGGTGCGGCGACGCGCTGGCACGAACTGATCGGCGCCGAGGACCGTCTGCTCTACCGCAACGACGACACCCCGGCCGTCCCCGGCGTCTGGGACGAACACCCGCACGAAGGGCCGACGTCGGGCGATGTGGCCCGAACCCTGATCCCCGTCCTGGCCCGGCACACCGGGACGCCCGACCGGTGTTGGTACGGACTCTGGGCCGGTTATGGACACGTGGAATGGGACGGCGTGCCCGTCTTCGACACGCCGGGCCGCGAGGAGATCCTGCTCTCCGGCCCCCTCGACGACGCCGACTCGCCCGCACCCGGCTGGGTCGACGGAGTGCCCGAACTCCCCGACCTGTGGTGGCCCGAGGACCGCGCCTGGTGTGTGGGCGGCGACGTCGGCCTCGTCAGCACCTACGTCGGAGGCTCGGCGCAGTGCGTCGCCGACATCCTCGCGACCCCGGGCCTGGAGGCGTTCGAGGTCGACGCGACGTCCGCGGTGGACTGAACCCGCGAAGGTCGCGGGCCACCGGTCAGCGCAGCAGGCCCGCGCGGCCCGACCGTGCCGTGGAGACGAGTTCGGCGATCGTGGCGATCTTGACGCGCGGGCGGCCCGCGCTCGCGCCCCGGGTCACCTCGGCGCGTTCGATGGCTGCCAGGCCGCGCGCGTCGACCACGTGGCGGTTGCGGCGGCGCGCCAGCCGGTGGAAGGCCTTCGTCGGGTGGAGCGGGGCGGGCAGCGCGCCCGCGACCGCGTCGGCGAGAAGCGTGGCGACCGTTTCGGCGGCGCAGGTGCGGTTGGCGCCGATGCCACCGCTCGGGCCGCGTTTGATCCAGCCCACCACATAGGTGCCGGGCCGTCCCTCGACCCGGCCGCCCTCGTGGGGCACGGTGCCGCCGGTCTCGTCGAAGGGCAGTCCCGGGACGGGCGTGCCGCGGTAGCCGATGGCGCGCAGAAGGAGGCCCGCCGGGATCGACTCCTCCCCCGCGGCCGTCGTCACGCGCACCGCGTCGACCCGTTCCGTGCCGAGGACTTCGGCGGGTTCGCAGTGGAACCGCAGCACGATGCGACGGCCGGGTTCCGGCTGCCGCTCCCAGTCCGGGCGCGCGCGGGTGACGCCCCGCAGGACCGCTGCCTTGTCCTTCGTACCCGCCGTGTCGATGGCGTCCGCGACGCGCGGGTCGTGGTCGTCGACGACCAGGTCCACGCCCGGCAGGTGCTTGAGGGCGAGGAGTTCGGACGTGGTGTACGCGGCGTCCCCGGGGCCGCGCCGGGCGAGCAGGACGACTTCGCGGACCTTGCTGCCGCGCAGGGCGCGCAGGGCGTGGTCGGCGATGTCGGTGCGGGCGAGTGTGTCGGGGTCGGCGAGCAGGATGCGGGCGACGTCCAGGGCCACGTTGCCGTTGCCGACGACGACGGCGCGCTCCGCCGACAGGTCGATGCCGTCCGGCTTCGCGTCCGGGTGGGCGTTGTACCAGGCGACGAACGCGGTCGCGGAGATGCTGCCGGGCAGTTCCTCGCCAGGGATCGACAGGCGTCGGTCGGCCGAGGCGCCCACGGCGTAGACGACCGCGTCGTGGTGGGCCGCGATCTCCTCCGGGGTGACGTCGGTGCCGACGTCGAGGCCGAGGTGCATCCGGACCCGCGGGTGCGTGTGGAAGCGGGCGAAGGTCTCGCCGACCTTCTTGGTCGCGGGGTGGTCGGGCGCGACGCCGTAGCGCACGAGTCCACCGGCGACGGGGAGCCGGTCGATGAGGGTGACCTCGGCGCTGGTGTGGAGCAGCAGATCCTGCACGGCGTACATTCCGGCGGGGCCCGTGCCGACGACGGCGACCTTCGGCGGCGCGAAGTCCGCGGGCAGGACGCGGGGGAAGGTCGGCTCGCCCCAGGCATGGAAGTTGGGTCCGTCCGGGTCGGGCTCGGGTGCGTCGTCCGCCGACGCGTCCTCGTAGTAGGCCGCGTTGATGGCGGCGTACTCCTTCTGCGCGAGCGGCAGGGTGTCCACCGGGAAGATCGCGTCGACGGGGCACGCGTCGGCGCAGGCGCCGCAGGAGATGCACGTCTTCGGGTCGATGTGCAGCATCTCCGTGCTGCCGAACGCCCGCTCCTGTGGCGTGGGGTGGATGCAGTTGACCGGGCACACGGCGACGCAGGTGGCGTCGTTGCAGCAGGTCTGGGTGATGGCGTAGGTCATGTTCGTCGGCTCGCTCGGCTCAGGTGGGTCGGGTCGGCTCAGATGAGGTGGGCGCGCTTGTAGAAGACCAGGGCCGGCTTGGTGAGCAGGCCGCACGAGGCGAGGAACTCCATGAGGCCCGAACAGCTCGACCGCATCATGGACTTGTGGTGCTCGTTGGCCTTGGCCTCGGCGACCGCGCGCTCCTCGTCGAGTCCGGCGTTCGCGTACACCTTGCGGTTCACCATGCTGGTGACGATGACGTACGACGCGATGGCGATGACGAGCGAGTTGATCTCGCGGCGCACCCGGCCGGCGCCCGCGAGCTGCTTGCGCGTCTGGTCGCGGGCGAACTTCATGTGCCGCGACTCCTCGACGACATGGATGTTGTTGATGGTGCGGACGAACGGCACGACACGCTCGTCCCGCATCCAGTCGCGCTGCATCACGTCGAGGACTTCCTCGGCGACGAGGATCGCCGCGTACGCGGCCTCGCCGAAGGCGACGGACTTGAAGACCCTGCCGAGTTCGGTCGCCCAGCGGCGCGGCCGGTAGGCGGGGGCGCCGAGCTTCTCGGCGCCGCGGGCGAACATGATGGAGTGGCGGCACTCCTCGGCGATCTCGGTGAGCGCCCACTGCACCTCGGTGCTGGTCGGGTCCTTGGCGTAGACGTCGCGCAGCACCATCTGCTGCAGGATCATCTCGAACCAGATGCCCGTGCTGGCCACCGAGGCGGCCTCCTGCCGGGTCAGCTCCTTGCGCTGCTCCTCGGTCATCTCCTGCCAGTAGGCGGTGCCGTAGAGCGTGCTCCACTCCGGGCTGGCGCCGTGGCAGTCGCGGTCGAGGGGGGTGTCCCAGTCGACTTCGACGGCCGGGTCGTACGCCAGCACCGCGGCCGAGTCCAACAGCCGCCGGGCGACATCGCCCTCCGGGGAACTGCCCTGTGTGCTCGGCCGAACACTGCTGCTTGCCATGCTGCGGCTCCTTGGCTCGGTGACGCGTCGGCTCCGACGGCGTCAAGGCAGCGGGCACGGCGCCTCGTCACACAGCGGGCCGCGACCCCCTTGTTAGACAGAACGTATAACAAGGGGGTCGGGTACGCCTACCCTCGAGTAAGAAAGGAATTGGACAGAGCCGGTGGAGCCGTAAAGCCGTGCTGGTCAGCCGGTCGTGGCAGGCCAGCGGATCCGCGTGCTGCACGCCGAGACGACCAGCGCGGAGGCGGCGACGGCTGCCAGTCCCCACACCAGGCTGCTGGCGTGGGCGATGAAGCCGATGAGCGGCGGCCCGGCCAGCAGACCCGTCGTCCCCATCGCCGCCACCAGGGTCAGCGAGTCCGAGCCCTGTCCGGCCGCGGCCACGTAGACGCACGGCGTGACGGCCGCGATGCCGAGCCCGACACAGGCGAAGCCGAGCAGCGCGGGCACCAGACCCCCGCTCAGCAGGGCGAGTGCCAGACCGGCCCCGGCCAGCACGCTCCCGGTCAGGACGACACGCCCGTCGCCCCAGCGGCTGCGCCACCCGTCGGCGAAGAGGCGGGCGACGACCATCATTCCGGAGACGACGGCGATGCCCAGGGGCGCCAGCTCCGCGGACGCCTCGGCGACGTCCTCCAGATAGAGCGCCGACCAGTCGTTCATGGCGCCCTCGGTGACGGTGCCGAAGGCCATGGCGACGCACATCCACAGCGTCATCCTGGACGGCACCGTCCACTTGGACTTCTTCTTCCCGGCCGACGCGTCCGGCGCCGCGTCCGACTCCCCCGCCGCGCCGTCGACCGCCCGCTCCTCCGTCAGCAGACCCGTGCGGGCACACACCACCAGCAGGAGCAGGAACAGCGCGGCCGCCCCGAAGTGCGCGGCGACCGCCGAGGTCACCGCGTTCATGCCGGACGCCAGCAGCGCGGCGAGCAGTGAACCGCCGCTGAACGTCGCGTGCAGGCGGGCCATGGCGTTGCGCTCGTACCGCTTCTCCAGCTCGGCACCCTGCGCGTTCATGGCCACGTTGAGACAGCCCACGAGGACACCGTCGACGCACATGACGAGCAGCGCCACGGGATAGTTGGGCGCCCCGGCCAGCGCCAGGAGCAACAGCGCCAGACAGAGCGCCGACAGGAGCGCGAGGCGCTGCGAGCCGAGGCGGCGCATCAGGACGGCGACGAGCGGGAACGACACGGCCGCGCCGATGCCCGCGGCCATCAGGAGCACGCCGACCTCGGCCGCCGACAGGCCGAGGTCCTCCTTGATGGCCGGAATGCGCGACGCCCAGGTCGCGTACTGGAAGCCGAGCGAGCAGAACAGTGCCGCGATCGCCAGCTGGCTCCGATGGAAAGGATCACGCACGCGGAGCACCCGCATCAGCCCACTTCTCCGGTTCTTGCGCCGGTACGGTCACCGGTCGTGTGGTTCTCGTCGTCGAGGGACCCGTCGTTCTCGACATGTAGACGGCCGTCGGGCCGTAGCCGGCCGGGGGCGGGCCCGGGTGTGCGGCGAAGCCGCGGCCCGACCAGAACGTCTCGCTGCCGCCGACGGCGACGAGGGAGATCTGCTCGTACGCGTGCGCGCGGGCCGTCGCCATGAGGTGGCGCAGGAGGTGCCGGGCGAGCCCCCGATGCCGCAGGTGTTCCGCGACGACGATGTCGTGCAGGTGCAGGTTGCGCGACGCGGGCGACGGCCCGCGTTCGGGCCCGTTCAGCTCCGGGTACGCGGACTCCGGGTACGGCAGGGCGAGCAGATAGCCCGCGAGCTGCTCTCCGAGGTCCAGTGCGAAGCACGTCCCGGGTGACGCGTCGGCCCGGGACTCCAGCGCCTCCCGCCCCTCGGAGAGGCCGAGGGGCGCGTAGGCGCGGGACTCCAGTTCCACGATGCCGGGCCAGTCGGCGTCGGCGATGCGGCGGATGCGTACGGCCTCGGTCATGCCGCCTCGCCGTCGATCCAGGTGTACGGGAGCGGGCTGAAGCCGTTGAAGCCCTGCGTCATGTAGCTGGTCGCGTACGCGCCGCAGGACATCACCCAGACCGGGTCGCCCGAGACGAGCGTCTTGGGCACCGGCACGAGGCCGTCCTCGTGCGAGTAGGCGTCGTCGCTGTCGCAGGTGGGCCCCGCGACCACGGCGGGGACGGACTCGGCGTCGCGGTGCGAGGGGAAGACGAGCCGGTACTGCAGCTGGTCCATCTCGTAGAGTCCGTTGAATTTGCCGCAGCTCAGGTACAGCCAGTACTGACGCTCGCCGTCCGGCCCGCGGCGCGCGGAGAGCCGGGAGACGTGGGCGCGGATGGCGCCGTGGTCGGCGATGAGGTAGCGGCCCGGCTCGATGACGAAGCCCAGGTCGTGTCCGGGCAGCGCGCTCAGGCGGGCCATGCCCTCGCGGATGACGGTGAAGATCTTGTCCATCGGCGGTTCGAGGGGCGTGCCGTGCTTGTCGCGGTAACCGAGCGCGGGCAGGCCGCCGCCGAGGTTGACGTGGTCGAGGGCGATGCCGCGGCCCGCGAGCGCGGTCAGTACGTCGGCGATGCGGTCGAACGCGCCGTTCCAGGCGTCGGCGGTCATCTGCTGCGACCCGACGTGCACGGAGAGACCCGCGGGGGTGAGTCCCAGGTCGCGTGCCGTCCCCAGGATCGTGAGGGCGTCCTCGGGCGAGCAGCCGTACTTGTTGCTGAGTCCCCAGAGCGCGCCCTCGCCGGTGGTGGCGAGGCGGCAGAACACCCGGCTGCCCGGCGCGTGTTCGGCGACGGCCCGCACGTCCTCCAGGCTGTCGGTCGCGAAGTCCCTGATGCCGAGCCGGAACGCGTCGGCGATGTTGCGGTCGGACTTGACGGTGTTGCCGTAGTGCACGCGCCCGATGGGCACGCCCGCCCGCAGCGCCTGTTCCACCTCGATGGGGCTCGCCGCGTCGACGCCGGAGCCGTGCCGGGCGAGGAGGGCGAGGACCTCGTCGACGGGGCAGGCCTTCATGGCGAAGCGGACGGCGACTCCGGGGAGTTCGCGCAGCAGCGTGTCGTACCCCTCCTCGATGCCGAGGAGGTCGAAGACGATCTGGTCCTCGGCGGCGGCCGCGAGGGCCGCGCGGAGCGAGGCGCTGTCGGGCTCGTACGTCGTCGTGGCGTTCACGCGGAGCTTCCCGTCGCCGGGAGCGGGCCGGTGTCCTGGGCCGCGCGCATCAACGGCTGCCATGCCTCGGTCAGCAGGGCGAAGTCCTCGATGTCGCCGCGTGCCTCGTCGAGGAGGCGTTCGCGGTGTGCGGCCAGGTGGTCGGCGACATCGGCGTACCGGCCGCCGAGCGTGCGGTGGGCGGCGTCGAGACGGTCGAGGCGCCGGACGTTCTCCGCCTGGTCGAGTGCGGTGCTCTGCCGGGCGAACTCGGCGATGACGGAGGGGCGCACGTGGCCCTGCTCGTCGAGCAGGCCCTCGCCGGCCGCAGCCATGCGGTCGTAGATGTGGTTGAAGTAGAGCATCGACAGGAGGAACTTCGCGTAGCGGGTCTGGTACGCGAGGAAACCGGCGTCGGTCCTGCGTTCCCCGGTGTAGTAGTTGACGATGTTCCTGTTGTGCAGGACGCCGGGCAGGGCGGCGTCGTGGACCAGGTGGATGAGGAAGTAGTCACTGCCGATGGTGTCGGTCGCGGGCGGCAGCGGCACGCGCTCGTGCACGTCGTGGAAGCTGATGTTGCACATGTCGACGCGCATCGGGTCCACGAGGCCGAGGAGTGCGTGGTCGCGCTCGAACGGGTCGGTGCCCGCGCCCCGGAAGGACTCCTCGACCAGCGCCCGCTTCTCGGCGTCGGACCAGTGCTCGGGCGCCCAGAGGCTGACCACGTCGTAGTAGACGTCCGGGTCGATGCGCTGGATCTCGCCGATGTCGACGGAGAGTTCCCCGACGAAGGAGCTGCCCACCATCGCCACGCGCCGGTCGGCGAGGCGCGGGTCGAGAGCGCTCTCCGAAACGCCGTGCGCGGCCTCCCGCGCGGGCTTGCCGAGCGACATCAGTTCGTGGTGCACCGGGAAGACGGGCTCGCCGTCGACGCTCTGGTAGCGGCTGTCGGAGTCCCTGCGGTGGACGGACTCGCAGCCGAGCGCACGGGCGATCAGGAAGGCGCGGTTGGTGCAGGCTCCGTAGGAGAGGCGGTCCGGCAGCATCAGGTCGAGCATCAGCTCGGGCTTGGCGACCTGCGCCCGGTCGATCACGGCGCGCAGGAAGTCGCGCTGGGCCGCCTCGTCGAGGTGGTGCACGACGACGTGCGGCACGTCGGGCAGTGCGGCGACGGCCCGGGTGTGCTCGGCGAACGTGGCGGTGTCGGAGGAGTCCAGGATCAGCAGGTGCGCCTCGATGCCGAAGTGCGCGGCCGCGTACGCGGCTTCCGCACCGATCGCCGCGATGGTCTCGGGGCAGGAGCGGTTGGTGGGGAGGGTCAGGCAGATGCGTCGCATGCGGCTTCCCCGTTCCAGGACTTGAGGCCAAGCAGCTTGGCGCCCAGGTCGTTGAGGGCGGCGGTGCCGTAGCGCAGCGATTCGTGCTTGTGGGCGTCGCCGAGCAGCGTGGCGTTCCACTCGGGGGTGCTCAGGTTGGACCAGGAGTCGATGCGGGAGCGGCGCAGCTCCTCGTGGGACTCCAGGGCGGGCATCATCGAGAGGTACTGGACCGCGCGGACGCCGTCCTTCGAGGTGTTGGGGGCGACGCCGTGGGCCAGCAGGCCGTTCCAGATGAGCAGGTCGCCGGCTTCCAGCTCGGGGCGGACGACGGGCATCTCGTCGCGGTCGATCGCGGGGCGGATGGGGTCGCGGTCGTCGGGCTGGAGGGCCTTCCACCGGTCGAACTGCCGGAACAGTTCGGGGCAGCACTGGAAGCCGCCGTGGTCCTCTTGGGTGTCGTCGAGGGCGATGATGCCCTGCACACGCTGGGGCAGCACGCCGAGGGTGGTGTCGACGTCCCAGTGAAGGTTGATGTCGAAGCCGCGCTCGGTGGGTGCGATCAGCGAGCGGGAGCGGTTCCTGATGTTGGGCGGGTTGAGGTTGAGGCGGTCCAGGGTGACCCAGAGCTCCTCGCAGTCCCATACGTCGACGAAGGCGTCGTAGACCCGCTGCGTCTGGCGGCTGTCCCAGATCAGCTGGTGGTGATAGGCCTCGACGAAGCCGTAGACGTGCAGCTCGCGGTCGAGGTCGGAGCGCCACTCGCGGTCCTCGTACCAGGTCTCGGGGCGGCCGCGGTCCAGGCCCTGGAACTCCCAGGCGAAGTCGAGGAGGTCCTTGGCGGCCTCGCGGGAGATCGCCTGCTTCACGACTATGTAGCCGTACGTCTGCCAGTGCGCGAAGTCCTCCTCGGAGAGGACGCGCAGGGGCCGGGTCTTCTCGAGGTCGCGCAGCTGCGTCTGGGCCAGGTACGTGTCGGCGTCCGAGCTGAAGTACGGGACATCGGAGGGGGCTCGATGGAGGTAGCGGTCACTCGCTGCCATGTGGTGCTCCAAGGATCGGTTCTCATCTCCGGCGGCAGATCTCCACGCCGGATCACCAAAATGGACTAGACCAACTCTCCGTGTCAACAATTGAATTGGGCGCCTTGAGGGATAAAAAGGCGACATTTACCCCCAGTTCACTCGCCCGCCATATGTGGATTCGGCAAAGATCCCGCAGCTCAACTCGGGCCTACCGGCGGGTAGTTGGTCCGGACCAAAAGAAGGGAGGCGTCACCGCGCGCGGTGACGCCTCCTGAGACCCGGGGCGGGAACGTCCTGCCCCGGGGGACCTCTCGTTACACGCTGTTACCTGCTGTTACTCGTCGATCGCCGCCCCGAACGCCGCGTCCGCGGACGGCGCGCCGAGCGAACCCGCGCCGTACGTCCAGGACCCGGCAGCCGTGACCCCGCCGGAGTTCGCGGACAGGACCCACACCACGCCGTCCCCGGTGTTCTCGCCCGGTGCCGCCGCGAGGAGCCCGAAGCGGCCGTCGCGGTTCGGGTCCGTGAGCCGCACCTGCGCGCCCCACTTGTCGCCCTTCTCGGCGTCACCCGGGATGTCCGCGGAGTTCTGGTCGAACGACTTCGCGCCGCTCGCCGTCATCCCGTTCTCCGAGCCGCGGAGCACCCAGACGGCGCCCGCGTCGGCGACCGTCCCGATGTCCTCGCCCGGTGCGCCGATCGCCACGTCGGCGTAACCGTCGCCGTTGGTGTCCGCCACCGACAGGTCGGCGCCCCAGCCGTCTCCCTGCTCGGCGACGCCGGGCACGCCCTCGGCGTCCTGCGTCCACCACTTGGCCTCGTTCACGAGGCCGTCCGCGGTTCCGTAGCGCACGCCGACCAGACCGCCGGTCATCGTCTCGCCGCCGTCGTCCGGGGACGCGGGCTCGCCGGTCACCAGGTCGTCGTAGCCGTCGTTGTTGATGTCGCCGGAGGCCGCGACCGGGCCGCCGCGCAGGTCGTTCTTGTACGTCAGGCCGTCGGCGCCGCCCGCGAACTGCACGGACCAGCCGTGACCGGGCTCGTCCCCTTCGGTGGTTCCGGAGGCGACGAGGTCCGCGTAGCCGTTCTTGTCGTAGTCGCCGGTGGTCAGCGACTTGGACACGATGGCGCTCGCGGCGGCCGACCTGCCGAGCCGCTCGGTGGCCTGACGGCGCAGCGGCGCCTCGCCCCGGGCCTGCGGAGCGGGGTCGTACACGTACAGGTCCACGTTGTCCTTGTCGAGGACGGCGAGGAGGTCGCCCGGGGTGTCCGCGGTGAAGTGCGCCGCGGCCAGACCGAGGCCGAACTGCTGGCCCGCGGCGGCGTCCTGGCTCTGCAGCCAGCTGCTCGCGGAGCCGGCGAGCCCCGACTTCGAGCCCCACAGGACGGCGACACCACCGGCGTCCGCGCCGGCGTCGAGGTCCTCCCCGGGGATGCCGATGACCGCGTCGTCGTATCCGTCGCCGTCGAGGTCACCGGTCGCGACGGCCTTGCCGAAGTTGTCGCCCGCCTCGGCGGCGCCGGAGACACCGGACGTCGACTGGCTGAATCTGGCGACGTTGCTGGTGTTGATGCCGCCGGTGGAGCCGTACTGGACCGTGACGAGACCTGCGCCCTTGGCGCCGCTCACCGTGGCACCAGGGGCGCCGACCAGCACGTCCTCGTATCCGTCGCCGTTGAAGTCGCTGTTGCGGTCGTCGGCGCGGGTACCCCCAGGGGTGCCGGCGAAGGCGGAGGGGGCGGCGGCGATACCGGCCCCGGTCAGCAGAAGGAACGATGCCGCGGCGAGGGCGGCCGAACGGTTCTTGCGCACGAGCGGCTCCTGTGAAGGAAGGTGGCCGGGCAGGCGCGGGGGGTGTCCGGAAAGGGCCCGTTCCTTGTCCGGCGCCCTGTTCGACACGGGATGGGGCACCAGGGTTGTACGGGGTTCACGATCCGCTTCCGGAGCGTGCGCTCGCAATTCGCGGAACCGTCACTTCCATCTGGCGTCACTCCCATCCGGCGTCACTTCCATCCGTACGCGTACGCCGCCACCCAGGTGATCTCCAGCCGCGCGCTGCTGCCGGGTGCGGCCCCCGGTCCTTCCAGGGCGCTCTCGTTCTGCAGGACCCAGGAGAGCGGGCGGTCGGGGACTCCACGCGTGTCGTGCCCGACCTCCCTTCCGTCGACGAAGAACCGGACGTGGCCGGGTGTCCACTCGGTGGAGACGGTGTGCCAGTCGGTCCAGGAACCGGCGCCGGGGTACGCGCCCTGTTCGCCCCCGCCGCAGGGGTGGTGGAAGGCGGTGAGGGGGCCGGTCCACTCGCCTTCCGGGTGGTCCATCTCGCAGCCGCCGCCGTAGTGCAGCCACGCCGACTTGTAGCCGGGGGCCGGTTCGGTCACCTTGACGCGGGCGCTGTACTTGCCGTACTTCATCTGCATGACCGCGCGTGGTACCACCGCCGACGCGTGGACGGGCCCTCCGTCGGCGGGCCGCCACATGCGGATGCGCATGCGCCCGTCGCCGTCCGCCGCAGGACCCACGCTCACCGTGTCCTCCGGGTGGTAGACGCCCACGACGTCCCGGCCCCGGTCACCCGCCGTGTCGGGCCAGCCGGTCGGGTAGGCCCACCAGTTGTCCCGGTACGACCCGTCGAGGCCCCCGCAGTACGCGGCGGAGGTGTCGGCGTGGTGGTCGCAGTCGCTGAAGGCGCCCAGCGGCACCCGGTCGCCGTCGAAGTCCTCGGCGAGCACCTGCCAGAACGGCCCGCAGTCGCCGACCGGCAGCGCGCTGCCCGCGGTGCGGCAGGCGTCCGCCGACACCGGCGCTCCCCCGGCGCTCGGAACGCAGAACAGGACCCCCAGCAGCGTCGCGCCGAGCGCCCCGAACACGACCGGCCGCCGACGCCGCCGTCCGGCCGCAGCATGTGATCCCATCGCGCCGCCTCCGCTCCACGGACGCCCCCGCGAAAAGGGCCGCGCCCTGTCGAGGGGGACATCCTCGTGGAGACACGGAGGTGCCGCCACACGGACGGCGCAACGCTCGTCCTTTGCAGTGCTCTTCCGATGAAGCGCGGATCGGTTGAACGGTCCGGGACGTCGATCGTGCGAGCCTCCCCACGTCTCATTTGACCCTTGTGGGAGCTGATGTGCGCGTGACCTTTCCTTCCCTCGTCCGGACCGGGACGAGGTACCTCTGTCTCCTCGGCGTCGTGGCCGGGACGAGCCTGTCGGCCCTGCCTCTCGCCGAGGCCGCCGCGAAGCCCCTGCCCGGCGGCCTCGGGCCGTGCGTGCCGGGCAACTGCCCCGACGGCGACTACCCGCCGATCAACAACGGGGGGATCAAGTACCGCGACAACGGCATCAACATCTACGTGGGCGGGGACTTCCTCGTCCGCGAGAAGGCCTCGGAAGCCGAGGGGCGGGTCGTCGTCCTCGGCGACTTCGACCAGGACAAGGCGGCCGGTGTCAGCGGCGTCTACAACGTCGGCGAGGCCGGCGTCGGCTCCCGGGTGGCGCCTCCCAAGGGTGCCGACTGGCTCACCGCGGGCGGCAACGTCACCGTCGGCAGCGGAGAGCGGCTCCTCGCCGAGGACGGCGTGGTCCGGTACGCCGAGGACGCCGACGGCACGATCCTCGCCACGAAGCGCAAGGACCCCGACGCCGCCAAGCCGTACATCCCGCTGCGCGACGAGCTGACCGCCGCCAGCCAGTGCTACGCGCACCCCGAGGGCGGCACACGCACGCCCACCGGCACGGCCGTCCACGCGGGCGGCGAGACCCTGTTCCGCGGCGACAACACCTCCATGCTCCAGGTCTTCAACGTCGACTTCGACCTGATGGGCGGCAGCGGCGGTCAGGAAGGCATCCGCTTCGAGGGCATCCCGGACGGCGCCACGATCCTGGTCAACATCCTGGGCTCCAAGCGCACCATCAACACGTACAGCGGCACCATCGACGACAGCAGTCAGCTCAACAAGCTGCGCAGCCGTCTGCTGTGGAACTTCCCCGACGCCACCTCGGTGGAGGTCAAGGGCACCGGGCAGTTCCAGGGCAGCGTCCTGGTCGGCAACCAGGCCTCGATGACGACGGTCAGCGTGCCGGGCATGAACGGCCGCTTCTTCACCACGGGCTCCCTCACGCACACCAGCTCAGCGTCGGGCGGCGGCGGCCAGGAGTTCCACAACTACCCCTTCCTCGGCGACCTGCCGGACTGCGCCACCACGCCCGCCACCGGCGAGGTGAAGGTCGTCAAGACCGACGAGGACGGCGGCGAGCCGCTGAAGGGCGCCGAGTTCGAACTGTGGCGCGAGTCCAACGGTGTCGACGGGCTGCAGACGGGCGGCGACGACCCGGACACGAAGGTCGGCGACGACTGCGTCACCGAGGCGCAGGGCGAGTGCGCGCAGACCGTGCCGCTCGGCACGTACTACTGGCGCGAGACCAAGGCGCCGAAGGGGTACGAACGCCCGACCCCGAACGTCTTCGGACCGCTGGAGCTGACCGGGGCGAACGCCTCCGAGGGCGTGTCGGTACCGGCCACCAACAGGAAGAAGGAGGAACCCTCCGTCAAGGAGGGCCCGGTCACGGTCCACAAGAAGGACCAGGACACGGGGAAGCCCCTGCCGGGTGCCGTCTTCCAGCTCTGGCGCGAGACCAACGGCACGCCGGGCCTCCAGCGCGGCGGCGCGGACCCGGACACCGCCCAGGGATCGCCCTGCACGACGAACGCGAAGGGTGCCTGCCGCGAAACCGTCAAGCCCGGCACGTACTACTGGGTGGAGACCAAGGCGCCGAACGGCTACGAGCTGCCGGACCCGGCGGTCTTCGGCCCCCTCGTCCTGACCGGGTCCGACGTCGCGCTCGGGGCCTCCGTGGAGGCGCTGAACCGCAAGGAACGGCAGCCCGACGTCCGCGGCTCCCTCACGGTCGTCAAGAAGGACGGGAAGACGGGCAGGCCACTGGCCGGCGCGGTCTTCCAGCTCTGGCGCGAGAGCAACGGCACGGCCGGACTCCAGACATCGGGCGCGCGCCGGGACACCCTCGCCGACCGGGGCTGCGCCACGGACGGCCGCGGGCGGTGCGCTTTCCAGGGCCTGACGCCCGGCTCGTACTACCTCAGGGAGACCGCCGTTCCCGACGGCTACGTCATGCCCGCGAAGAGGGTCAGCGGGCCGCACAAGGTGACAGGGCACAAGCCCGCCAAGGACGTCACGGTGACGCTCACCAACCAGCGAGGCGGTGGCAAGAAGGGGAAATGACCGGGTGACCGGATTACCGGGTGCGGGTGGCGTCAGCCGCCCGTGCCCGGCTTCGTTCCCCAGAGGTAGATGCGGTCGCCCTTCTGCAACAGGTCGTACAGCCGCCGGGCGTCGTTCACGGCCAGGTTCACGCAGCCTCCCGAACCGGACCTGAAGAGGTCGGAGCGGGTGCCGTGCAGGGCCTGTCCGCCGTTGAAGAACTGCGCGTACGGCATGGGGACGTGGTAGATCGTCGAGTAGTGGTGACGGTGCCTCAGGTAGATCCGCTGCCAGCCGCGGCGGGTCTCCAGACCGTCCCGGCCGCTGCGCACCGGCACCGGATCGAAGACCAGCCTGCGTCCGCTCTGCGCCCACAGGATCTGCCGCGTCAGGTCCACGCAGGTGATCCGGTACGGCTTCGCGGGGCAGGCCCGCCGCTGCGCCGGGTCGCGCCGGATCTTGTCGGCGACGAGGAAGCGGTACGTCCGCAGCGTCGCCCTGCCGTCCGCGGGACGGACGCCGAGCCGCTGCTGGAGCCGCCGGATGGCCGCGCAGTCCGCGGCGGACTGCCGCCCGTCGACGGGCAGCCGCAGCTCCCGCTCCAGCTGGCGCTGGTACGGGGCGGTGCCGCCCCGGCACGCGGGGCCGTGGGCGGGCCCGGGAGGCGCCGCGTACGACACGGGGACGGCCAACGACAGTACGGCGATCGCCGGAAGGAGCCAACGCATCGCACCAGCTTCACCTGTGTGCGGCCTCTCCCCGGGCGACACGACCCGACCATCGCACAATTGCTCCGAACAGCGGCCCCCGTGTCCCCGCCTCGCAACCCTGTTGCAACGTGCCGCGGGGCAGAGTCCCGCCATGGACCGTCATGACCGTCATGAGACGAAGGGCACCGGGAGCGACGTCCCCCTGGTGGAGCTCACCCCCGCCGCGGCCCGGCTCCTGCGGACATTGCGGGAGGCCCACGGGCCGCTGATGTTCCATCAGTCCGGCGGCTGCTGCGACGGCAGCGCCCCCATGTGCTACCCGGACGGCGAGTTCCGTACCGGCCAATCCGACGTCCACCTCGCGTCGCTGACGGTCGAAGGGGTGGCCGAGCCCGTAGCGTTCTGGATGTCGAAGAGCCAGTACGAGCTGTGGAGCCACACCCGGCTGATCGTGGACGTCGTGCCGGGGCGGGGCAGCGGCTTCTCGCTGGAGGCCCCGGAAGGCGTACGTTTCCTGATCCGTTCCCGGCTGGTCGGGACGTAGCCACCGCCGTCTGGTGAACTCCTCTGGCTGCTGCGACAGTTGATTCGCTGTCCGGTCGGAAACCCAGGGGGATCTGTTGACTCGCCAGAAGCTGTGCGGTGGACGGTTCAGAACAGGCCTGACCCTCGTCACGACGCTCGGCATGCTGGCCGGCGCGGCTCTCACGGGAGCGGCGCCGGCCGGTGCCGTTCCCAGGGGTGACGAGCGCGCGTCCGGGCCGGTGGCGCCGGGTGTGCAGTATCGATACTTCGATGTGGCGGGATCCCACGGAGAGGCCCGCGTGCACATGCTCGACGTGGATCTGCGCGACCCGCGCACCAGCGTCGGCCTGCTGTATCCGGGCAAGGTCGCCGCGCGTGCGCCCGTCTCCGCGCTCGCGGACGGTGCCGGTGCCGTCGGCGGCATCAACGGCGACTTCTTCAACATCACCGAGACGCAGCACCCCGGCGTGGAGGCGACCGGCGCGCCCGTCGGCCCCGCGATCACGGGCGGCCACGCGCTCAAGGGCGCCGTGCCGAACGGGCAGCGGTTCGGTCCCGCGATGCCGCCGGGCGTGACCACGGAGGCCGTCCTCGGCGTCGGGTACGACCGCAGGGCCCGCCTGGACAGGCTCACTCTGGACGGGTGGATCCGCACCAAGGGCGCCCGGCTGCCGCTCGGTGGCCTCAACCAGTACGCGCTGCCGGTGGGCTCCGTCGGCGCGTTCACCGGCGACTGGGGCTCCGCGTCACGGGTGCGGACGACCTGCGGCACGGACACGAACCGCGGCGCGCCGTGCAGCACGGACACCCACGAGGTGACGGTCCGCGACGGACGCGTGGTGGCCTCGGCCGACACGCCGGGCACCGGACCGATCGCCCGCGGCACCACGGTCCTCGTGGGCCGCGAGGCGGGCGCGCAGGAGCTGCGGAAGCTGTCGGCGGGCGACTGGGTGCGCGTCAGTCACCGCCTGGTGGCGGCCGAGTCGCACATGCCGCTGCGCTTCGCGCTCGGCGGCTACCCGGTGCTCCGCGGCGGCGAGCCGCTGCCCGGCCTCGACGGGACCACGTCTGCGGTGCGGACCGCCGCCGGTATCGCCGACGGCGGACGGCGCCTGCTGCTCCTGTCGCTCGACGGGTCGCCGCAGTTCCGTACGGGCCTGACGATCGCCGAGATGGCGCGGGTGCTCCAGGACCTCGGGGCACGGGACGGCTTCAGTCTGGACGGCGGCGGTTCCTCCACGCTGGTCTCCGCCACGTCCACGCTGGTCGCGCGGCCTCCGGGCGCCGAGGCCGTGGTGGTCCGCAACAACCCCAGCGGAGGGATCGAGCGTCCGGTACCGAACGGCATCGGCGTGTTCTCCCGGTCCTGAACGGTCCCGAGCCGGTCGCTCACTCGGTGTCGCGCACCGCCACGAGCCCGTTGAAGGCGCCCACGTAGGCGGTGCCGTCGGGTCCCAGTGTCACGGGCGCCCAGTTGTTGTCGTACGCGATGCCCGTGCCGGCGAGCCGCTTCCAGCGGGTGTCACCGGTGCGGAAGTCGACGGCGGTCAGGTACCAGGCGTCGATGCCGAGCCGGTTGGGTTCCTTCGTGTAGAAGTACAACAGGCCGTTCGCGGTGGACAGTTTGGGCACTGTGGACGGGGAGCGTTCGCCGCTCTCCCAGACGGTGTCGCAGCCGCTGCCGTCCTCGCGCACGTCGATCCTGCTGACGCCGCCGACGACGCTGCGGCCGAGGGTGAGCGAGGTGATGTTCTCGTAGCCGTAGTTGTTCTCGACGACGATGCTGTCGCCCCAGGTGATCAGCGAGTTGTCGGTGGTGGAGGCACCGGGGCCGAAGACGGGGACCTTGCAGACGAGCCGTTCGTCGTCCGGCACGCCGGCGCCGCGCCGGTAGACGAGGACGTTCATGCGGTCGTCGGCGTTGTCGGTGATCGCCACGTAGTCGTCGTGCGCGCCGAAGAGGTCGGGTGTCGTGCCGGAACCCTGGTTGACGGAGCCGGGCTTGGTGCCCGTGCCGCGGTCGTACGTCTGGCGCCACTGGGCCTTCGGCGTGCCGTCGGCGGTGGCACGGAAGCTGTACAGGGCGTGGTCGGAGACGATCGAGACGCCGTCCTCGGCGACGGAGAACGAGTTCTGGATCTCCTCGCCGTCGAGGCGGACGGAGCGGATGCCGCCGGACTCCGGGTCGACGGTGCCGACGCGGCCCTGCCGGGTCACCCACCAGATGCGGCCGTCCCAGTCCGGCATCACCGACGTGACGGGGTCGCACTCGCCGCTCGGGTAGAGGTTGGTCCAGCTCACGCAGTCGTGCGGGACGTGGGCGGTCAGGTCCCACTCCTTGTCGACGACGAAGCGCCACTTCCCGTCCGCGGTGCGTTCGTGCGCGAGCCGCACGATGTGCTGGCGCGAGTCGGCGAGGACGAGCCGGTCCTGGTCGTCGAGGTACGAGTAGGCACCGCCCGACGTGTCCTTGAAGATCTTCGAGAAGTCGAGGCGGGTGATGGCCTCGACGGTCGAGGGCCGCTGCGGCAGCTTGTACTCGGCGAGCGTGTCCAGCGTCCCCGGGTCGAGCAGCTTGACCAGGAAACCGGTGAACGTGCCGCACACGGTGACGATGCGCCCGTCGCGGTCGAAGGTGACGGTCGCGCACTCGCCGCCGAGCGCCGCCATCTTCTCGCTGTCGACAACCGGCCGCTTTCCGAGCGGCCCGTTCCAGGGGTACGTTCCGCTGCCGGCGGCGTCGGCGTGCATGCCGCTGCGGCCGTTGGCCGCGAGGTACGGGTGCTGGGGCGGCGGGGTGCCGGGCAGCGGGCGGGCCTCGGCGGGCGCGCCCTGGTACTGCTCGACGAGCCGGTGCCCGGGGGCGTTGGGTATCTCGTCGGCGTACGCGGGAACCGCGAGGGACACGGTCAGGGCCACGACTCCGGCGGGTACGATGCGGCGCATTCTGCTGGACATGCGCCGAAGCTAGATGCCGCTCGCACAACTGTCCATGACACAACGTCAGTTGTTCACGAACCTGCAAGACGGGACGGTGCCACGGTCGGTGTCACGGCCGGATCGAGCTGACGATGTCGGCGGTGGCGGTGAGTCCGTCGTGGATGGTGGGCGCCATGCTCGTGCTCGCCAGATAGAACCCGAGGAGCCCGCAGACGACGGCGTGCGACACCTTCAGCGCTCCGTTGCGCAGAAAGACCACCGCAAGGATCACCAGGAGCAGCACGACAGAGATCGAGACAGCCATGGGAAGTACCTCCTCCGCCACGTGGAACCGCGGCTTCCGGCCGTCAGTCTGGCGTAGCGGAGGGAGCGTCCGGGCGTCTGACCTGTGCTCCGAACGGGTGTTACTTGCGCGAGGGTTGATCCTCGAAGATCATCCGCGGTGTGCGTCGAGGAACGCTTCGAGCCCCGCGAGGTCGTCGGTGTTGAGGTGATCCACCCCGGCGGCGAGCAGTTCGCCCCAGACCGCTTCGCGCTGCGGACCCGGCAGGTCGGGCGTGGCCCAGAAGCGCACGCGCTGCCGGCGCGCGTGGGCGGCGGAGACGATGCCGCGCAGCTTCTCGCGTTCGGCGGACGGTATGGGCCCCACGCCCTGCCAGCTGAAGTTGAGGGACCAGTTGTCGCTGATCAGCGGGATGAGCGAGGCGGGCGCGGGACCGCCGAGGTCGGCGAGCCGCCCGTCGTAGAAGGCGTACCGCACGCGCTGAGCCTCCATCGGCCCGCGCGCCGCCCGGTCCCCGGAGACGACGGCGGTGACGGCGCCGCGGCGCACCTTCCCGTGGCTGTACGTCGTGAAGAGGCGCCGGTAGGGCCGCAGATGGCGGTGGAGCTCCGCGTACGTCGACGCGCCCTCGGTCTTGATGTCGATGAGCAGCTGGAAGGGGGTGCGGTGATACCCCCGGTACACGGAACCGTGCTGGGCGCGCACCCGGGCGGCCAGGGGCGCCAGGTAGAGCGACTCCAGGGTGCGGGTGGGGTCGAGGTCCACGGGGTCGTGGGCGACGAGCAGCTGCCCGTCGACGAGGTGGATGTCGGCCTCGACGCTGCCGAAGCGGTGGTCGAGCGCGTCGAGGAGCGGGCGGGGGTGTTCGTAGTCGTTGTGGGCGTGGGCACGGATCAGGGGCCTGGGGTGGTGACCACGTCCGGTCGCGTGCGCGTAGGCGGGCGTCGCGACGCCGCCGACAAGGGCGGCTCCGAAGGTGGTGAGGGCTCTGCGACGGGTGGTGAGGGCCATGCTGCCTCCCGGGGGCGAGTGGATGTGGGGTGTCGCCGCACGACGACGGGCGGGACCACAGTGAGTATGGGGTCCCACCCGCGCCGGGAAACCCTGCCTGTCCGGGAGTTGGCGCTATCGACGCCGTGCGTTCACGGGCGGGCCGAGGGGCGGCACAGACGTGTGGTCCGTGCCGCGGAGTTGCCGTGCCGTCAGGTACGGCTCAGCGAGGAAGCTGCTCCCCGTTCTGGTCCTGTTTGCCGCACGTGTACTGGATCAGCTGCGATCCCTTGGCGACGTTGGCGCCGAGGGCGAGGCACTTGGCCGCTGCCGTCGGCGGCACACGGCTTGAGATCGGCAGCGCCCTCTGGTGCCAGCGGGCCGAGGAGACGCCGTTCTCGATGCCGGTGCGCTCGTCGCTCGCCCTCATCTTCCACAGGTGCTGGAAGTCGTAGACCTGCAGCTCCCCGCCATGGGCCACGAACAGCTTGTTGCCGTACCAGACCGTTCCGTCGGCGTGGACGTTGTCCACCGGGCTGAAGTCGCCGCTTGGTTCGTCGCCCGTCGGCATGACCAGCAGGACGTGACCGTAACTCCACTTCCTGCCGGTGGAGTTGACGAGGGAGATCCGGCCGAGGAGGTTGCGCTTGCCGTCACCCATGCCGTTGCACCACGACCCGGCGTAGAGGTGGTGGCCGTCGACGGTGCCGCCCGGCTGTGCGTCGTGCGAGGCGGTCAGGGCCTGCGGGTGCCAGCCGCCCTTGGGTTCGTAGGAGCCGGTGAGGTCGTCGCCCTCGTCCCAGCAGAAGCCGATGTACTGGAACGTGCCGTTGATGCCCGTCGTGTGGCACAGCGGACGCCCGGTGTGTCGGCCCGAGGTCGCGACGTCGGCCGGCGACGCCTTGGTGACGGCGCCGGTCCGCTCGACGCCGCGGATCGCCGCACCGTGGTCGTCGAACATCGTCTCGCGGTCGATCGCGGGGTGGAACTTCTTGGCCTGCTCGGCGGAGCGCCGCGTCAACGGCCCTTCCTTCGCGTCAGGTTGAGCGGACGCCGGGTCGGCGGTCAGGAGACCGATGGCGAGCGAGGCCGGCGAGAGGAGGACCGCGAGAGCCGCCGTGACGGGACTCCGGCGTCCTGCCTGCCTTGGACATCACGCCGCAAATTCCTACTTGGCCGGCGGCGCTGAGATCACGTGTGGTCACGCGGCCGTCGGCCTACGCGGCGAATGGAGTCACGAGATCGTCCCAGTGCGTCGTGCGGTCGCACCACCGTTCCAGGAGTACGCGGTCGTGGCCGACGGCGAGGAGTCCCGCGTCGTGCTCGGCGCGGTACTCCTCCACGACGTGGACGAGCGCCGCCGTCGTGGAGGCGTCGAGCATCGCCGTCATCTCGTCGCAGATCAGCCAGCGGGGGCGGAGCACCAGGGCGCGGGCCAGGCAGGCGCGTTGGAGCTGGCCGTCACTGACCTCGTGCGGGCGGCGGCCCAGGAGGTCCGGGCCGAGGCCGACCCGGGCGGCGAGGTCAGGGACCGTGGCGGCCGCCTCGTTGCCGCGGCCCGTGGCACGCAAGGGTTCCGCGATCAAGGCGGTGAGCGTCAGGCGGGGGTCGGCGGAGAGCCGCGGCTGCTGGAAGACGACGCCGAAGGCGGTGCGCAGCTCCCGGGGTGCGCGGTGGCGCCAGCCGCGGGCGGTCTCGCCGTCGACGACGACCCGTCCGGCGTCGGGGCGGTGCAGGAGCGCGGCGACTCGGGCCAGCGTGGACTTGCCGCAGCCGCTGGGGCCGAGGAGGCCGACGGACTCGCCGGGCGCGAGGCTGAGGCTCACGTCGCGGACGACGGGGGCGCGTCGGTCGTATCCGGCGGTGATGGAGCGCAGTTCAAGCACGGGGCGCCTCCAGCACGTCCGCGTGGGGGTGGTGGCAGGCGGCGCCGTCGGTGAGCGCAGGCAGCGCACCGCACGCGTCGTCGGCCCGGTCGCAGCGCGCCGCGAAGGCGCACCCGGCGGGGAGCGCGGAGAGTTCGGGCGGCATGCCGGGGACGGGGGTGAAGGCGCGCTCCGGCAGGGCGTTCAGGAGGCCGCGGGCGTAGGGGTGCCGGGGGCCGGGCGTGCCGAAGAACGTGTCGGCGTCGGCGAGTTCGACGACGCGGCTCGCGTACATCACGGCGACCCGGTCGGCGATGCGCTCGGCGGCGGCGAGGTCGTGGGTGATGAGGAGCAGCGCGCGGTCGTCGCCGACGTGCCGGCGCAGCTCGTCGACGGTGCGGTCGACCAGGTCGCGGTCGAGGCCGGTGGTGGGCTCGTCGGCGAGGAGGAGCGGCGCGTCGCCGATGAGGGCGAGCGCGGTGGCGGCGCGCTGGGCGAGGCCGCCGGACAGTTCGTGCGGGTAGCGGTCGAGGTGGCCGAGGGGGAACGCGGCGCGTTCGGCGGCCGCTTCCGCGGCGGCCCTCAGCCGCGGCTTCCGTACGCCCACGAGTTCGCGGAGGGTCTCCTCCAGCTGGGAGCGGACGGTGCGGACGGGTGTCAGGTGGGCGGCCGGGCTCTGCGGTACGAGGCCGACGCGGCGGCCCCGCACGGTGCGGGCCAGCGTGCGCTCGTCGGCGGTGAGCAGGTCGACGGGGGGCTGGCCGTCCGGGCCCGCGATCAGCGCGGACCCCGCGGTCTGCGCGTTCTCCGGGAGCAGGCCGAGCAGCGCGGAGGCGAGCACCGACTTGCCGCAGCCGCTCTCGCCGACCAGGGCGAGGCACTCCCCCGCCGCGAGGTCGAAGGTGGCGTCGGTGACGGCGGAGACGTGCGTGCCGCCGCGCATGCGGAAGCGTACGGAGAGACCGTTCACGGAAAGGACGGGGACCGTCACAGCATGAGCTCCGATCGGCGCCGGGGGTTGATCCGCTCCCGCCAGGCGCCCGCGAGGCCCGCGATCGCCAGGGTGGGCACGATGATGAACAGGCCGGGGAACAGCGTCGGCCACCAGTCGCCCGCGAGGAGCGAGCCGCGGGCGCTCTGCACGAGCGTGCCGAGGCTGGCCTGGTGGGAGGGGAGCCCGAGGCCGAGGAAGGACAGCGCGGACTCGTGCCAGATGGCGTGCGGCACCATGAGGACGGCGGCGAGTCCGGCCTGCGGCAGGACGCCGGGCAGGAGGTGCCGCACGGCGACGCGCAGCCGCGAGGCGCCGCCGGATATCGCCGCGTCGACGTAGGGCCGCGAGCGCAGCGACAGGACCTCGGCGCGCACGATGCGGGCGGTGGACAGCCAGTGGGTGAGCGCCACGGAGACGACGACCGGCCAGACGCCGGGCCTGAACATCGCGACGATGAAGATGCCGAGCAGCAGGTGCGGCACGGACGCGAAGACGTCGACGAGCCGCATGACGAGGCGGTCCACCCAGCCTCCGGAGGCGGCCGCCAGCGCGCCCACCGCCGTGCCGATGACGGTGGCGACCACCGCCGCGACGACACCGACCAGAAGTGACACCCGCAGCCCGTACACGCAGCGCAGCAGCAGGTCGCGGCCCACGTCGTCGGTGCCGAAGGGGTGCGACAGCGACGGCGGCCGGAGCTTCGACGCGAGGTCGACGGCCTGCTCGTCGAGGTGGACGAGCGGCGGTACGAGGAGGACGGCGAGGACGACCGCGGCGACGAGCACCGCGGACGTGCGCACCCGCCACGCGCGCGTGGAGCGGCGCACGCCGCCCCGGTCGCGCCACACGACGTCAGCGGTCGCGGTCTCCTCAGCCTTCTGAGACATCTCAGCCACCTCTGCCATCTCGGCCATCTCAGCCATCGAATCCCACCCTCGGATCGGCGAGGCCGTACAGGAGGTCGGCCACGAGGTTGCCGAGGAGCACAGCGACCGTGGCGAGCGCGGTCAGCGCGGCGAGCAGCGGGAAGTCCACGGAGGTCGCGGCCTGCACGGTGGCCGCGGCGATGCCGGGCCAGCTGAAGACGGTCTCCACCAGGAGCGCTCCGGTGATCAGTTCGGGCACGCGCGAGCCGATGAGCGTGAGGACGGGCAGCATGCCGGAGCGCAGCGCGTGGCCGAGGAGCACGGTCCGTTCGGCGAGGCCACGCGCGCGTGCCCCGCGCACGGGGTCGTCGCCCAGGGCGTCGCCGACCCCCTGACGCACGTACAGGACGAACCAGGGCAGCTGCGAGATCGCGAGCACACCGGCGGGCAGCACGAGGTGACTCGCGACCTGTCCCGCCGTCACGGTCGAGCTGGCCGTGTCGGTGAGTCCGCCGGAGGGCAGGACGCCGAGCTTCAGCGCGAAGAACCAGACGGCGAGCAGGCCGAGCCAGAAGGGCGGCGCCGCTTCGAGGGTGTACGCGAGGGACGTCACGGCGCGGTCGAGCCAGCCGCCGGGCCTGCGGGCGGCGAGCACGCCGAGCGCGGTGCCGAGGAGGATGGCGACGACGAACGCGGTCGCGGCGAGCAGCACGGACCAGCCGATGCGTTCGCCGATGGCGTCCGCGACGGGTTGCCTGAGGGTGCTGGAGTCTCCGAAGTCACCGGTGAGGGCCGAGGTCAGCCAGTCCCACCAGCGGGCGGTCAGCGGCCGGTCGACGCCGAGGTTGGCGCGCAGCTGGTCGAGGTTCTCCTGCGAGGCGGTGAGCCCCGCCGTGCCCGCGTACGCCTTGACGGGGTCGAAGGGCGACGCGGCGGCGATGGCGAAGACGCCGAAGGTGACGAGCAGCAGTACGGGCACGGCGAACAGGGCCCGACGGGCGACCAACCGGGCCATCGGCCCCCAGGGAAGGCGACGGCGCGTCGCCTCCCCCGCGGCTTTCGATGTCGCCGGTGTCACTTCTTCGGCTGCCAGTCCTCGACGTTCCACCAGGGGCCGGAGGCCAGGCCGTGGTCGTGCGGCTCGACCTGGGTGCTCAGGTCGCCGAACTTCTTGTCGACGACGTAGAGGTGGTCGATGTGCGTGAGGAACGTGTAGCCGGGGTTCTTCACGAGCTCGCGCTGGATCGTGTCGTACGCGGCCTGGCGCTTCGCGTGGTCGCCGCTCTTGCGGGCGTCCTCCAGGGCCTTGTCGACCTTGGGGTTGTCGTAGTGCGCCATGTTGTTGAAGCCGTCACCGGCGAGGGAGGACTTCAGAAGCGTGTACTGGTCGAAGTCGGGGTCGGCCGGGGAGCCGCCGCCGGCGAGGACCGCGTCCTTGGGCATGCGGGGCTCGATGACCTCCCACGTGCCGGACTGGACCTCGACCTTGATGCCGAGCTTCTTGGCGTCGGAGGCGTAGGCGAGGGCGTGGTCCTGGCGGAGCTTGTCGCCGGAGAGGTACCAGAGGGGGAACTTCGCCTGGACGCCGTCCTTCTCGCGGATGCCGTCCTTGCCGGGCTTCCATCCGGCGTCGTCGAGGATCTTCTTCGCCTTCGCGGCGTCGAACTCGCGCTCGGTGCCCTTGGTGAACCAGGGGCTGTCGGTCGGGACGGGCCCGTAGGCCTCCTTGCCCTCGCCGTACAGGATCGAGTCGACCATGGCCTTGCGGTCCACGCCGGTGTCGAGGGCGCGGCGGATGTCGGTGTCGCCGGTGACCTTGTTGCCGGTGGGCAGGGTCACCACGCGGTAGTCGAAGGTCTTGGCGGCGTAGGTGTTCTTGCCGCTGTCCTTCTTGTACTTCTTGGCGAGGTTGGGCGGCAGGATCGCGCCGTCGAGCTCACCGGCGTCGAGCCGGGTGGCGCGGATGTCGTCGTCCTTGATGATCGCCATGGTGAAGTTCTTGACCTTCGGCGCGCCGCCCCAGTAGTCGGGGTTGGCCTTGAAGGTGAGCTTCTCACCCTTGGACCACTTGACGAGCTTGTACGGTCCCGTGCCGACCGGCTTGGTGGTGAAGGTGCCGGTGTTCACGTCCTGCTTGCCCGCGACGTGCTCGGGGGCGATGGGCAGGACGGTGCGCTCGGCGAACGGCGCGTAGGGGTACTTGAGGTGGAAGACGACGGTGTCGTCGCCCTTGGCCTCGACGCTCTTGACGGCGTCCAGCTCGGTCTTGGACGCGTTGTTCGTCTTCTTGTCGAGGATCGTCTCGTACGTGAAGACGACGTCCTTCGCCGAGAAGGGTTTGCCGTCGCTGAACTTGACGCCCTTGCGGAGCTTGTACGTGTAGGTCGTGCCGTCGTCGGCGACCTCGGGCAGCTCGGCGGCGAGGGCGGGCTTGAGCTTCATGTCGGCGTCGTGCGTGAGCAGGCCGTCGAAGATCTTCGAGTTGCCGTCCTTGCCGTAGCCGAGGAGCGGGCTGAGGGTCTCGGGTTCGTAGGCGATGCCGACGACCGCGGAGTCCTTCGCGTCGCTGCCGCCGTCGCCGGGCGCCGAGCACGCGGAGGCGGCGACCGCTATCGCGGCCGCCGTCGCCGTCGCGCCTGCGCCCCGTATCGATCGGGCCCTCATGCTCCACACCCCTACTGAAGATCAACCGTTGTTGCGAACGGCTCGCAATTATGCCTTATGTAATAGCGGCGTAAAACGCGCAGCCCGCACCTGGTAGGTGCGGGCTGCATGAATGTGGGGCGAGCGCGCGTCAGGGGGCCTGGAGGTCGACCAGTTCCGCCAGCGCCTCGCGGTGCCGGCCGGCCGTGCCGTAGGCGATCGAGTCCGCCTTGGCGCGCTTCAGGTACAGGTGGACGGGGTGCTCCCAGGTCATGCCGATACCGCCGTGCAGCTGGAGCGCCTCCTCGGCGGCGTGCACCGCGACGGGGGCGGCGTAGGCCTGGGCGAGAGCGGCGGCCACATCGGCGTCGGTGCTGTCCGCGGCGAGCGCGTCGGCGGCGTTGCGCGCGGCGGCGCGGGTGTTCACGACCTCCAGCCACAGCTCGGCGAGCCGGTGCTTGAGCGCCTGGAAGGAGCCCACGGGCCGGTTGAACTGGTGCCGCTCCTTCGTGTACCTGACGGTCTCGGTCAGGCACCACTCGGCGATCCCGAGCTGTTCCGAGGCCAGCAGCGCGGCACCGGCCCGCAGACCGCGCCGTACCGCCGCGTCGGCGCCCCGGGTGAGCTCTCGCGCGGCTGCCGCCTCGAAGGTCACCGCGGCGAGCGGGCGGGTCAGGTCGAGGGAGGTCCGCGGGGTGACGGTGACGCCGTCCTGCGCCGTGTGGACGGCGTAGAGCGCGCCGTCGTCGGCGGGAACGAGCAGGATGTCGGCGCCGGCCGCGTCGGCGATGCCGGTCAGTTCGCCGTGCAGGGCGCCCGCGTCATGGCGTACGTCCTGGAAGGGGGCTCCGGGGGCGGTCGCGAGACCCACCGCGAGCGCGCCCACCGTCCGTCCGGCGGCGAGCGCGCTCAGCAACTCGGCGGCCTCGCTTCCCCCGCAGGCCAGCAGCGCCTCCGTGGCGACGACGGCACTGGTGAGGTAGGGCACGGGTGCGACCGCGCGGCCCAACTCCTCCAGGACGACGGCCGCTTCGCGGTGCGTCGCGCCCTGGCCGCCCAGCTCCTCGGGGACGAGGAGCCCGGCGAGGCCCATGCCCTCGGTGAGCGCCTTCCACAGTTCGCGGTCGTGCGGTCCTTCGGCGGCCGGAGCTTCGGCGCGGGCGAGGACGGTGGCGGCGTCGCACCGGTCGGCGAGCAGGTCCCGCACGGCCCGGCGCAGCGCCTCTTCCTCTTCGGAGTACAGCAGGTCGCTCATCGCGCGAGGTCCTTCCAGGCGACGTCCTTGTCGGTGCGCGGCTCGGCGGGGAGGCCCAGGACGCGCTCGGCGACGATGTTCAGCAGGACCTCGCTGGTCCCGCCCTCGATGCTGTTGCCCTTGGAGCGCAGATAGCGGTATCCCGCCTCGCGGCCCACGAAGTCGACCAGCTCGGGCCTGCGCATCGTCCAGTCGTCGTACAGCAGGCCCTCCTCACCGAGGAGTTCCACCTCCAGACCGCTGATCTCCTGGTTGAGGCGGGCGAAGCCGAGCTTCATGCCGGAGCCCTCGGGTCCGGGCTGTCCGGCGACAAGCTGCTGGCGCAGCCGCTCGCCGGTGAGGCGCGCGACCTCCGCGTCCACCCAGAGCTTCAGGAGCCGCTGGTGGAGGTCGTGGGTGCGCAGCTCGGGGCGGTCGCGCCAGGCCTTGGCGACCGGGCCGATCATGCCGCCCTCGCGCGGGATGCGCATGCCGCCGATGGAGACGCGCTCGTTCATGAGGGTGGTCTGGGCGACCTTCCAGCCTTCGCCGACCTCGCCGAGCCGGTGGGCGTCGGGGACGCGCACGTCGGTGAGGAACACCTCGTTGAACTCGGCCTCGCCGGTGATCTGGCGCAGCGGTCGCACCTCGACGCCGGGGTCGGTCATGTCGCACACGAAGTACGTGATGCCGCGGTGCTTGGGCAGGTCCGGGTCGGTGCGGGCGATGAGGATGGCCCAGCGCGCCGTGTGGGCGCTGGAGGTCCACACTTTCTGGCCGTTCACCACCCAGTCGCCGCTCTCCGCGTCGCGGACGGCGCGCGTGCCGAGCGCCGCGAGGTCGGAGCCCGCGCCCGGCTCGCTGAAGAGCTGGCACCACACTTCCTCGCCGGTCCACAGTGGGCGCAGGAAGCGCTGCTTCTGCTCCTCGGTGCCGAAGCCGAGGACGGTCGGCGCGGCCATGCCGAGGCCGATGCCGATGCGGCGCGGATCGTTGTCGGGGGCTCCCGCGGCCTCCAGTTCGGCGTCCACGACAGCCTGGAGGGAGCGGGGCGCGCCGAGGCCGCCGAGGCCCTCGGGGTAGTGCACCCAGGCGAGTCCGGCGTCGAAGCGTGCCTTCAGGAAGTCGGCGCGGTCCGTCGTGGCGGGCGGATGCGCCTCGAGCAACGCGCGGGTACGGGTGCGCAGTTCACCGGCGTCGATCATGCGGAACCTCCGTGCGGCAGGACGACCACGCGGCCGGTGGTGACGCCGTCGGCGACGCGCTGCACGGCGGAGGCGCCGTCGGCCATCGATACGCGCTCGCTCACCAGCGGTTTGATGGCGCCCTTGGCGGCGAGCTCGGTGAGCTCCTCGTGGCAGCGCAGGACGGAGCTCGGGTCCTTGGTCTTGTAGAGGCCCCAGTGCAGGCCCAGGATCGAGTAGTTCTTCACGAGGGCGTGGTTGAGCGCGGGGGTGGGGATGGCGCCGCCGGCAAAGCCGATGACGACGATGCGCCCCTCGAAGGCCACGCACTTCGTGGACTGCGTGTAGGCGTCGCCGCCCACGGGGTCGTAGATCACGTCGGCGCCGCGTCCGCCGGTCGCTTCCTTGACGGCGCCGATCACGTCGTCCGAGCGCCGGTCGAGGACGAGGTCGCAGCCGAGCTCGCGCGCGACCCGCGCCTTCTCCGCGCCGCCGACGACGCCGATGACCTTGGCGCCCGCCGCCTTGCCGAGCTGCACCGCGGCGCTGCCCACGCCACCGGCGGCGGCGTGCACGAGCAGCGTCTCGCCCTCCTGGAGGTGCGCGCGGCGGTGCAGGGCGAACCAGCCCGTCTGGTAGCCGACGTGGAGCGCGGCGGCCTCCGCGTCATCGAGCGCGTCGGGTGCGGGCAGCAGTCCGGCGGCGTCCGCGACGGCGTACTCGGCGAGTCCTCCGTACGGCAGCACGGAGTTGGCGATCACGCGCCGCCCGTCCTCCGTCTCACCGCAGATCTCCACGCCGGGCGTGAACGGCAGCGGCGGCCTGACCTGGTACTGCCCTCGGCAGAGCAGCGCGTCCGGGAAGTTGATGTTCGCGGCGCGGACCTTCAGCAGCACCTGCCCCTCTTCGAGCGCGGGGCGTTCCACCTCGGCGAGGCGCATCACCTCGCCCGGCTCGCCGTTCTCGTGCACTTGCCATGCCTGCATGCGGGGCCTCCACGGGGCTGTCGTCGACCGTGCTCGACCGCATACTAAGCGGTCGCTTGCCCTTAGGGGAACAGTCCCGGACGCCCTCCCCGCCCGCTCAGTCCGCCCCACCCTTGCGGGTGGGCCGGGCCCGTACGTGCATGCGCTCCCCCTGCGGCCCGAAGAGGCTGATGAACTCCGCGCCGCCCTCGCTCGTCGCCCCGAACCAGTGCGGGACCCGGGTGTCGAACTCCGCGGCCTCCCCCGGCCCGAGCACCACGTCGTGGTCGCCGAGGATCAGGCGCAGCCTGCCCGAGAGCACGTACAGCCACTCGTACCCCTCGTGCGTCTGCGGGTCCGGGGTGGGCGCGGTGCGGGCGGGTTCGACGACCTTGTACGCCTGGAGGCCGCCGGGCTGGCGGGTCAGTGGCAGCATGGTGCGCCCGTGCCGGACGATCGGCTTGGCCCGCACACGCGGGTCGCCGACGGGCGGGGCGCCGACCAGCTCGTCCAGGGGGACCTGGTGGGCGCGGGCGATCGGCAGGAGCAGTTCGAGGCTGGGCTTGCGGTGTCCGGACTCCAGGCGCGACAGGGTGCTGACGGAGATGCCGGTGGCCGCGGAGAGACCGGCGAGGGTGGCGCCGCGCTCCTTGCGGATGCGGCGGAGCCGGGGCCCCACCTCGGTGAGGACCTGGTCCATGGCTTCCGGTTCCGCGGCGTCGCTCTCCCGGGCGTGCCCGGCGTGCTTTTCACTCATGGCGCCATCATGCCAGTTGTTGCCGTATCAGCAAGGCAGCTTGTCGATTCCGCACCACCGGGGGCATGGTGCGAGTGGAGGTGGTCGCGATGACCGAGAACACTCAGGACAGGGAGATCGGCATGGGGAACGGGCAGGCGTACGACGTGGTGGTCGTCGGCGGAGGGACCGCGGGGCTGAGCGCCGCGCTCGTGCTCGGCCGTTCCCGCCGACGGGTCCTCGTGGTCGACGCGGGCGAGCCGCGCAACGCGCCCGCCGCGCACATGCAGGGCTACCTGTCGCGGGACGGCATGCCGCCCGCCGAGTTCCTCGCCGAGGGCCGTCGGGAGCTGGAGCGGTACGGGGTGGAGGCCGTGCGCGACCGTGTGTCGGCCGTGCGGCCTGACGGCGCCGGGGAGTTCCGGGTCGCCCTCGCGGACGGCGGCGAGGTGCACGCGCGCAGGGTCGTCGTGGCCACGGGCCTCGTCGACGAACTGCCCGCCGTGCCGGGCGTCGCCGAGCGCTGGGGCCGTGACGTGCTGCACTGCCCGTACTGCCACGGCTGGGAGGTGCGGGACGAGTCCTTCGGCGTCCTCGCCCCCGAGCCCTTCAACAGCCACCAGGCGCTCCTGGTGACCCAGTGGTCCAAGGACGTGACCCTGTTCCTGCACACCGTGCGGGACCTGCCGGACGAGGAGTGGGAGCGTCTGGCCGCGGCCGGGGTCCAGGTCGTCGAGGGCGAGGTCGCCGGGCTCGCGGTCGAGGACGACCGGCTGGCGGGCGTGCGGCTCGCCGACGGCCGGGTCTTCCCCCGCTCGGTGCTGTTCGTCGCGGCGAAGCCGGTGGCGCGCGGCTCTCTCCTGGCCGATCTCGGGGCCGAGCACAAGGACACCCCTTTCGGCCCGTACCCGACGGTGGACGAGACCGGCCGCACCAGCGTCCCGGGCGTCTGGGCGGTCGGCAACGCGGCGAGCCCCATGGAACAGGTGATCAACGCGGCGAGCGCGGGCTACCGGGCCGGCCTGATGATCAACGCGGAGCTCGTCATGGCGGACATCGACGTGGAGGTGGCCAGGCGCCGGGCGGGCGTCTTCTCACCCCGCTTGGAGGCGGAGGTGGCCCGCGTAACGGCCGGCGCCCGCACCCACGAACTCACTGCGGGATAGAGCCCGTGTCCAGCAGGATCCACTGGTCGTCCGGCTCGTTCGCGGCCACGGAGGCGGGGACGGGCCGCGACTCCTCCCGCCAGGCGGAGCCGACCGCCTCCGTCGCGACCCCGCGCCAGAACCGGGCGGCCCCGGCGTTGGCGGGCTGGAACGCGATCGCCCAGGCGCCCGGCCGGGAGCGCAGCAGCTGGAGAGCGGCCTCCCGGCCGACACCGCGTCTGCGGAGCGCCCGTACGACGAAGAACGCGGAGATCGAGGTCGCGCCCTCGGCCATCGGGCGGGTCAGCACGAAGCCCGCGGGCACGGAACCGTACTGGATGAGCAGGGCCGTCCGTCCCGGCTCGGCGAAGAACACCGGCAGCTTGCCGAACTCGTACGTCCCGTCGGGCTCGGGGAGGTAGCCGATGAACTCCGACATGTCGTGACGGTAGAGCTGCGCCAATCGCTCGACCACGGGGCGGAGTTCGGGTCCAACCGGGAGAAGCTCGGTTCGGGCGGGCTCTTCTGTGCTGATCGACTCTGTGCCGATCGACTCTGTGCTGACCGCTTCTGTGCTGACCGCTTCGGTGTTGACCATGGCGGGATTCTCGCACCGCGGCCACACGGCGCCGGTCCCTAGCCCAACCAGGTCACATCTGCGCCCAACCCTCCCCCCGTCGGTGCGTCCCCGCAGCCCGCGCGGGCCGCTCGGACGATGTTGGTGCCGGTGTGCGTGCCGGTTGCGGCTTCGGCACCGGACAGGGACCAGAGCGAGGGAGCGCACGATGCCGGAACTGTTCGTCGACGGGGAGTGGACGGGGGCCGTCGAAGGGGCGCGGCGGGACGTGATCAATCCGTTCGACGCGTCCGTCGTCCAGCAGGTCGACGACGCCGGAGAGGCGGACGTGGACCTCGCTGTGCGTGCCGCGCGGCGGGCCTTCGACCGCGGCGACTGGTCCTCGGCGCCGACTCGGGAGCGGGCCGACGTGCTCCTGAGGGTGTCGCGGTTCCTGCTGCGGGACCAGGAGGAGATCGCCCACGTCGAGTCCCTCGACACGGGCAAGACGCTCGCCGAGGCCCGCATCGACGTCGAGGACGTGTCGAACGCGTTCCGCTACTTCGCCGAGATCGCCGACAAGGACGGCGGCCGTGTCGTGGACGTCGGCCCGGACGTGCTCAGCCGGGTCACGTACCACCCCATCGGGGTCTGCGCCCTGATCGCTCCGTGGAACTACCCGCTGCTCCAGGCTTCCTGGAAGGTCGCCCCCGCCCTGGTCGCGGGCAACACCTTCGTCCTCAAGCCCAGTGAGATCACGCCGCTCTCCACGATCCACATGATCAAGCTGATCGCCGAGGCGGGCGCTCCGGCGGGCGTCGCGAACCTGGTGCTCGGTCCGGGCGGCACCGTGGGCGCGGCCATGTCCTCGCACCCCGAGGTGGACCTGGTCTCCTTCACCGGCGGTCTGGCCACCGGGCGCCGCATCATGGAGGCGTGCGCGCCGGGCGTGAAGAACCTCGCCCTGGAGCTCGGCGGCAAGAACCCCAACGTGGTCTTCGCCGACTGCGACTTCGAGACGGCCGTCGACCATGCGCTGGAAGCATCGTTCCTGCACTCCGGTCAGGTCTGCTCGGCGGGTTCCCGGCTGCTCGTGGAGGACTCCCTGCACGACCGTTTCGTGGAGCGGCTCGCCGCCCGCGCGCAGGCCATCCGTCTCGGCAACGGGCTCGACCCGGAGACGGAGAGCGGACCGCTGAGCTCGGCGGAGCACCGGGACAAGGTCGAGGGCTATCTGGAAGTAGCCCGCGAGGAGGGCGCCCGTCTGGTGTGCGGCGGCCGTCGGCCGGACGACCCCGATCTCTCGCGCGGCTTCTTCCTGCTGCCCACGATCTACGCCGACTGCGACCGCTCCATGCGCATCGTGCAGGAGGAGGTCTTCGGTCCGGTCGTCACGGTGGAGCGCTTCCGCTCCGAGGACGAGGCCGTGGAGCTGGCCAACGACACCCGTTACGGCCTCGCGGGCGGCATCTGGACGAACGACGCGAGCCGCGCCCAGCGGGTCGCCGCCCGGCTGCGGCACGGCACGGTCTGGATCAACGACTTCCACCCCTACGTCCCGCAGGCGGAGTGGGGCGGCTTCGGCATGTCCGGTTTCGGCCGGGAGCTCGGGCCGACGGGCCTGCGCGAGTACCAGGAGGCCAAGCACATCTACCAGAACCTCAGGCCGGGTCCCTCCGGCTGGTTCAAGGGCTGAGCGGACTCCACGGACGAGACGGAAGGCGACGGCATGGCCGACGAGACGACGACCTACGACTACCTGATCATCGGCGGCGGTACGGCGGGCTCCGTACTGGCCGCCCGCCTGAGCGAGGACCCGGCGTCCCGGGTCTGTGTGGTGGAGGGCGGACCCAGCGACGTCGGCGACGACCGCATCCTGAAGCTCCGCAACTGGATCAACCTGCTCGGCGGCGAGTTCGACTACGGCTACACCACCGAGGAACAGCCGCGGGGCAACTCCCACATCCTGCACTCACGGGCGCGTGTGCTCGGCGGCTGCTCCTCGCACAACACCCTGATCAGTTTCCTGCCGTTCCCGCAGGACCTCGACGAGTGGGTGGCGAGCGGCTGCGAAGGATGGGGGCCGGAGACGATCCTGCCGTACCGGTCGCGGCTGCAGAACACGATCGTGCCCGTCGGCGCCGCCGACCGTAATCCGATCGCCCAGGACTTCGTGACGGCGGCGACGAGCCGACTCGGCGTCCCGGTCGTCGAGGACTTCAACGCCCGCCCGTTCACCGACGGCGCCGGCTTCTTCTCCCTCGCGTACGACCCGCAGACCAACAACCGCTCCTCCGCGTCGGTCGCCTATCTGCACCCCATCCTGGACCGTCCGAACCTGACGCTCCGTCTGGAGACGTGGGCGTACCGGCTGCTGCGCGATGAGGAGGGCCGCTTCACCCGCGTGCAGGTCCGCAACCCGGACGGCTCGGTGTCGATCCTGGAGGCGGAGGCTGAGGTCCTGCTCTGCGCCGGCGCCATCGACACGCCCCGGCTCCTGATGCTCTCCGGGATCGGCCCCGCCGATCAGCTGCGCGACCTCGGCATCGAGGTCCGCGCGGATCTGCCGGGCATCGGGGAGAACCTCCTGGACCACCCCGAGTCGGTGATGGTGTGGGAGACGAGCGGGCCGCTGCCGCCCAACTCCGCCATGGACTCCGACGCCGGTCTCTTCCTGCGGCGCGACGCGGCGGGCGGGCCGCGCCCCGACCTGATGTTCCACTTCTACCAAGTGCCGTTCACGGTCAATACGGAACGTCTCGGCTATCCCGTTCCCGAGCACGGTGTCTGCATGACGCCGAACGTGCCGCGCGCCCGGTCCATCGGCCGCATGTGGCTGCGCAGCGCCGACCCGGCCGTCAAACCGGCCCTGGACTTCCGGTACTTCACGGACCCGGAGGGGCACGACGAGCGCACGATCGTCGACGGTCTGCGCATCGCACGGGAAGTGGCCGCCACGGCCCCGCTCAGCGACTGGCTGCTGCGCGAGGTCGCCCCCGGCCCGGACGTGCAGTCGGACGCGGACCTCTCCGAGTACGGGCGACGGGCCGCGCACACCGTCTACCACCCGGCGGGAACCTGCCGCATGGGCGCCGAGGACGACCCGATGGCGGTCGTCGACCCGGAGCTGCGGCTGCGCGGACACGATGGTCTGCGCATCGTCGACGCGTCCATCTTCCCGACCATGCCGACCATCAACCCGATGGTCACGGTGCTCCTCGCCGCCGAACGCGCCGCGGACCTCATCATGGCTAGGCCCGCCCCCGGGGCCGCGGGCACGGAAGGGGCCCACCAGTGACCTCCCCTGGCACCCCGGACGGAACCGCGGACGCCGAGACGGCCCCCGGGGAAGCGAAGTCGGAGTTCCGCAAGGAGATGGGGCCGTGGGCGAACTTCGCCCTGGGCTTCACCTACCTCTCCCCCGTGGTCAGCACGTACACCCTCTTCGGCACGGCCCTCGCCGACGGCGGGCCGCCCATGATCTGGGCGTTCGTCATGGCGGGGTGCGGGCAGTTCCTCGTCGCCCTCGTCTTCGGCGAGGTCGTCGCGCAGTATCCCGTCGCGGGCGGCGTCTACCCGTGGGCGCGGCGGCTCTGGGGCGTGCGCTGGGCGTGGATGACCGGCTGGGTCTACATGTGGGCGCTGCTCGTCACCATCACCAGCGTCGCGTACGGCGCTGGACCCTACATCGCGATCCTGCTCGGTTTCCGCCCGACCGTGCACACCACGGTGCTGTGCACCATCGCGCTGATCGTGATCTCCGTTCTCATCAACTACGCGGGCACGAAGGCCCTTTCGTGGGCGGCGCTCATCGGGTTCAGCGCGGAGCTGCTCGGTGCGCTCGTCGTCGGCATCATCCTGCTGACCACGCACCGCTTCCACGGCCTCGGCGTCCTCTTCGACGACTACGGCGCGGCCGGTGACAGCTCCTATCTGCCCGTCTTCCTCGGCGCGGCGATCATCGGCTTCTACCAGTACTACGGCTTCGAGGCGTGCGGAGACGTCGCCGAGGAGGTCAAGCACCCCGGCAAGGTCATCCCGAAGGCGATGCGCCGCACCATCTACGTCGGCGGAGCGGCGGCGACGTTCACCTGTCTGACGTTGCTCCTCGCCGTCGTCGACTACCGGGCCGTCATCTCGGGGAAGGACCCGGACCCGGTGGTCAGGGTCCTTTTCGACGCCCTCGGCGAGGCGGGCGCGCGCACGGTCATGGCCGTCGTCCTCATCTCCTTCCTGTCCTGCACGATCAGCCTGCAGGCCGCCGCCGGACGGCTGATCTACTCGTACGCCCGCGACGAGATGATCTTCGGTCACCGGCTGCTGCGGAAGTTCTCGTCGGCCCGCGCGGTCCCGCCGTACGCGTTGTTCATCGCGGCTGTCGTGCCCGCGCTGATCGCCGTCGGCTCGCTCATCTCGGAGGACGCCCTGACGAAGATCGTGTCCTTCGCGATCCTCGGCATCTACGCGTCGTTCCAGATGGTCGTCCTCGCCGCGCTGCGGGCCCGCCTGAAGGGGTGGAAGCCGAGCGGCGAGTACCGGCTCGGGCGGTGGGGGCTGCTGGTCAACGTCGGGGCGCTCGCCTACGGGATCTTCGCCATCGTCAACATCGCCTGGCCCCGCACGCCCGAGGCACCCTGGTACGACAACTGGATCGTGCTGCTGAGCGGCGGCGTCGTGGTGGCCGCGGGACTGCTGTACATGTTCACGACGCACCACTACGGACGCAGCGACGCCCCGGCGGACAACGCGGTGCCCGACGAGGCGGACACCGCCTGACGGCCGGCGGTCGCCTACCGGAGGTGGGTGAGGAGCGCGTCGAGTGCCTTGTGAGGGACTCGGCGTTGCCCGCGTCGAACCACGTGGTGCGGATGCGCTCGTTGCTGCCGCCGGGCGTCTCGTGGTCGCCCGCCAGCCCCTTCGGTGAGCGCGTCTCGTCGCCGCGGGCGCGTCCGACGGCCTGGAAGAGGCCGCGGACGTACCGGTCGGCCTCCCGGGCCGGGATGCCCTGCCGGGCGGCCCAGTCGGTGAGGGTCGCCAGGTACGCGTAGTGGGCGCTCAGCGTGCCCGTCAGCGTGGAGGACACGGTGTGGTCCGCCTCGCCGCGACGGGCAGCGCGCCGCCGAGCCCGTCGAAGAAGGTGTCGACGACCGGGTGGGCCGGGAAGGTCACGGTGACGGACCTGCGCTCACGCACGGCGGGCAGCGGGATGGCCCGCACCACGGGGGCGGCGGTGCCGAGCAGGTCACGCACCTCGTCGACGCCGACGCTTCTCGCCTCGCGGGGCCCGTACCGCCGCCGGGTTGGCCCACCGCTACCCGAACGTACGGGTGTGCGCCGACAACCAGGAGGTCGCGGACCGCGCCGACAGGTGGATCTCCGTCGGCTTCCGGGCGCCGTCGCACAAGCCGTCCACCATGGCCCGGCCCATCTCGCCGACGCCGATGATCCCGATGCGGTCCGCCACGGTTCTCCCCTGTCATGTCGATGGAGGTTTTGCCTCGCACGAGGTATCCATGCGCGCATGACGGACCACGACACGCCGGGCGGGTCCGGCGGGCTGCCCGGACTGCCCCCGCCTCCCCCGCTGGGCGCGACCGCCCTGCCGCCGGGCACGTACGACGGGACGGTCGTCCTCGTCACGGGTGGCGGAACGGGTCTGGGCAAGGCGGTCGCCGCCGAGTTCGCGCGGCTGGGCGCCGATCTGGTGATCGCGAGCCGCAACGAGGACCGGCTCAGGGCGGCGCGGGACGAACTGGCCGCGCTGGGCGGACGCGTGACGGCCGCGGTCTGCGACATCCGGGACGCCGACCGCGTCGCCGAGGTCTTCGACGCGGCGCGGGAGGCGTACGGGCTGCCGGGGGTGCTGGTGAACAACGCCGCCGCCAACTTTCCCGTGCCCGCCGAGGACATGTCGCCGGGCGCCTGGCGTGCGGTCGTGGACACCACGCTCACGGGCACGTTCCTGATGACGCGGGAGTTCGGCCGCCGTCATCTGGCCGCGGGCGTCCCTGGTTCGGTCATCGACATCGGGGCGTCGTACGCGTGGACGGGCGGCCCCGGATTCGCGCACGGCGCGGCGGCCAAGGCCGGGGTGAAGAGCCTGGTGGAGACCCTCGCGGTGGAGTGGGGGCCGTACGGCATTCAGGTCAACGGCCTGGTGCCGGGGCTGATGCCGCACGACGACATGACCGCGGACATCCGCGGCAACCTGGACCCGGCCGGACCCCTGGCCGCCCGCCAGCCCGCCCTGCGCGTCGGCCTGCCCCGTGAACTGGGCTGGGCCGCCACGTTCCTGGCGTCCCCGTACGCCCGCTTCATCACGGGTCACACGCTGGTGGTCGACGGCGCGAACTGGCAGCGCAGGGGCCTGGTCGGTGCGCCGGTGGTGACGGTGCGGGAGCAGATGGGAAGGGCCGCTTTCGACGGCGGCGCTACTTCCCCTCGAACGCCGCGGGCCGACCCGCCGCCTTCGCCGCGTACCCCTCTCGGGAGTCCTCCGACGTGAGGGTGATCGCCGCGTTCATCGCGACGCGGTCGAGGGCCTCGGTCATCCCCGCGTCGGCGTACGCGTCGATGCCGCGCTTGATGCCCTGCACGGCGAGCGGCGCGTTCGCCGCGATCTCCGCCGCCAGGGCGCGGGACGTCCCGCTCAACTCCGCTGTCGGCACGAACTGTTGGACGAGTCGCAGGCGTTCCGCCGTGGGCGCTTCGATCCGGCGGCCGGTGAGGGCGAGCAGCTTCGCCCACCCCGCACCGGCCTCGCGGGCGATGCGCAGGTCGCCGCCCGCGTCCACGGCGACGCCGAGGCCCGCCTCGGGCAGCGCGAAGACCGCGTCGTCCGCCGCGATCCGTACGTCGGCCATGAGCGCCAGTTCGAAGCCGAAGCCCAGGCAGTACCCCTGGACGGCCGCGACGACCGGCTGCGGGAGCCGGGCGAAGGCCCGGAAGCGCTCATGGGCCCAGCGCAGCCCCTCGTAGTAGTGATGGGTGCGTTCGGCGCCGGAGCGGCCGGTGATCGCGCCGCCCGGCGCCGTGACGTCGATGCCCGCGCAGAACGCCCGGCCCTCGGCGCGCAGCAACACCGCCCTGATGGACCCGTCGAAGCGGATCCGGTCGGCGAACAGGCCGAGTTGGCGGGTGGATTCCCAGCTCCACGCGTTGAGCTTGCGCGGCCGGCAGAGGGTGAGGACGCCGAGTCCGTCCTCGACGTCGAGGCGCAGTCGTTCCTCGCCCTCCGGGATGTCCGTGCCGATGGTGTCGATCACGCGCGCAGGCTACGCGCATCGGCGCGACGACTGAAGACTCAACGGCTGAAGACCTCGAACGCCACCGCGGGCTTCCCTCCGAAGCGCGACGCCAGGGACTGCGCGTTGCCCGTCAGGAACGTACGGCAGTACTTCTCGGGGTCCTCGTCCGTCAACGCCTCGATGTACGTGCGGTGTTCGAGGAGCGAGGCCACCGAACGCTCCAGACCGGCCGTCGCGTCCACGGCGTGCGTGGGCGTCGACGAACCGGCGACGGCGACCCACCGCACACCGTTCCACGGCTCCAGGCCCTGCTCCGCGATGAGCTCCGGGAAGATCCAGCGGTTGCCCGCGTCCGCGGCGGCGTCCAGCGTGGCGCGGCCGACGGCCACGTGGTCGGGGGTGTTCCAGGCGACGCCGCCCCAGGTGTCGCGGTGGTTGAGCGTGATGACCAGCTCGGGGCGGTGCCTGCGGATCGCGGCGGCGATGTCGCGGCGCAGCGCCGTGCCGTACTCGACGACGCCGTCCTTGTGGTCGAGGAACTCCACGGTGTCGACGCCGACGACGGCGGCGCTCGCCCGCTGCTCCCGCTCGCGCAGCGGCCCGCAGGTGGCGGGGTCGATCGTGTCGATGCCGGCCTCGCCACGGGTGGCCAGGAGGTACGCGACCTCCCGGCCGCCGTCGGTCCAGCCCGCGATGGCCGCCGCGCACCCGTACTCCAGGTCGTCCGGGTGGGCGACGACGGCGAGCGCGCGCCGCCAGTCCTCGGGCATGGGGGTGAGCTGGTCGGCGGGGGCGGCTGAAGTCTGCGGCTCGGTCATGATTCCCAGCCTAGCCGCGGCGCCTCAGGCTTCGCCGTGCACCAGTGCGAGGAGCCGGTCGAGCACGCGTGGTCCGCTGACGCGCAGTCCGTCGTGCTCGAACTCGTCGGTGACCCAGGTGCGCAGGCCGCGGATGGCGCGGGCGGTGCGCAGGGAGTGCTCCGTGTCGACGTACAGGTCGTCGTGGTAGATCGCCGCTGCCGTCGGCACCTCGTTCGCGGCGAGGCGTCCGGTGTCGTACAGGCGCGGCCAGTCGGTGCGCTCGGCGAGGAGGTCGGCGGTCTCGCGCAGGGGGCGCAGCGCCGGGTCGCTGTCGAACATCCAGCGCTGCACGGCCTCTCCGGTGAAGAGCAGCGGGGCGTCGCCCGCCAGTGTCTTCTCCGGGTCGAACTGCGGGAACTCGCCGCGCGTCCGCTCGGCCGACCAGGCGGTGGGGCGCCCGCCCTGGCCGTAGATCGCCTCGTGCAGGACGGCGAAGAGCGGGTTGCCCGCATACGAGAGGGCCGTACGCATGTTCTCCAGGAAGGCGTCGGAGAGCGCGGGCCCGGCCGGGGTGGGCACGAAGGCGTCCTCCAAGAGGTAGTGCAGGCGGTGGCTGCCGTCGCCCGTGCCGAGGAGCATGCCGAGGGACTGGAAGGCCGGGACGGTCAGCCTGTAGCCGCCCTCCAGGACGGTGTCGTGCTCCGCGAGGTGGGCGGCGATGCGGCGGGCGCGCTCGACGTCCTGGGGGTAGCGGGCGTAGTGCGCTGCGGTCTTGCGCTCCATGCGCGGGTAGGCCGCGCGGTACACGTCGTCCGCGTGGCCGTCGAGGGTGGGCAGGCCGCCGGTGATCAGGGCGGCGGCGAGGCCCTCGGGCGCCGACGACAGGTAGTGGGTGGCGCAGAAGCCGCCGAAGCTCTGCCCGAGGACGGTCCAGGGGGCGCCGCCCGTCACCTGGGGACGGATGGCCTCGCAGTCGCGGACGATGGAGTCGGCGCGGAAGTGGGCGAGGTAGTCGGCCTGTTCGCGGGGTCCGCCGCGCAGCGGGAGCGTCTGGCGGTTGGCGGGCGTGGAGCTGCCGGTGCCGCGCTGGTCGACGAGGAGGACGCGGTAGTCCTGGAGGGCGCGGGCGAGCCAGGACTCCGCGCCGTTGAAGCGCGTGGCACCGAACCCCGGGCCGCCCTGGAGGTAGACCAGCCAGGGCCGGTCCGCGCCGCCGCGTGACGCAGAGACCGCTTCGCGCGCGAAGATCTCGATCCGCTCCCCCGTCGGGTCGTCGTGGTCGAGCGGCACGCTGAAGCGGCGGTCGGCGAGTACGACTCCAGGCTGACGGTACGAGAAGGTCACTGGGGCTCCTGGCGGGTGGCGGATGGGTGTCTGCGCAGGGCCAGTCCAGCACACACGTGGAGCCGGAGGGCTGCCGGGTACGCTGCATCCATCCGATGACCGACTGGGAGGAGCCCGCGATGCGTGTCGCTCTGTTCCTGACCTGCGTCAACGACACGCTGTATCCGGGGACGGGTCGGGCCGTGGTGAAACTGCTGACCAGACTGGGAGTTGACGTCGACTTCCCGATGGCGCAGACCTGCTGCGGGCAGGCGCACTACAACACCGGCTATCGGCATCAGGCCGAGCCGCTGGCCCGGCATTTCTCCGATGTCTTCGGTTCGGACGCGTACGACGCGGTCGTGACGCCGTCGGGGTCGTGCGGGGCGATGGTGCGGGAACTGTACCCGCGCATGGGTGAGCGGGCCCGTGCGGAGGGCCGGGGCGGCGGTCTGGCGCGGGCGGTCGCGCCGGTGGTCCCGAAGACGTACGAACTCACGGAGTTCCTGGTGGACGTCCTCGGTGTCACCGATGTGGGCGCCTACTACCCGCACACGGTGACGTACCACCCGACCTGTCACGGGTTGCGCGCGCTGGGGCTCGCCGACCGGCCCACGCGGCTCCTGCGGGCGGTCAAGGGACTGGAGTTGGTCGAGCTGCCCGGCGCCGAGGAGTGCTGCGGTTTCGGCGGCACCTTCGCCGTGAAGAACGCCGACGTCTCGGCCGCGATGGGCGCCGACAAGGTGCGCAACGCCGAGTCGACCGGGGCGGAGGTGCTGTGCGCGGCGGACAACTCCTGCCTGATGCACATCGGCGGGACGATGACCCGGCTGCGCACGGCCGTACGTCCCGTGCACATCGCGGAGATCCTGGCGAGCACGGAAGAGGAGGCCTCGTCATGAGCGGCGGCACGTTCGTCGGCATGCCCGCGTTCCCGGCGGCCGCGCGGGAGGCGGTCGGGAACACCACGCTGCGGGCCAACCTGCGGCACGCCACGCACACCATCCGCGACAAGCGGGCCCGTGCCGTCGCCGAGCTGTCCGACTGGGACCGGCTGCGCGAGGCGGGCAAGCGGATCAAGGACCACACGCTGCGCCACCTCGACCGCTACCTCGTGCAGTTGGAGGAGTCCGTCGAGCGGGCGGGCGGCACCGTGCACTGGGCGGCCGACGCCGAGGAGGCGAACCGCATCGTCGCCGGCCTGGTGCGGGCCACCGGCGAGACGGAGGTCGTCAAGGTCAAGTCGATGGCGACGCAGGAGATCGGCCTCAACGAAGCCCTGGAGGCGGAGGGCATCCGTGCCTACGAGACCGACCTCGCCGAGCTCATCGTGCAGCTCGGCCACGACCGGCCCTCGCACATCCTGGTGCCCGCCATCCACCGCAACCGCGGGGAGATCCGTGACATTTTCCGCGAGGAGATGGCCGGCTGGGGCCGCCCGGCGCCGGACGGTCTCACCGACACCCCGGCCGAGCTGGCGGAGGCGGCGCGGCTGCACCTGCGGGAGAAGTTCCTGCGCGCCAAGGTGGGGATCTCCGGGGCCAACTTCATGGTCGCCGAGACCGGCACGCTGGTCGTCGTGGAGTCGGAGGGCAACGGCCGGATGTGCCTCACGCTGCCCGAGACGCTGATTTCCGTCGTCGGCATCGAGAAGGTCGTGCCCGCGTGGCGTGACCTGGAAGTGTTCCTCCAGACGCTCCCCCGCTCCTCGACCGCCGAGCGCATGAACCCGTACACGTCGATGTGGACGGGCACGACCGACGAGGACGGCCCGAGCACCTTCCACCTCGTCCTGCTCGACAACGGCCGCACCGACACCCTCGCCGACGAGGTGGGCCGTCAGGCGCTGCGCTGCATCCGCTGCTCGGCGTGTCTCAACGTCTGCCCGGTGTACGAGCGGGCGGGCGGGCACGCGTACGGGTCGGTCTACCCGGGGCCCATCGGCGCGATCCTCAGCCCGCAGCTCCGGGGCACCGGGAGCGAGATCGACGCCTCGCTGCCGTACGCGTCCTCGCTCTGCGGGGCCTGCTACGAGGTGTGCCCGGTGGCGATCGACATCCCCGAGGTCCTCGTGCACCTGCGGGAGCGGGTCGTGCAGGGCGGCGAGGCGACGCGGGGCGGCAACAGGGTGACGCTGAAGCCCGCCAAGGGGCACGCGGCGGAGCGGGCGGCGATGCGCGCGGCGGGTCTCGCGTTCGCCCGGCCGGGTGCGCTCCGCGCGGGTCAGCGTCTGGCGTCGCGGACCCGGCGGCTCCATCCGCGCGCGCTCCCCGGGCCCGGCAGGGCGTGGAGCGCGACGCGGGATCTGCCGGAGGTGCCGGTGGAGCCGTTCCGTGACTGGTGGCAGCGCACGCGGGGCGGCGGCGGTGGCAGCGGAGACGACCGTACGACGGAAGGAAACGGCAGGTGAGCGGCAGGGACCGGGTTCTGGGGCGCGTGCGGCGGGCGCTCGCCGACGTGCCGGCCGACGGCCTCGCGTACGAACAGGCGGTGGACCGCGGGTACGCGCGCGAGCACGGGGAGCGGACCGCCGAGGAGACCGTGGACCTGCTCGCGGAGAACCTCGCGGACTACCGCGCGATCGTGCACCGCTGCACGGAGGACGAGGTGGCCGGTCTGCTGATGCGGCTGTACGCGGAGCGCGGTTCCCGGACCGTGCTCGTGCCGCCGGAGCTGCCGCCGCACTGGCCGGCGGCCGTCGGCCCCGTGCGGATCCACGACCGCGCGGTGAGCACCCCGCACGAGCTCGACCGGGTCGACAGCGTCCTGACGGGGTGCGCCGTCGCGATCGCCGAGACCGGCACGATCGTGCTGGACGGCTCACCGGACCAGGGCCGCCGCCGCATCACCCTGGTGCCGGACCACCACGTCTGCGTCGTCCGGGTGCCCGGACAGGTCGTCGCCTCGGTGCCGCAGGCCCTCGAACGGCTCGACCCTGCGCGGCCTCTGACCTGGATCTCGGGGCCCTCCGCGACCAGCGACATCGAGCTCGACCGGGTCGAGGGAGTACATGGACCGCGCACCCTTGAGGTGGTGTTGATGAGCGGCGCGTGACGGGCGCGGCTAGCGTGAGGGCATGATCCGGTTCGAGCAGGTGACCAAGCGCTATCCGGACGGCACGACAGCCGTGGACGACCTCTCCTTCGAGGTCGCCGAGGGCGAACTGGTCACGCTCGTCGGCCCCTCGGGCTGCGGCAAGACCACCACGATGATGATGGTGAACCGCCTCATCGAACCGACGTCGGGCCGCATCTTCGTGAACGGCGAGAACATCGCCGACGTCGACCCGGTGCGCCTGCGCCGCCGTATCGGCTACGTCATCCAGCAGGTCGGCCTCTTCCCGCACCGCACGATCCTCGACAACACGGCGACCGTCCCCGCCCTGGTCGGCTGGAAGAAGGCGAAGGCACGGGCACGGGCGGCGGAGCTCCTCGAACTGGTGGGCCTTGACCCGAAGACGTACGGCTCCCGGTACCCCGAACAGCTCTCCGGCGGCCAGCGCCAGCGCGTCGGCGTGGCCAGGGCGCTCGCCGCGGACCCGCCCGTGCTGCTGATGGACGAGCCGTTCGGCGCCGTCGACCCGGTGGTGCGCGAGCAGTTGCAGGACGAGTTCCTGCGGATGCAGGCCGCGGTCCGCAAGACGGTGCTGCTGGTCACGCACGACATCGAGGAGGCGGTCCGGCTCGGCGACCGGATCGCGGTGTACGGGCAGGGGCGCATCGAGCAGTTCGACACGCCGGGGGCGGTGCTCGGGGCGCCCGAGACGCCGTACGTCGCCGAGTTCGTGGGCGCCGACCGGGGCCTGAAGCGGCTCTCCGTCACCGAGATCCGGACCGACGACCTGGAGGAGCCGCCGCTCGCCCGGCTCGACGAACCCGCCGCGCAGGCCGCGGCCCGGCTGCGCGAGGAAGAGGCGCGGTGGGCCGTCGTCCTCGACACCGACGGCGACCTGCACGGCTGGGTGGGCCTCGACGAGCTGGCGCTCGCCGGCACCGGCGGCACGGTCGGCGACCTGGCGCACCGCATGAAGTCCTGGGTGCCGGTCGGCGCCCCGCTCAAGCAGGCCTTCGGCGTGATGCTGCAGCATGACGCGGGGTGGGTCGCGGTGCTCGACGGGGCGCGTTTCCTCGGCGTGCTCACCCCGGCGAAGCTGCATGAGGCGCTGCGCCGCTCGGTGGACGCGGACGCGCAGGGCATCGAGCGGGCCGAGGTGTGGTTCGACTCGGTGTCAGACGCCTAGAGCGCCCGTGAGGGGCGCGGGGAACCGCGCGACACGCCGCGTCCGACCGGCGGGTGAAGGCCGGTCAGAGCAACCCTTTGTCCCGCAGATAGTTCTCCGCGACGTCCCGCGGCAGTCGCCGCCAGCTGTCGACCTGTTCGTTCATCGATGCCAGGTCCGACGTCGTCAGGACGGGATTGAGGCGACCGAGCGCGGCGGCGACGCCCTCGCTGCCCGCCCGTGAGCGGTTCACGACGGGCACGAGGTAGTCGGCGTTCTGCAGCTTCTTGTCGTCCTTGAGCAGCACCAGACCGAAGTCGTCCAGGGTCGCGTCCGTGGACGTGGTGAGCACCATCTGGTCCTGGCCGCCCTGGACGGCTTTCTTGGCCTGGGTCGTGCCGACGCCCTTGGGGTCGACTCCGGTGATGTCGATGCCGTACACCTTCTTCAGGCCCGGGGCGCAGTAGGGGCGCTGCACGCATTCGTCGCCCGCGGCGAGCCGTACCTTGAGACCCGACCGGCCGAGGTCGCTGAGGGTCTTGAGCTCGTGCTGCTCGGCGTAGGACGCGGCGACGGCGAAGGCGTTCTGGTCGACGGCCTTGCCCGGGTCGAGGACGGTGAGACCGCGGGGGGCGGCGAGGCGGCGCAGGGCCTTCATGGTCGCGTCGAGGTCGGGCGAGCCGACGGGCCGCGCGTCGGCGCCGTTCTTCTTGGCGTTGAGCCAGTCGGCGAAGGTCGCCGCGTACTCGGGGACGACGTCGATCTGGCCGGACTCCAGGGCGGGTTCGTACAGCTCGCGGTTGGCGACGGACAGGATGCGCGTGCTGTAGCCCGCCTTGTTCAGGAGCAGTGTGTACATCTGGGCGAGCAGGTCGGACTCGGTGAAGCCCGCGGAGCCGACGACGAGGCTCTTGCTGTCGCCGGGAGGCTCCGTGACCTCGCCCCTGGTCTCCAGGGAGGGGCCGGTCGCGCAGCCGCCGAGGAGCAGCAGGGCCGCGGCGCCCGCGACGCCCGTACGCCGCCTCATCCTCCGGCCCTCCCCCGGTTCCGCGCCCACCCCGGAGCGAACCGTTCGGCGACCTCGAAGGCGGCCTCCACGAGCAGCGCGAACACGGCGACGAGGATGGCGCCTGCCACGACCTGCGGGGTGCTCGCCAGGTTGAAGCCCGCCGTGATGATCCGGCCGAGTCCGCCGCCGCCCGCGAGCGCGGCGATGGTGGCGGTGGCGACGAGCTGCACCGCGGCGATGCGGATGCCGCTGAGCACCAGCGGCAGGGCGAGCGGCAGTTCGACGCGCCACAGCATCTGCCGTCCGGTCATGCCCATGCCGCGCGCCGCCTGGACGACGCCGCGGTCGACGCCGCGCATGCCGACGTACGCGTTGGTGAGCAGGGGCGGTACGGCGAACAGGACGAGCGCGACGACGGTCGGGCCGTCGCCCCACGTGCCGAGCGGGGTGAGGAGCAGCAGGACGAGGACGGCGAAGGTGGGGACGGCGCGGCCGACGTTGGAGATGTTCACGGCGAGCGCGCCGCCCTTGCCGAGGTGGCCGAGGACGAGCGCGACGGGCAGGGCGATGAGGCAGCTGAGCAGCAGACAGACGACGGTGAGGACGAGGTGCTGGGTGAGCCGGTGCCAGATGCCGTCGTCGCCGGCCCAGTGCGCCGGGTCGGTGAGCCACGACCAGGCGTCGCCGAGTGTCGTCATGGGCGTACCGCCCTCGTCGCCCGTTCCCATGGGGTGAGGACGCGTTGGACGCCGAGCAGCAGCAGGTCGGCGGCGACGGCGATGACGACGCAGAGCACGGACGCGGTGAGCACCTGCGCTTTGAAGTAGGTGTTCATGCCGGTGTAGATGAGGTTGCCGAGCCCGCCGAAGCCGACGATGGCGCCGATGGTGACGAGGGAGACGGCGGAGACCGTGGCGATGCGCAGCCCGGCCATGGCGGCGGGCAGCGCGAGCGGGAGTTCGACCGTGAGCAGGAGGCGGACCGGGCCGTAGCCCATGCCGCGGGCGGCCTGCCGGGTGTCCTCGGGGACGGCGCGCAGCCCGGCGAGGATGTTCCGCACGAGCAGGGTCAGCGAGTAGAGGACGAGGCCCGCGACGACGAGTGAGGCGGAGAGTCCGTACACCGGGAGCAGCAGCGAGAACATCGCGAGCGAGGGGATGGTGTACAGGACGGTGGTGAGCGCGAGGACCGGGCCCGCGGCCCATCCCCAGCGGCGGGCGAGCACGGCCAGCGGAACGGCGACGACGAGCGCGATCAGGACGGAGAGCGACGTCAGCTGGAGGTGCTGGACGACCGCGTCGAGCAGGATCTGGCGGCGGGTGCTCAGGTACTCACCGCAGATCCACTCGTTGCGCGCGAGGCAGTCGTCGGGAGGCGCTGTCACCCGTTCATTCAAGGCGCAGGTGCGGGGGGACGGCGCGTTCTGGTGACCCGTACGGGTCGGGGTGGCGTCGTCGCCCGTACGGGTTCCGTGAGGGTCGAGGGCCGACCCTGAGATGTCCCCCATCTGACCCTGAGATGTGTCAGGAATCTTTGACACGTCCTCCGCACAGGTGTCAGCGTTTCTTGACAGGCACCGAGGAGAGACCCCGATGACCGAGGAACCGGTTCCGGAGCCGACGGGCGACGCGCTCCTGAAGGCGCTCACCGCCCTGGGCAATCCACACCGCATGCGGATCGTCGCGGCGCTCACCGAGCGCCGCAACTACGTCAGCGCGCTGGCCCGCGAGATCGGCATGGGCCGCCCTCTGCTGCACATGCACCTGAAGCTGCTCGAGGGGGCCGGCCTCGTCGTCGGTTCGCTCGAGGTGAGCGAGGACGGAAAACAGATGAAGTACTACGAAGTGGCGCCGTTCTTCTACGCGTTGACGCCACAACTCGTCCACCGGGCGGTCCTGACCCTCACGGACACCCGGGAGAAAACCGTGGAGACCGCGAAAGAGGCAGCGAAGTGAACGGACAACTGGTGACGCTCGCCGACGGCGGGGACGTGGGCGACTGGGTCGGAGCGGTCGGCGCGGCAGGGTTCTTCCTGCTGCTGATCGTCCTCGTCTGGCAGATCGCCGCCACCTGGCGCGCCCGGATGCTGGCCGCCCGCGAGGAGCAGTACAAGACGCTCGCCGCGCGGTACGCGCAGCTGCTCGAGGACAACGTCGAGCTGCACCGGCGCTCCCTGGAGGAGATGCGGCAGACCCGCGAGGAGTTGGCGCAGACCCGGCACACGGTCGGCTCGATGGAGAAGATGATGCGCGAGATCGAATAGCCCGCGCCCCCGGCCCACCCGCACGGGGACCCGCCGCACGCGGTGCGGCCGGGAGGTGCAGCTCCCGGCCGCGCCCAGGGCGTGAGCACCGCGGCGGACCCGACGGAGAGCAGCGGGAAGAGCCGGAGGGCCGGGCCGCGGTACGTGAGGAGCGGCAGCACGGCCACCACGGCCCCGGTGGCGATCATCAGCGTCGAGTTACGCCGTCCGCACGGTCCTGGTACCGGTCCTGGACCTGGACGTGGACCTCGGCCGGTGGTTCTGGTGGCCGGGGCCCTGGTCGAGGCGCTGGGCCGCGGAACGCGACGGGAGCGCGCCACCGGTGCCGTCGGCTGCGCGGGACACGGCACGGGAACCCGCGTGAGCAGCGGGGCGGGGGCAGGCGTGGGGTGCTGCGGGCGGCGCGTCCGTGGGCCTGAGGTGCGGCGTCGGCCGCGTGCCCGAGGCCCCGGCGCGCATCACGGGCCGAGGGCGCGGCGTCGTCCGCCGACCGCGGGCACGACACTGCCGCAGGCAGGCGCGGCACAGCCGCGGGCAAGCGCCGCGCCGGTCACGGGCCGGGGCGCAGCCTCAGTCGGCGCCTCCTCGCGCCGCCCTCCCCGCCTCCGCCCGCAGCGCGTCGACCGCGATGCGGGACGCCGTGCCGATGACCGCGTCGGCCGCGGGGAGGATCGCCGCGGTGCTCGCGGCGCGGGTGAAGACGGCGACGGCGTAGCGGCCGCCGTCGGGGTACTCGACGACGCCGACCTCGTTGCGCAACGTGGGCAGGCTGCCCGTCTTGCCCGCGACGTGGACGTCGTCGAAGGGGAAGCCCGACGCCATCCGGTGCGGCCAGACCTGGAGGCCGAGGAGGCGGCGCAGCGCGGGACCGTGCTGGGGGGCGCACGCCTCGTCCCGCCAGACGGCGGCGAGGAGGCGGGTCATGTCGCGCGGGGTGCTGCGGTTGCCGCGAGCGGGGTCGAGGGCCCGCAGCCGTGCGATGACGTGGGGATCGGTGAGCGCCTGCGCGCCGCCGGGCCCCGCGTCCTCCTTCATCGTGGCGAGGAGTTCGCCGAAGGTGTGTGTCGCGTGCGTACGGTCCAGGCCGAGCGCGGCGGTGGTCAGGTTGACGGCGTCCAGGCCGACGCGGGCGAGGAGGAGGTCCGCTGCGGTGTTGTCGCTGACGGCCATCATCAGGAAGGCGATGTCGCGCAGGGACATGCGGACGGGGTCGAGCATGGCGGACAGGCCGGTGGGCCCGGGCGTACGCAGGTCCGCGGGGCACTCGACCTGCTCGGTGAGGTCCAACGCCCCCGCCGCGGCCCGCTGGTGGAGCGTCACGAGCAGGCAGAGCTTGTGCACGCTTGCGGTGACGACCGGCTGGTCCGCGCCGAAGTCGACCTCCACGCCGGAGTCGATGTCGACGGCGTGCAGGCGGCCTGTGACACCGGCCTGGGCGAACGCCTCTCGCAGGAGGCCCCGGGTGCTGCTCACAGGTAGTACTCCGCCGCCGGGCGCAGGTGGACGGGGCGCGAGGGCAGGTCGGTGGTCACCGCGGCAGTTTTCCACATGGCGTGCGTCGTGGCGTCGGCGAAGGCGGTGACGGCGGCGTCGCTGCGCCCCTGCGGCCACGCCACCGAGCTGCGCAGGGCGAGGGGCGCTCCGGCCAGCGGGCGCCACACGATCTCGGGATCGTCGACGGGGGCATCGACGGTCCCGTCGACGGAGCGGCTCTCGCGCGGCCGGAAGGCCACGGAGCCGGCGGAGCGGATGAGGCCGCGGATGAAGCTGGGGCCCTGACCGTGCCGGATGGCGGGGGGCGTGTAGCCGTTGCGGGCACAGGTGGTGAGCAGGTCGTCGTGCAGGGCGGGCGCGTTGGCGCGCGGGAAGAGGATCAGGTCGTGGTCGGCGAGGGCGCTCAGCGGCACCTCGTCGCGTGCGGCGGCGGGAGCGTCGCGCGGCAGCAGTACGCCCAGTTCGCGCCGGAGGACGGGGCCGAGGCCGAGGCCCGTGACGTCGCAGGGGTGGTGGATGAGCCCGACGTCGAGGTCGTGCGAGGCGAACCGGGCGAGCTGCTCCGAGGTGGACAGTTCGTGCAGCTCCAGTTCGACGTCCGCGTGCCGCCGCCGGAACTCCGCCAGGATCTCGGCGACGGTCTCCCCGGCGATGTCGGGCGGCAGCGCGGCGCGCAGCAGCCCGGCGTCGCCGTCCCGGATGCGGCGGCTGGTCGCCATCAGGGCCTCCGCGCGGGCCAGCAGCTCGCGGGCTTCGTCAAGGAGGAGCGTCCCGCCCTTGGTGATCGTCACCTGTCGGCTGTTGCGCTCGAAGAGCCGCACCCCGAGCTCACGCTCCAGGCGCTGGATGCGCTGCGACAGGGGCGGCTGAGCCGTGCCGAGACGGGCGGCGGCACGGCCGAAATGTGACTCTTCTGCAACAGCCACGAAGCACCGGAGATGCAGTATCAGGTCCACGAACAGCAACGATATCCGAGTTTGATCGGTACGCCCTCCATATCCATCTTGGACACATCGGCCATGGAGCTGCTCTGCTCGGCTCATGAACAGGACAATGCGGCACATAGCCGTCTTCTGTGGGGTCCTCGTGCTGTCCTTGCTGGTACGAGCCACGTGGGTGCAGTTCGCCCGCGCCGACAGCCTCGCCGAGCACAAGAAGAACCGGCGGGTGCAGATCGACACGTTCAGCGCTCCGCGCGGTGACATCGTCGTCGGCGGCAAGGCGATCACTGGCTCCGTGGCGACGCCGGGTTCCGACCTCAAGTACAAGCGCACCTTCAAGGAAGGTCCGATGTACGCGCCGGTCACCGGCTACTTCTCGCAGGCCCAGGGCGCGACGTTCCTCGAAGGCGTCGAGAACGACCTCCTGAGCGGCAAGGACCGCAGGCTCCTCGGCAGCCCCCTGGATGTCCTGACCAGGGAGAAGCCGCGGCCCGGCGACGTCGTCACCACCATCGACCCCAAGGCGCAGAAGGCCGCCTACAAGGGGCTGACGGATCTCGACGCGAAGGGCGCGGTGGTCGCCATCGACCCGCGCTCCGGCAGGATCCTCGCGATGGCGAGCACCCCTTCGTACGACCCGTCGGTCTTCGCCGGTATCTCCGGCAAGGAGAGCGAGGCGTTCCGGGAGCTCGACCGGCGCAAGGACAAACCGCTGAACAACAGGGCGACGCGCGAGACCTACCCGCCCGGCTCCACCTTCAAGATCCTCACCGCTGCCGCGGCGCTGGAGCACGGCACGGTGACCGACATCGACGCCCCGTCCGGCGCTCGTGCCCCGTACCGGTTGCCGCTCAGCACCACGGAGATCGGCAACGTCGTTCCGAATTCGATGTGCGACGAGGTGTCGATGAAGACGGCGATGCAGTGGTCGTGCAACAACGTCTTCCTGGACGCGGCGCTGAAGACCGGCAAGGACAAGATGCGGGAGACCGCGGAGAAGTTCGGGTTCAACAAGGAGCAGTTCACGCCGGTACGGTCGGCGGCGAGCGCCTACCCGAAGGAACTGGACAAGCCGCAGACCGCGCTGACCGGCATGGGCCAGGGCAGCGTGACCAGCACACCCCTGCAGATGGCCATGACCGTCGCGGGCCTCGCCAACGACGGCAAGGTGATGAAGCCGTACATGGTGGACGAGCTGCGCGGCCCCGACCTGTCGGTGATCGAGAAGGCCGAACCCGAGGTGCTGGACCGCGCCGTCTCCGTGGACACGGCGAAGAAGGTGCAGGCCATGATGGAGCACACGGTGACCGACGGCACGGCGGACAAGGTGCGCATGCGGGGCGTCACCGTGGGCGGCAAGCCGGGCACCGCGCAGCACGGCGCGGATGTGCGCGACGAACGCCCGTACGCGTGGTTCGTCTCGTACGCCAAGCAGCCGGACGGCACGTCACCGGTGGCGGTCGCGGTGCTCGTCGATCCCGAGGACATGGACATCTCCCGCTCCGAGATCGCGGGCGGCCGACTGGGGGCGCCGATCGCGAAGGCGGTGATGGAGGCGGTGCTCAGGCGGTAGCGGTTGCCGTTTCGGTAACGGTTGCCGTTGCCGTTGCCGTTGCCGTTGCCGTACGCGAGGCGTTCGCAGCCGAACCGGCAACTCCCGCTCACATGCGGCTTGTTCAGGGCGGCGGCGGGGCCGTGACCGCGCCGCCCCGGGTGACAGCCGCGAGCTGACGCACCATGATGGTGGCGTCATGGAGACTTCGGGACCGACGCCTCGCTCCCGGCCGCGCAACGGTCGCAGGACCACCGCGCCGCCGGGGGCGGCCGCACGTCCGGCGTCGCGGTCCTCCGTCCTCCCGCTGGCAGGCACGCTGTTCGCCGTCGCCGCGTATCACCTCGTGTTCGGGTCCATGTTCGGGCCCGCGCCCGCGTGGGACACCCGGACGGTCGCCGCCGCGGTCCTGTTCCACACCGCGCTGTCGCTCCGCCTCGCCCTGCCGCAGGACGGGACGGGCCGCACCCGGTGGGCCCTGGCCCGCAGGAGGCCGCGCTCAGGCACCCGCTCCCCCGCGCCGACCGTCGCGCCCCGCCCGGTCGGCGGCGTCTCCCTCGTCCGGACCCTGCGCCTCCTCTGGGCCTTCCTGGCGCGGCTGCTGCGCCCGTTGCGGGCCCCGTCGGCTCTCATGCCACCGCCCTCGACGGCAACGCACCGTCCGACGCGACCGGCCCGCGCGCTCCCCCTCCCCCTCCTCCTCGCGGACGCACTGGTACGACGGGGCCCTCCGGCCCGCCCGCCGCTGACCGTCTGACCCGGCTTCCTGCGCGTCCACCGCGCTGGCCGTCGTGGACGGGAGCGACTCCGGCCTGCCATCCGCATGTTCCGCCTGCTCCGCGTGTTCCGCTGGGAGGGACCCCCATGTCCAAGACCGTCGTCGTCATCGGGGCGGGCCCGTACGGCCTGTCCGCCGCCGCACACCTCAGGGCACGCGGCATGCCCGTACGGATCTTCGGCGCCCCCGTGGCGAGCTGGGCCCGGCGCATGCCCGCCGGCATGCTCCTGCGGACGCCGCCCGCCGCGACCGAACTGGCGACCCCGCGCGAGGGGTTCACGCTCGACGACTACTGCCGCGACGCGGGCGAGCGGCGGCTCGGCGACCACGACCAGGTGCCTGTGGGTCTGTTCCTGCGGTACGGGAGGTGGTTCCGGGAGCGGCTCGTCCCCCGGGTCGAGGACGAGCGGGTGGCCGCGGTCGACCGAGGCGCGGACGGGTTCCGCGTGAAGCTGTCGTCGGGCGAGGTGCTCAGGGCGGGGGCGGTCGTCGTGGCCACCGGACTCACCGGGTTCGCGCATCTGCCCGCACCGCTCGCGGCGGCGGCGTCCGGCGGGCCCGCGGCCCTCGGCCTGATCTCGCACAGCTCCCAGCAGACCGACCCGAGCAGCTTCGCGGGGCGGAGCGTCACCGTCGTCGGAGCCGGTCAGTCCGCACTGGAGAGTGCCGCGCTGCTCCATGAGGCGGGCGCGGACGTGCGGGTGGTGGCACGCGGTCCACGGGTGCGGTTCGACGCGCCGCCGTCGGGACCGCAGTGGCGCCCCGACACCCCGGCGGGCCGCTCCTGGACCCTGTACGGCCTCACGCGTCAGCCCGCCGCGTTCCGTCGGCTGCCCGCGGCCGCCCGGCTCCGGCTCGCCGAGCGCGCGTTGCGGCCGGGCGGGGCGTGGTGGCTCAGGGAGCGGTTCGAGGGCAGAGTGCCCGTCCTCGCGGGGCGGGAGATCACGGGGGCGGAGGCGTACGGCGGTGGGATCACGCTGCGGACGACGACGCCCGACGGGCGTACCCAGACCGTCGAGTCCGAGCACGTCCTGGCCGCGACGGGCTACCGCGTCCAGCTGGAGTCCCTGGAGTTCCTCTCCCCCGAGCTCCGCGCGGACCTGGTACGTGTCGGCGGATTCCCCGTGCTGGACAAGGGTTTCTCCTCCAGCGTGCCGGGCCTGTACTTCACGGGGCCGTCCGCGGTGGCGACGTACGGCCCCGCGATGCGACTGGTCAGCGGCACGCGGTTCGCGGGTCCCCGGCTGACGAAGTCCGTGGCGGCGTGCTGCGACGAGTGAGCGCGCGCCGCCACGGAGCCGGGGGCCGCCGCGCGTTCACCGCGACACGAGCAGGGCGACCAGTCGCTCGGCCTGCTCGCGCGGGTCGGGCGCGCCGGCCCAGCCGCCCGTCATCAGGAGGTGGTGGACGGTGCCGACGAGAGCGAGCGCCGTCATGGCGGTGTCGGTGCCGTCCGCGACGCGGCCGAGCCGCACCTCGGCGTCGAGGTAGTCGGTGAGCGCGCGCTGGATCGCGCAGAAGCCGGGGGACCCCTCCGCCAGTGCGTCGCGGATGTGCCGGGAGGTGGCGTTGCTCGTCAGGGCCAGGCCGACGACCCTCGGGTCGAGGGAGTCGAGGAGCCCGAGCGCGACGCCGGTCAGGTTCGCCGCGACGGTGTCCTGACCCGCACGGCCGGGGAGCCCCTGGGCGCGGGCCGCGGTGCGCGCGAACCGGTCGAGCACGAGCTCGGCGACGAAGGCGTCCACACCTCCGAAGTGCGTGTGCAGTATGCCTTTGGCGCAGTCCGCCTCAGTGGTGATGGCCCGGCTGGTGAGCGCCGCGGCACCCTCGCGCGCGACGATCCGCTCCGCCGCGCCGAACAGCCGCTCGCGTAGATCGGGGATCGCGACTCCGCGCGGTGACATGACTTCCTCCTCGGCATCGACGGCGCCGACACAACTCGGCGCACGTAACGCCCCGTTGCAAGTATGGGCGTTCGCCCATACTGTTTGGGCGAGCGCCCATTCTATCGGTGCGCCCATATCGGCATGCGTCAGGGGGACGGAGTGCAGAGCATCATCAACACCGAGCAGGCACAGGCGTGGAACGGTTACGAGGGTGAGCACTGGGCCGGCAACCAGGAGCGCTGGGACGCGGTGAACGCGGGCTTCAACGCCCCGCTCCTGGACGCCGCTTCGGTCGGCGCCGGCGATCGCGTCCTGGACGTCGGCTGCGGCGCCGGGCAGACGACCCGGCTGGCCGCCCGCCGCGCGCACGGCGGTCACGCGCTGGGCCTCGACCTGTCGGCACCCATGCTGGCCGGGGCACGCCGGGCCGCTCGCCGCGAGGGCCTGGACAACGTCTCCTTCACGCAGGGCGACGCCCAGGTCCACCCGTTCGCCCCGGGCTCGTACGACGTGGCGATCAGCCGTTACGGCGTCCTGTTCTTCGCCGACCCCGTGGCAGGCTTCGGCAACATCGCCCGCGCGCTGCGCCCCGGCGGCCGGGCGGCGTTCATCTGCGGCGCGTACCCCGAGGCCAACGAGTGGCTCCGGGCGTTCGCCGCACTGGGCGACCTGCTCCCCCTGGGCGGCTTCGGCGCTCCCGGCGGCCCCGGCATGTTCTCCCTCGCGGACGCCGCCAGGACGTGCGAGGTACTGTCGGCAGCCGGGTTCGACCACGTCGAGGCGAGGCGGGTCGAGACGTACGGAACGTGGGGCAGGGACGCGGCCGACGCGGCGGCGTTCCTCCTCGACTCGGGCCCCGGCCGCCACCTGACCAGCCAGGTCACCCCCGAGACCCGCACCCGGGCCCACGCCCTCCTCACAGAAACCCTGCGCCCCCACGAGAAGGACGGGGCGCTGCGACTGCGCAGCGCGGCGCTGTTGGTGACGGGCGTGAGGGGGATGAGGGAGACGGGACCGGCACCGAGCCCTGGAGGTGGGCGAGCCGCCTGTCAGGGGCGCGGGGAACTGCGCGGGTAGGGACCACCGGCGGTCGGACGCCCAACAAGCCCCGGCGGCAAGGCGGTGGGCGGCCTTCAGGTGCGGAGGGGGGAGCCGCACGGCCCCCGCCCACCGATCGCTACGATGCCCAGCGATGAGACGACCGTCGCAGTGGACCCGCACGGCCCAGCACGCCTGGCGCCACGTCGCACCCACCGCTGCGCTCGTCTCCCTCGTCGCCACCTTGTTCATGTGCCTCGCCCCAGTCGCTCCCGACGGAGCGCATGAGGGTACGGGCCACGCGACCGTCGTCACCCGGACGGCGCCTGCCGACTGCTCCGCCTCCCCCCGCCACCGCGCCGCAGCCGTCGGAAGCCCCGACTGCCCGGACGACGACCACTGCTGCGCGCCCTCCGCCCACGGCGTCCGCGCGACGCCCGCCCCGGCAGGGCCGACGCTCGCGGACCCGCACCGGCAAGTGCCCTACCCCCAGGCCCTTTCGGCGCCCGGCCCGGCGCCGGAACAGCCCTCGAACCGCGGCTCTCCCGACCTCCACATGCTCCAGGTGCAGCGGACCTAGGCGGACCCCGTCACGACACGGCATCCACCGCCCAGACTCCGCCACCACCGCCGCGCCCCGTGCGGCGGGGACAGGGAACCCCCATGGCCAAGGCCAAGTCCAACTCCGGCAGCAAGCCGAACAGACCCACCACCGCCAACAAGCCCGGCAAGAAAGCCGTCGCCGCCGAACGCAGAGCCCGCGTCGAGGCCATGCAGCGCGCCGAGCAGGCACGCGAGCGCCGCAACCGCATCATCACCGTCTCGGTGAGCACGGTCATCGTCGCCGCACTCATCGGCTTCGGCGCGTACGCCGTCGACCGGGCCGACGACAAGGAGGAACAGAACGCCGCCGCCGCGAAGAAGCCCGTGCGGGGCGAGAAGACGTGGGACGCGAAGAAGCTGGGCCGCAACCACGTCGAGAAGGCCGTCGACTACCCGATGACCCCGCCGGTAGGCGGCGACCACAGCCAGGCCTGGATGACCTGTGAGGCCAAGGTCTACAAGAAGCCCATACCGAACGAGAACGCCGTGCACAGCCTCGAACACGGCGCCGTCTGGGTCACGTACAACGGCAAGGCCCCCGACGCCGAAGTGAAGAAGCTGGCCGACAAGGTCTCCCGGACCTCGTACAGCCTGATGAGCCCGGTCGAAAAACAGGGGAGCCCCATCATGCTGTCGGCCTGGGGACATCAGCTGACCGTGGACAGCGCCGCCGACCCGCGGGTCGGGGAGTTCTTCAGCAAGTACGTGCAGGGCCCGCAGACCCCGGAGCCGGGCGCCGCGTGCGCCGGAGGGATCGACTCCGCGTGATCCGGCCCGGTCGGCGCGCGGCACTCACGCCGCGCGCCGACCGGACCGGGGTGGTGTGCGGTCTTCGGTCAGTCCATCAGGTCAGGCCCGCACCGACCGCTCCTCCGACGACGGCACGGGGGTCAGCCGTCCCGCGCGGTGCAGCCCGTACAGAGCTCCCGAGCAGCCGAGGCCGAGCAGCAGCAGCGCGAGCCACGGCAGCGCCGACATCCCCGCCTCCCGCGCCGCGTCCAGGGCGGCTCCCGTCAGCAGATTGCCGATCGTGATGCCGACGCCGCAGATGGTGTTGTAGAGGCCGTAGTGCGTGGCGACCAGCCGGTTCCCCGCCAGCCGGACGATCGTGTCCATCTCGAAGGGGTACGCGATCATCGTGCCCAGGGCGAGCAGCAGCGCGGCGAGCGTCGGCGGGACGGCGGCGAGCAGCCACCGCCCGGTTCCCCCGTCCGGCACCGGCAGAGCCGTCGCCGCGAGGAGCGGCACGAAGGCGACACCCATGCACAACAGGCCCCGGGCCAGGGCCTGTCCGGGCGTCAGCCGTTCCTTGCACCAGGCGGTCACGCGGGTCTGCCCGAGGATGGTCGCGAGGCCGGAGACTGCGAAGAGCAGCGCGACGGCGACGGTACCGAAGTCGCCGTCACCGCCGAGGCGTCGTACCTCCAGGGGCAGCGCAAGGTAGACCTGGAAGGCCAGGACGTACGAGCCGATCATGGCCGTCGAGAAGAGCAGGAAGGCACGATTGCGGACGACGCGGCGCCACTGCGCGAGGACGCCGTCACCCGAACCGGCACCTTCACCGGCACCGGCCTCCCCCTTCGTCCCCGCGTCGTCGCCCCTGCGTGCGGGCAGCGCGCGGATCTGCACGACGCTCAGGAGCGCGAAGATCACCGCCGAGACGAGGCAGGTGACCCGGAAGTCCACGCCCGTGAGCAGCATGCCGACGAGCGGCCCCAGCAGGATGCCCGCCTGGTAGAAGACGTTGAACAGCGCGAAGGCCTCGACGCGGCGCTCCCCCGCGTCGGCGGCGAGGTAGGCCCGTACCGCGGGATTGAACAGCGCCCCGGCGAACCCGGTGGCCGCGGAGGCGACCAGCAGCGCGGGCACCGAGTCGACGAGTCCGAGGGTGGCGAATCCGACGGTACGCAGGACACATCCCGCGACGATCAACGGCTTGTACCCGAACCGGTCGGCGAGCGTGCCGCCGACGAGGAACATGCCCTGCTGGCTGAAGTTGCGTACGCCGAGCACGAGTCCGACGAGCCATCCGGCGAGGCCGAGGGTGCCGGAGAGGTGCTGGGCGAGGTACGGCATCAGCATGTAGAAGCCGAGGTTGATGGTGAACTGGTTGGCCAGGAGCAGCTGGACGCTCCGGTCGTAGGACCGGACCTGCGTGACAATCGCCGTCGTCATCGCGCCTCGCTCTCGGCGCGCAGCGGGTCCCGGACGGTGGTGCAGCGGGTCCAGCGGCCGACCTCTTTCTCGTCGGGACTGTGCACGACGTCCGGATCGTCGGCCGGTGCCCCGTCGAGGAGCCCGTGCCGGGCGCAATACGTGTCGTCGTAGACGGTCTCCAAGTAGCGCTGCGGCCCGTCGGGGAAGACCGCGACGATACGAGTGTCGCGTGGCAGCGTCCGGGCGAGCCAGCCCGCCACCAGCGCGACCGCGCCGACGCTCCATCCGCCGGTCGCGTAGTGCGAGGTCGCCAACTTCCGGCATGCCCAGACGGATTCGGCGGGCGAGACCCAGTGGACCTCGCTGAAGTTCTCGTAGGCGACATTGCGCGGGTAGATGCTCGATCCCAGGCCGCGCATGAGCCGGGGCCTGGCGGGCTGGCCGAAGATGGTCGAGCCGACGGTGTCCACGCCGACGAGGCGCAGCCCGGGGTAGAGCTGCCGCAGGACGCGGGAAATGCCGGCGGAGTGGCCGCCCGTGCCGACGCTGCACACCAGGACGTCGATGTGGCCGAGCTGCGCGGCGAGTTCGAGGGCGAGCGGGGTGTAGGCGGCGACGTTGTCGGGGTTGCCGTACTGGTCGGGGCACCAGGATCCCGGGTGCTCGGCGAGGAGTTCGGCGACGCGGTCGCGGCGGGCCTGCTGCCACCCACCGGTGGGGTGCGGCTCGGGCACCGTGTCGACGGTCGCGCCATGGGCGGCGAGCAGTCGCGTCATGGACGGCTCCAGGCCCGGGTCGGTGACCAGGGTGACGGGGTGCCCGTGGACCGTACCGGCCAGCGCGAGGCCGAGGCCGAGGGTGCCGCTGGTCGACTCGACGATGCGGCAGCCGGGCCGCAACTCACCGCGCGCACGCGCTCGTTCGACCATGTGCAGCCCTGGCCGGTCCTTGATCCCACCGGGGTTGAAGCCTTCCAACTTGGCCCAGAAGCCGTGGCCGGGCGGGGTAAGGGGGTCGGAGACGCGCAGGACGGGGGTGTTTCCGACGAGGCCGGAGAGGGTGGATCCGGTGGGGGCGACGACTTGATGGACGGGGTGGGCGGAGCGGACGGAGCCTGCGGCGTGGGCAGAGGCGGCGGCGTGGGCGGACTCGGGGGCGTTCGCGGAGTCGGGGGCGTTCGCGGAGTCGGGGACATGGGCGGAATGAGCGGCGTGGGCGGATTCGTGCGCGATCGGAGAATGCATCTCTTCGCTTCTTCTTCGCTCTCGTTGGGGGGTGGAGGCATACGGGGACCACGGGCCCCCTATATGCGCCACCTGCACAGCGAGTTGAGGGCGGCCCGACCGCCTCCGCCGCCCGTGTCACCGCCCGGCGCGGCGCCCGGGGGACGCGACGCCGACGCGTGCTCCGCGCTCGCGGCCGGGGCGGTGGCGCTCACCAGTGCGTAGAGCCGGATGGACGACGGCACGCCGGAACCGGAGCCGCCGGGACCGGGGCTCGAACCGATCTCGTGACAGTGACCGGAAGACGGGGGCACGGGCACATCACCCCCGTCGCCCTCGTCGGCCCCCTCGCCCGCCGCATCGTCGGCGCCCCCCGTGCTCACATGAAGTCCGGAAGACGCCAACGGCCCTTCGGCACCCTGGCCGTAATGATGCCCGCCGGAGCACACGAGCACGGCGGCAAGCAGGAGGACGTACAACAGATTGCGGACGTACGGCCGAGGCAGCACAGACCCTCCGCGCGACAGCTGCCCGGACCGGAGGCGCACTGGCACCTGCGGCCGGGACGAGGACAGACCGGTCGAAGCAGACCGGCCGGTCTAGACGCGGAGGATCGTCAGGTCGGCGGCGTGCGCTATCGGAGCCACGAAGTCGCGCCCCGCGACGCGCTGAGCAGTCACAGGCGCGGGCGCGTCATCCCGCCACGTGGAGTCCAGCGGCGAGAGACAGGGCAGATCGACACCGGGCCCTTGCGGAGGCTGCCCCAACGCGCACTCCTCGACAGTGTGCGAGGGGGGATGGTCGTGCCGCTCCTGCCCCGGCACATCCGCGACGACGGACGCATCACGCCCCGCCGAGTCCCCCGAAACGGCGGCCGAACCCGCCGCCACCACACCATGGCTCGACCCGAGGTGACGGCTGGTCGTCTCGGGACTGGCCACATGCGTGAACACCAGTCCGAACAGAACGATCCCCAGCCCCACGACGCGCCACAGAGCCACCATCGAGCGGCTCCGACGCGTACCGGAAGAAGACCAGGCCGTCATCACACGGCGATCCTAGCGGGCACTCTCACCGTCCTCCTCTCCGAGTGCGCGGTCCGTGGCTTCCGCGGTGCTTTCCGTGGTGCTTTCCGTGGTGAGCACGGAAGCCGTCCGCACCTGCGACCGGGCAGGCTGTGATCACAGCGAACGGGCCGCCGTCCAACGGCGGCGGCACGGATCATGGATCGACAGCGCAGGGGTGGAAGATGAGCACCGTAGACGTTCACGAGGGGTTCTCGGCCGAGGAGCGGGCCGCGATGAAGGACCACGCCAAGGAGTTGAAGGCGGCGGCCCGTCGCGGCTCGCGTGCGGACAAGGCGGCGGAGGCCGAGCGGGACGTTCTCGCGAGGATCGCCGAGATGGAGGACTCCGACCGGATCATGGCGGAGCGGGTGCACGCCGTCGTCACGGCGAACGCCCCGGCCCTCGCGCCGAAGCTCTGGTACGGGATGCCCGCCTACGCGCTCGACGGAAAGGTCGTCTGCTTCTTCCAGAGTGCCGCCAAGTTCAAGGCCCGTTACGCGACCCTCGGGTTCAGCGATCTGGCCCAGCTGGACGAGGGACCGATGTGGGCGGCCGGCTTCGCGCTGCGCGAGGTGATCCCGGACGTGGAGGCGCGGATCGGTGCGCTCGTCAGACGGGCGGTGGGGTGAGGTCGGGGCGGGGTGGCCTCACTCGGGCGGCTCGGTTCGCTGTTCCTGTCGGCCGGTGATCGGGTCGAGGCCGAGGGACGTCAGTGCCGCCCTCCCCCGGTCCGCGTGCGCGCCGCCCGCGAGCAGCAGCGTCCGCGCCGCCTGGTACGGGCAGCCTGCCGCCTGGAACGCGGCCCGGGTCGCGAGGAGGCGTGGCACGTCCTCGTCGAGCAGCGCCTGTGCCCGTTCCACCTGCGCGGCGGCGAGCGCGTCGCCCGCCACGACGGTGCGGGCGGAGTCGACGCGGGACTGGGCCTCCGGGTGGCGGGCCAGCACCGACGCCTCCGCCCGGAGAGTCACGTACCAGTGCAGCCAGACCCAGCACACCCACTTCCACACCGCGTCCGGGGACCGTGCGACGCTCGACAGGGCGGCGTCCGGATCTCCGTGGTGGAGCCGGACCATGGCGTCGAAGACGGCGCCGTAACCCTTGCGGTGCTGTTCGGCGGTGTCGGCCTGCTCCACGAGGGCCAGCCAGTCCGCCCGCCCCTCCACGTCGCCGCGCAGGCCGTGGATCATGGCGACCGACGCGGCCGCGGCGCCCAGCGAGAGTGAGCGCTGGCGGCCGCTGCGCTCCCACGCCTCGCGGAATCCGACGGCGCGAGCGAGCACGTCATCGGCGTGGCCGGCGAACGCGTCCGTGACGAGGAGCCACGACGTGGCCTGATGGCCCGCCTCAGCCAGCAACGGATGACTCGCCAGCTGCCCGCTCCAGCGCCGGGCTTGCGGCAACTCCCCCACGCCCAGCGCCGTTCCGGCCGCCATGGCCAGTGCGTCCATCACCTCGTGCGTCGCCGCCGGGGTGCGCGGCGACCTCGCCAGGACGTCGATCCGGCGGCGGGCGGCCTCAGCCGCGCCGAAGGACTCGCCTGCCCAGCACCGGGCGCCCGAGAGCGCGTCGAGAGCGGCCGACTCGGCCACGGGGTCGCCGGTCAGCCGGGCCAGCGCGACGGCGCGTTCGGCGTACGCGACCGTCTCCCGCGCGGTGTTGTCCGCGCCCCCTTGCAGCGCGCCGAAGGCATCCGCGGTCACCGCCGCCTCGGCCAGCGCGAGCGCCGCCTCGGCCGCCGTGTCGCCCGCGTCGGACATCTCGTGCGCCTGCGCCAGTACGTCCTTGATCTCCGCCTCGACGGGGATGGCCGGGAACGACGTGGAGAAGCGGTAGGCGACGGTGGCGGCCGCCGCGAGGTCGCGGCAGGCGTCGGCGGTGTCGCCGGCTCGGCGAGCGGCGTCGGCGGCGGCCCGGTGCAGGCGGAACATGTCGTCGCCGAGACGGCGGCACCCGGCCACCCCGGCGGCCCGACGCAGTGCCGCGGCGGCCCCGGCGTCGTCCGACGACTCCCCGGCCAGCTCGGCGGCCTGCTCGAACCGCTCCTGCGACTCGGCGACGAGATGGCGGGCGAAGGCCAGCTCGGCGAGGAGTCCGGCGAGACGACGGGCGTCGGCGCGCTGCTCGGGCCTGCCGCGCGCCCAGGCCAGGGCGGCCCTGATGTCCTGCGCCCCCGCGTCGAAGCGGGCCCGCCACTCGTCGCCGCCGGTGTCCGCGCCGTCCCGCAGGTCTTCCGCACCGGCCAGGCACCACGCCAGGTGCCGGGACCGGACGCCGGTCAGTTCACCGGCGTGGACGAGTTGTTCCGTGCCGTACTGGCGGATGGTCTCCAGCGCCTGGTACCGGGTGCCGGTCGCGGAGGGGACCGCGGTCAGCAGACTGTGCTCGGCAAGCCGCCCGAGCCCGTCGGCGACCGCAGCCCAGGAGCCGGGCCCGGCCACGGAGTCGACCCCGTCCGCGGAGTCGAACCCGGCCACGGAGTCGGCCCCGCCCACCTCCGCGTCACCCCCCAGGGCCGTACTCACCGCCGCGTCCACCGTGAACGGCGCCACGAACACCGCAACCCGCCGCAACAGCGCCTGGTCCTGCGGGGCGAGAAGGCCATGGCTCCAGTCGAGCACGGCCCGCAACGACCGGTGCCGGTCGTCGGCGCGGGCGCCGCCCGCCAGCATCCGCAGTTGGTCGGAGAGACCGGCCGTCAGCCCGTCGAGACCGAGCGTCGGCCACCGTGCCGCCGCGAGTTCGATCGCGAGCGCCATGCCGTCGAGCCGCTCGCACAGGTCCACGACCCCCTCGCCGACCGCAGGGCCCGGCGGCCACCCCACGGCCGCCGCCCTCTCCATGAACAAGGTCACCGCTTCCGACTCGTCGCCACCGGCCCGTGACAGCGGCGGGACGGAGAAGACCCGTTCGAAGGGCGCCAGAAGCCGGGCCCGGCTCGTCGCGAGGACCCGCAACCGAGGGCAGGCCGCCAACAGCCGCTCCAGGAAGGGCGCGACGCCCTCCCTCACGTGCTCGCAGTTGTCCAGGACCAGCAGGGCCTCACGGCCCGCCAGAGCCGCCGTGAGCACCTCGGCGAGTCCGCGCCCGGGCTGCTCGCCCACGTGCACCGCGGCCGCGACCGCCGCGTCCACCCTGCCGGGGTCGGTGAGCGGGGCCAGATCGACGAACCACGCGCCGTCGGCGAAGTCGTCCGTGACGTCCGCGGCCACCGCGAGGGCGAGCCGCGTCTTGCCCACCCCGCCCGGGCCGACCGCGGTCACCTGCCGGTGCGTCCGCACCGCCGTCGCCAGTTCCTCGCGTTCCCGCCCGCGGCCGACGAACGTCGTCAGGGGTGCGGGCAGTCGGCCCACCGCGTCGGGTGCCGGGCCACGGCTCGACGCCGCCGCCCGGCGGGACAGCGCCCGCCGGTCGGGCACCTCCAACTTGCGCAACAGCGAAGAGACATGGGACTCGACAGTGCGCACGGAGATGAAGAGCCGCGCGGCGATCTCCGCGTTGCTGAGGTGCTCCCCGAGCAGAGCGAGCACGTCGGCTTCCCGAGCCGAGACCACAGAACTGGACATCCGGCCATTATCCGTGAGGGTGTGCGACGAGGGTGTGCGACGCCTTCCGTCAGGACCCGGGCGGCCCCGACCGTCAGGCAGCGGGGGCCCGGCGCGCGTGGAAAATCCCCCAGCGCAGCAGGCCGTGCCGCGTGATGTCCACCCACAGCGGCAGGTTGGCGAGCAGCCCGTCCACGTACGCCGGGCTGATGACACCGCGCAGTTCCCCGCTGCGGTGCCGCACCTCTTCGTGGAGGCGTGCGTAGTGCGTGGCGAGGTCCTCGGTGCGGTCCTCGAAGTCGAGTTCGAGGCCGAGGGCGGACAGGCTGTCCCGGTAGTACGACGGCGTCGCGAGGCTCCGGACGCCGAGACGGGACAGCGCGGGCCGCAGCTCCTGCGCCGACGCGTCCTCGGCCGCCATGATGTCCGAGAAGACGAGTGCGCCACCGGGCCTCAGCACGCGTACGGCTTCGCCCAACGCGCCGTCCCGGTCCGCCACATGGCACAGGACCTCCAGGGACCAGACCACGTCGAAGCGGTGCGCCTCGTAGGGCAGGCGGTTGAGGGAGCCCGACACGACCTCGATCAGGTCGTCCAGCCCTCGTCGGGCATTCGCCGCGCGGTGGCGTACGTTGTGCTCCTCGCTGAGGTCGAGCGCCATCACCCGGCAGCCGAAACGCTCCGCGAGGGCACGGGCCGAACCGCCGTACCCCGAACCGAGGTCGAGCACGGCGGCGTCCGGCCCGAGCAGATCCTCGACACGGTCCGCGACGTGCCGCACAGTGCGGCGCGAGGCGTCCGCGATGGCCTCGCGCTCGTGGGCGTAGAGGCCGATGTGGATGTCCTCACCGCCCCAGACGGCGTCGTAGAAGGCGTCGACGTCACTCGTCTCGTAGTAACGGCGGGTCGACGCCTCGATGTCGGGTGCGCTGCTGTCCTCGCCCAGGTCGGGTGCGCTGCTGTCATCGCCGGCGGTCTCGGTCACGGCACGTGCATACCCCGCATTCCGCCCGCCGACGCACCAGGCGATGCCGCCGACGCCCCGTCCCAGGAGTTCACTGCTGAGCGGCCGTCCAGTTGAGTCACGGTCGTTGACAGTTCGCTCAGTTCTGAGAGGGCGGCAATCATGCGTGCCCACACGCGTTCTGTCCCGCGATCCCCGCCGGGGAGCGCCCATGGCCAGAGCTCAAGCGTCAACAGACGATCAAATCCGAAAGCAAATGCCCATTTGCTTCCGGTCAGGTTCCGTCAACGCTCACTGGGGCGCAATTTGAGCCTACATGGCCAATTCTGACAGGGCTACAAGAGTTTGAGTAAACGCGTGGGCGCATATGCCCATAACTGTCCGTGGCGGTCGCGCAACGATCGGTCGGGCCAGTAAGGTCCGGGCACCGGCCATCGCCGGAAACGACAGTGACCCTGGCGGCCGTCCAAAGCGAGCCAGGGCCTGCCGATCTTCTGCAACCAGTCCGACGAAATAAGGGAGACCCCTCATGCCCTCAGACCGTCATCAACACCGAGGTCAGGGCCCTACTGTGCCCTTGACCGCGGGCTGCGAAGCTATCATGCCGCCTCGCAGAGGATTTGAAACGGCCGGTACCTTCACTGTCACGGCACGCGGTGCCTTCTTCATCTCGCTCGTGGTGCTGCCCCTCATCGCCATCTACGGCGCCGAGCACACCGGAATGGTCACGCTGGCAGCGGTCTGTGTGACCGCGGCGCAGTCCTCGCATCTCATCTACCGGCGAGTTCACCGTCACTGACACCTCGTGACACCTGACGTCGCGTAGAGCGGGCCAGTCCTGCCGGACCGGGCCGGCCCGCCCATTCCCCCGCCCACCCACGGCGCGATTCGTTGTGAGACAGGCAGTCAACGCCCCGTTCGCCGCACGAAATCGACGCGCTGTGTCCCCCGAAAGAGGCACCCTCGTCATGACGGCCACCCGACGCTGCGCGAACTGTCGGCGCTCCTTCACTCCCAAAGGCGGCCCCGGCCGACCCAGGTTGTACTGCACCACCACCTGCCGTGCGGCGGCCCACCGCAAAGCCCCGCCCGACGACGCAGCGACCGACGCATCGCACCACGAGCTGATAGTCGAGATAGCCGAGACCCTCCGTGTGCAGGCGGACTCCCTGATCGCCTCCGTCCACGAGCGACAGGGCAGCAGCGAACTGCTGAGGCACCGCGTGGAGCTGGCTCGGCAGTTGGAGGACCTGGAGGCCGCCGTGATCCGTCGTGCTCGCGTCGCCGGCGAGTCCTGGCAGACCCTGGCCGCCCCACTCCGGATCAGCAACGAAACGCTGCGCAAGAAGTGGTCGGCGCAGGCCCTGGAACGGCGCCTGGAGCGGCGCGTGTCCAGTTCGGCCGAACCCTCGGCCAGACCACCCGACGGCCCGGTCTTCCTGCCGCGTCAGCGAGGCACCATGGTCGGGCAGGTGCCCAGAACGCGCGCGGACGACACAACGCCCCCCACGCCTACGCCTTCACCCCTCACCGGTGACGCCGCCGCCCCTCGCACGGCCCGCCAGCTCCTCTGCGCAGCCCTGTCCCAACTGCAGCGCCACCAGGGCGGATCACTGCGTGAGCTCGCGGACCACGCGGGGATCACTCCCTCCTACGTCTCGCGTGTACTCAGCGGCGAACGCCGCCCTTCCTGGCCGGTCACCCGCGCCATCGTGGAATCCTGCGGCGAGGAGCCCGCCGTGCTGTATCCACTGTGGCGCCTTGCCCACGGTCAGCCCGTGGACGTCCGGGTGGTCACCTCGGAGCAAGCGGCTCTCGAGTTCCACCGCTTCATCCGCAGCCTGCACCTCGCGGCCGACCGGCCGGACCCCAGCCTGCTGGTTCAACCCGGCAACCACGAGCTCGGCGTCACCGAAGTGGACCAGGTCCTGACTCAGGTATACGTGCCGGACTGGCCCACCACCGTGCGCCTCGTCAGCGCCCTGCGGGGCCGTCCCACCGACGTCCGCCCGCTGTGGCACGCCGCCCGCACCCTGCCGCCCAAGTCTCCCGGCGACCGCTGCTCGCTCCAGGCCGCTTCCTTCGGCTGACGGCCTCGCACCGACCGCTCCACTCCTCAGGGGGAACCGTTGACCACCCTGCGCACACCACACCCGTCCCGACTCGCCTTCCCCGACGCCCGTGGCACGAACGAGACCGCCCGACGGCCGACCGGCCTGTGTCACACCTGGCGGCGGACCGGCCACCGCACCCGGCCTCGCTACCAGTTGGCCGTCGAAACACTCGTGATCACGACAGCGGACGAGGCGTCCCTGGCGGAACAGCCGGTGCGCCACCGGCGGATCGCCCGGCTGTGCCGCGAGGTGACCTCGGTCGCCGAGGTGTCCGCGCTCCTGCGCCTCCCACTGGGCACGACCCGTGTCCTCCTCGCCGACCTCACCGAGACCGGTGTCGTCGACGTCCAGCCCCTGGCCGCACAGTCCCCTGACGGCTCTCCGGCCACACCCATGCTGGAGCGCGTACTCGCCGGACTGCTCGCTCTCTGAACACTCGGATCCACGCTCGCACGTCGAGCCGCAACAACCCGCGGAGATCTCCGATGGCCAACGAAACCACCAACACCGCGTTCTACCGCTGGCTGCTCACTCAGTGCCGGAGGGCCGGGTACGACATCGACGCCCTGGAAACGCACACCGAGATCATCATGATCACCTCCGTGGCACTCAGCGAGGGACTGACCCCCGAGACCACCGGGCACATCGCCGACGCACTCGGCGTCACATCCCGGGAACTCACCCGCGCCTACCTCGGCGAGATGCGACGGAAAACCATCCCCGAACTCCTCACCCATCCCGACCTGGCAGCGCTTGACACCCACCTCAACGAAATCGCGGGCACCGCCTAGGAGCCCACGAAGCCCGCCCCCTTCCCATCTCCCTCCATCAGCTCCTTGAACCGAAGAATTGCATGATCCATGGAGATCGAGTCACACGATGCCGTGAACTTCTGCCCGTCGGAGGACAACCAGAGCCATCTCCCGCCAGGGCTCTTCCACATATCGGTCTTCGGGAGGGTGCGTCCCTCGACATCGGTACCGGTGAGATCAATCTCGATGTTCCAACCGGGATTATCGAGCGTTTCGATCCGGATCCCGAACTCGTGCTTCCAATCCCCATCGCACTGAGATCGATACCACGATTGCAGGAAATCCATCATGCTCTGAGGTTTACGGTCTACCACGCGACTTCTCCCAGCCTCCTGCGCAAGAGGCTCCGCCGACTTTTCACCGGCGGAGCCTCTCAACGCACCTACGAATACAGCTCGAGCCATTCCCATTCACCGGGACACGTGCGCAGCTCTCGAAGGCAGTACTTCAGGCAATTCTGCAGAGTGGACGCATCCGTGCGAATCAATTCGCGCTCACCGAGCCCCGGACCTGACATCACCATCGTCCAAGGCTTACGCCCGGTTTGCATGCGCTTATGGTCAACCTTGAGGAGGACAGTGACACCGACCCTCCCCAACTGATCCATCAGTAGCTCGATATCCACCATCACTACTCCCGTCAATAACCTCCCCCTACAGCAGGCTTCACCCCCGGGCAAGCACATCCGCAGCGAGCTCTGCTGCAGCGTGGTCGAGACCCGCCGCCGTTCCGTCCAAACGTTCAAACATGTAACCGGACATAGCGAACACCTCATCCGCAGAGGCCACGGGGGCGAGCCACCTGAGCCACTCGCAGACCATGCGCATTCGAAATTCCCTGAGAACTTCCACGCGAGGCAAAGGATCCGACTCCGAGGCCAGCTTGATCACCTTGAACGCGGCAGCAAGGCGATTGTGCGGCATATCGTGCACCGAAAGAATCAGCGCGAGTTCATCAGATCTACCGAGATCGAAGTCCTCCGCTACCACGAACTGGGGCAGCGGGTAACCATCCACGCTTGTCAGCGATTGCCCGTCACGACCGGAATCGATAACTACGTCGACACGGGAAGCAACCCCTGGATCATCGACAGTGCCTCGGATGTGATGCACGCCAGGGTCCCCGACGCTCTGCACGAAACGTGACACGCCGAGGATGTCGCCAACTGCGATGGCCCCGTCGTCGAGCACCAGTTCCCCGTCGAACAAGACGCTGCCCCCGGCCGGGCCGGCCCTGTTCCACAGCCTGACCCGAACCAGTCCTGCCTGCGCACGTGCGGCAATGTGGACGTGAGTCCTGGACGCCACGAGTGGCGCACCGGCCAGCGCCAGAACCTCCTCCGGCGGGGCCGGCGATCCAATGCGGAGCACGCGATGGTTCAAGTGAAGCTCGGCACTACCAATGAGCATTCCTCCGCCAACTACCGAATTTGGTGCTTGATGGTGCGCCCGGTCGACACCCGCGTCACCCGGGCGCACCCTGACCCTACTACCGCGTATGGCCTGGCAGTAGCTCCGCTGATTTCTGCGCTGCAGTCGGGATCCCTGGCACCCCTGTAAACGTGGGATCGTGATAGCCGTGATTCCGCAGCATCTGCTGGGCTTTCGATACAGCAACCGCCTGATTATCACTGCACGTTTCACAGTGAGGAAACAGGCTGCGCGGAAGGCCAGTAGGTCCAATTCCAGTAGACGGCTGGTGGTCCCCCGTCCTCGTCGGACTGCTCCCACCGCAAGAGTGGCACGGCCTTCCCTGCACGGCCGCGCTCTGCTCCGGGGTAACTATCGGCCCGGTCGCAGGCACCGACTCATCGGCATGAGGACCGACACGCAGCGTATGCAGCTCACCGACGGTGAGGTTGTGAACCGTTGCGCGCTGTGTCGTCCAGCGCTTCACGGCCGTGATGTCGACGCACCCTTGCCCTTGATCTCCGCCGTGACCGTCTCCACCTCAGTCACCGTGTCGTCCGTTGACGCCACCGGCAACTACCGCCGCCACCCCACGCGCAAGCCCCGCCAGGACACACCTGGCGGGGCTTCACGTTTACCTCAGCGACTAATCACGCTCGCCGCCTTCTATCTCCGTTCGACTCCATAGCGCGCTCGGAGTCCTGCCGCGAGAACAGATGCCCCGTCGGTGCTGGCATCGATCTCCACCGACCACCAGGTGCTGTCGCTCGCAGTCAGAACCATGCAGCATCCTGCGAAATCGCCCGCAGCGAGCCGCTTCGGATCGAACAGGCGCTGCTCTCTTGCTGCTACGAGCAGTAGATCGAAGAACTGGCGGACACCGGCCGCGAATTCCCGAACCTGCGTCCACGACATGACGTACCCCTGCGGCGAGGAAGCTACCTTCTCCCGGATTTCTACATAACCCAGGCCGGCCGCACCCTGACAAATACCGTCGAAGTCGAGCACGGACCAAACCCAGTTGTTGTCCGGGACCAGAGCAAGCAGGTTGTCGAGCCCGACTATTCCGCCCTCAGTGTCATGCATCCGAAATTCCACGAGTTCGCTCATTGGTCGCCCCAATCCAATGGTTCGGCGTCACCGCGACTTCGGGTACCGCCGGTCGCGTTTTCATTCCAGGGATGCTGATGCGGATTGTCATGGTTCTGCGGTCTCCCGTGATCGGTGAAGTCGACATCCCTGACGGGTTTGCCTGCTGCATCGAACTCTCGGGCCTGAGCGTACGGGCCAGTGCGTCTGCTGTTCTGCACCCCAAGTTGCGTGTGTGGATGCCCAGCGGCCGCCGAATCCGGAGCCGGTTCACCAGTCCGGGCATCCCTCGGAAGCTTTCGGTCAGGATATCCCCGAGGTGTACTGCAATTGTGAACGAGTACCGGCGTCTCGCCCGCCACCACATAGTACGTATGCAGCTCACCGACGGTGAGGTTGTGAACCGTCGAGTCCTGCGCCGTCCAGCGCTTCACGGCCGTGATCTCGACGTACGTGCCCGCGCCGGTGCGCAGTGTCGCGCCCGCCTTGAGGTCCGTGGCGTCGATCCACTCCCCCAGCTCCGGGACCCAGAACGGATGCCCGTCCGTGGCCGTGAGCGAGGCGGTCTTCGAGCCCTTCTTGCCGTCCACGTCGATCGTGACCCGGACGAGGTGCTTGATGCCCTTGCCCTTGATCTCCGCGGTGACCGTTTCGACCTTGGTTTTTCCGGTCTTCGGGTCGGTGGCCAAGACCTTGTCGCCGATGTCGACGTCCTCGATGGCCTTGGTCGATCCGTCGGCCATCAGCACCTTGGTTTTCGGCGTGAAGCTATTGCTGGTCACGCACGCTTCGGCCGCGTCCGCAGCCTTGTTGCTCTTGCGCCAGTCCTTGAACGTCCCCCACAGCTGCTTGCTCAGCCTGACGATGCGTTTGCCCAGGGCGTAGGCCTTGTCGAGGCGGTTCCAGTACTTCGCGACCAGCTTGCCGACGGGACCGCCACCGACGAGCGAGGTGACGATGTTGGCCGCCGTCGCACCGCACGCGCCGAGTGCGCCCGTGGTGAAGCAGTCCAGCGCGTCGGTGATGCCGAGTTCGTCGGCCAGGATCTTGCCGAGTTCCTTGGCGATGGCGATGGTGCGCTGCTTGGCGACGTCGGCCTTGGCGCGTTGCTGGCGGGCCTTGTAGGCGGCCGGTGATTCCTTGGGGGCCTGGACGCCGTAGTACGTGTAGTAGGTCTTGGTGGGCTTGACGCTCCAGCCGCCGTTGCTCTTCATGCTGCACTGCACGCCGGCGTACATGCAGTCGTCGGGCTTCAGACCGTCCGGGTCGGAGAAGCTGACCGGGTTGTTGTAGCTGTAGGCGTAGCCGTTGATCTGTTGTGGGTCGGTGTAGTCGATGATGGGGTCGGCCGAGATGAAGCGGCCCGTGGAGGCGTCGTATTCACGTGCGCCCAGGGTGACAAGGCCCGAGGTGTCGTCGTTCGTGCCGCCGACGAATCCCTTGTCGGTCACCCACTTGGACGGGTCCGCCGAGTCGGCGTCGCGGCCCGTGCCGAAGGGGTCGAGGCGGCGGCGCTGCGTCGCGCCCGTGGTCGGGTCGACGGCGAGCTGGGCCGTGCCGTGGTGGTCACCGGCCAGGAACGTGACGCCACCGGAGTCGCGCACCGCCACGGTCTGCCCGCCGAGGGCGTAGTAGCGGGTGGCCTTGACCGCCTTGGTCGACGTGTCGAGCTTCAGCTCCATGCCGGGCAGGTAGAACGTCGTCTCGGTCGGCGACTTGCGCAACACGCGGCTGCCCGCCGCGTCGTGGACGTAGGACGAGGAGCTGCCGTCGGCGTTGGTGACCTTGGTGAGTTTGTTCTGCTTGTCCCAGGTCAGGTTCTGGGTGTCACCGCCGAGGACGCGGGTCTCGGTGTTGCCCGTGTTGTCGTACGTGTAGGTGTCCAGGGAGGTGACCGCCGGCTTGGTGCCGGTTGCCGCCGTGTCGGTCGTGACCGACGTCAGCTGGTGCGGGCCCTCGCCGTTCTCTCCGTACTTGTACTTCTTCGACGACGTCGCCGCCCCGTCGATGCCGTGGTCGGTCTCCGCGGTGCGGTTCCCCGTGGCGTCGTACTCGTAGCTGTGCCAGTACGGGGCCACCCCGCCGACCGAGCTCGCCGACGGGCCCGAGGCGCAGGCCGCGTCCGTCTTGCCCGTGCCGACCGCGCCGTCCGACGCCAGCGAGGACGTCCAGTCGTCGGTCGTCCGGCGCAGGCTGTCGTGGCGGAAGCACTGGGTGTCGCGCGTCCCGCCCGTCGGGTCGTCGACGACGGAGAGGACGTTGCCGCCCGCGTCGTACGTGTAGTCCGCGTCGTAGGCCACCGAGGAGGCGCCCTCGACCACGACCCGGGCGTTGTTGATCTGCTGGGTGCCCTGTTCGTAGCTGTAGTTCAGCCACGTCTTCTTGTCGGACGCCCCGCCCGTCGACAGTTCGAGCTGCTCGAGCTGGTTCGTGGGCGAGTACTTCACCTGGGGGACGTAGGTGCCGCCGCCGAGGGAGGTGTTGAGCGCCTTCGGGCGCTGGAGCGCGTCGTACTGGTACGAGACGGCTTCGGCCGCGAGGCCGCCTGCGGGGGGGAAGTTCTGCCCCTGGACGGTGCCGTCGTCGTTGTACTGGGTCTGGAACTCGTACGTGCCGCCCAGTTCGGGCTCGGCCGTCTTGGACAGGAAGTACTTCGTCGAGGTCGGTTTGTAGTCGTTCTTCTCGTCGAGGACCGGATGGGTCACCGACGAGTGGACCGCGCCGCTCTTGTAGGTGTAGGTGCCGTACAGCGCGCCCTTGGCGATCGTGTCGTAGGTGGAGACGGACAGCTTCGTGCCCGTGTCCGCGGCGCCCTGCCAGGTCGACTTCGTGCGGCCCAGCTGGTCGTAGACCGTCGTCGTGATGTTGTCACGGGAGTCGGTGACCGTCGTCTGGCGGTCGAGCTCGTCGTAACCGAAGGTCGACCGGCCGATGTCCGGGTCGACGGCCGCGGTCTTGCGGCGGCGCTGGTCGTACTCGTACGTCCAGGTGTTGCCGTCGTTGTCCTTGACCTTGGCGAGTTTGCCGTCTGGCGTGTAACCGTACGTGGTGGAGACGTAGTCCGCCGAGGTGCCCGCGGGCACGGGCTTGTCACCCTTGTACTGCCGCAGCTCGACCGTGCGGTCCTCGGTGTCGGTGATCGTCGTGGTCGCGGTCTGGCCCGTCGGCGGGTCCGTGTGGACCCGGTCGCCGCCGTAGGTGTACGTGGTGCGGTGCTTCTCCGCGCCGGCGACCTTGAGGATCGTCGCCGTGGGTCGGCTGTCGCCGTCGAACTCCGTCACCGTCTGCGCGTCGATGTCCTCGTTGCGCGGTGCGAAGAGCGTGGCTGAGGGAGCGTCCTTCGTCCAGTACGTCTCGTTCGTCTTCACCGTGCGGCCGGAGCCGTCGTAGTAGGTGTCCGCGATGAGGCGGCCGCCGTCCTGGCCGTCCGTCTGCACCTGGCGCGGGCGCAGCATTCCGTCGAACAGCGTGTACTCGCTGCCGTAGGTGGTGCCGCCGTTCTCGATCCGCTGGGTGCGGATGTAGTTGGGGCCGGTGGTGCGGATGCCGTACGTGTACTTGATCGACGGGGTGAAGGAGTCGGCCTTGGGGCGGTCGGGCAGCCAGACCGAGGTCAGTCGGCCCAGGCCGTCATAGGCCAGTTCGGTGCGCTTGCCGTTGACGTCGATCTGCGCGGACGGCGTGCCCCACTGTGGGGCGTACTCCGTCTTGGTGGTCCAGCCCAGCACGTTCGTCTCGGTCTTGGCGGACGCGAGGCCGTTGGTGTCGGTGTAGTCGATGGTCTTCGGCGTTCCGGCCGCGTCGGTGACCTTCACCGGGCGCCCGAACTGGTCGTACTTGCTGGTGGAGACCGTCTGGTACGTGCCGACCGTGCCGTTGTGCGAGGCGAGCCGCTTGACCGTGGTCGCGTTGCCCAGGCTGGGCGCGGCGCCGAGGGTGGTGGTGTCGTCGTACAACGTCTGGTCGTCGCTGAGTACGTGCTCGGAGCGGTCCGGCGAGGTGGCGCAGTCGACGCTCACCGTCTCCACCCGGGAGACGTAGGCATACATGTGCTTGGCCACGTTGTCGGCGTACTCGGTACGGGTGCACCGGTTGTCCGAGACATTGAGTTCACCCAGGTCGTTGGCCCGGGTGACACGGCCGGTCTCGTCGTCGTAGCTGGTGACGGAGGCCGACTGGCGCCAGCCGCCCGCGGCGAGCGCCTCGTAGGTGTCCGTGCGCTCGGGCCGGACGAAGCGGGCCTCCCGGTCGCCCCACTCCGTGGAGGCGTGGGTGGCGGTGACCTTGGTCCAGGGTGTGTTGACCGACTTGGTGACGACCTTGTCGCCGTTGTACGTGGTCGTCTCCAGCTCGAAGCCGGACTTCCAGTCGGAGTCGGTGTGGCTCGTTCCCGTGGAGTCCTTCACCGAGGACGCCCGCGTGCCGCCGTCGGGATCCTTGTCCCCGTCGAGGCCCTGGAAGAAGACGTGTTCGGTCCTGGTGTTGGAGGAGTTATCGGTGCCGTCGGAGGTCGTGACCCGGACCTTGCCATAGCCCCGCCAGTCGCTCCAGGTCAGGTACTCCGCCTTGGTCAGCGCGTCGCCCTTGGCCTTCCGCCAGCCCGCGTCACCGAGGTAGGTGTAGGAGGTGATCTGGTCGGGGCTGTTGCCCACCAGGTCCTTCTCCACCACGGACGAGACGGCGTACTTGTGGAACCACTCGGTGACGGGGTCCTTGACGCCCGGGGGGTTCCACTTGACGGGGTAGCAGCGGACGGTGGACTTGCCGGGAGAGGGGTGATCCGTCGGTGTGCACTGGGTGTCGGCGTAGTTGACCGACAGGACGCCCCCGGATTCGCTCTCCACCGCCGACATGCGGAAGCGGATGAACGGCTGGATGTTGTCCTTGGGGTCGTCGACGCGGTTGGCCAGCTGCTTGCCGTACAGCTTCACCGAGGGGACGGACTCGTCGGAGCCCACCAGACCGGTGTGGTCGATCGACTTCAGCCACAGCGACCTGGAGGCGTCACCGTTGTCGGTGAAGTCGTGGTCCAGCGTCCATGAGTCGACGTCCTCGAAGGTGCTGGTGCCCGTGCGGATCTGGGTCGTGATCTTGTTCAGCTGCTTGCGGGTCCAGAACGTCGGTGAGTTCTGGCCGGTGCACTTGGTGTCGGCCTTGCAGTTGCTGTCCCAGGGAACGTCCGGCCAGTCGGCTGCCGTGGAGTCCTTCAGCGCGCCGGCCGAGCAGTCCGTCAGGTCGCCCACGCACCGCTCGCCGGTGGTGAAGACGATGCGGGCGGCGGGCTCGGTGCCGTAGACCTTGCCTGCGCGCTCGCCGTAGTCGATGCGCTTGAGGTATCCGCCGCGGGTGTAGGCCTTGCCGTTCTCGCCGGTCTTCAGGCCCTGCGTGTAGTGGTTGGTCTCCTTGCCGTAGTAGTACGACATGGAGTTGCCGTGCGGGTCGATGACGTGGTCGAGGTTCCAGCGCCAGGCCTGGAGGCAGTGGGCGTTCGCGAAGACCGCGTCGTAGCAGGGCTCCTTGGCGTCGTCACCGTAGACGGGGACGGTCCAGGCGGAGTTGGTCGACTCGTCGCCGGTCGCGTATCCCGGGAGGCGGTTCAGGCCGAAGAAGTACTGGGTGCCGTCATTGTCGGTGACTTTCCAGTGCTCGCCGTTGTCGTCACCGTTCGTGGTGCCGGTGAGCCTCTCGACCTTGCTGAAGTCGTCGGAGCTGACGCGCCAGTCGCCGGTTTTGTCGTCCTGGATCAGCTCTCCGGACGCACCGCCCGCCAGGGAGATCGTGGCGTTGTAGCCGCCCCAGCACTGGTCGCCGTACGTATCGCTGTGCCCGTCGTCGGCGCACGGCTTGTAGCGGCGTTCTATGTAGCCCGGCTCGTAGGAAAAGCCCTGGCCGATCCAGGAGCCCTGGTTGTTGGTGGTCGCGGTCTGGCCGTCGATGGACTGCGAGCTGTAACCGAGGGAGACCCCGGGTGACAGGGCACCCGGCACGGGCGGGGATGTGATCGGATACGACCAGTTGAAGGCGCCGGAGGCGTTCGAGACGCTCCACTTCGATGAGGCCTGCAAGGACGTGGCGCCGAAGTCGCCCTGATCGCCGGAGGCCCCTGCCGCCGCGGCGAACACGGTGACGGACGATGCGCTGTCGGCTTTGTCGGCCGAGGTGCTGTCGGCCGCCGCGGGGAGGGTCGCGGTCAGCGTCTGCTTGGCCGTGTCGTTGCCGCTCTTGAGCGGCTTGGGCGTGGCGCAGGCCTTCTTCCGCGGGGTCGTCAGTACGCAGGACGGGTACTGGACCAGGCGCAGCCGCGATCCGTAGCTTCCCCCGTAGGCACCGGCGAAGTCCGCGTAGTCCAGGTTGACCTTGACCGGCGCGGACCGCTTGGATCCGTCGGTACGGGCCACCGTCATCAGCGGGGTCTCGGCGCCGGCGGCTGCGGACTTCTTGCGCCCGAGGACCGCCACGCGAACGGAGGCGGGGCCCGCCTCGCCGGTGGTGGCCACCTTGAGGGGCAGACCCGCGGCCCGTGCGGGTTTCTTGTTCTTGGCCAGGGCGACGTCGTCGGCGGCCGCCTTGGGCCATCGGGGGGTGTCGGCGGACTTCACGGCGGCACGCGCGGCCGGGTTCGCCTTGTCGTACCTCTTGGCCTTGACGTTCTTGCCGTCGACGGGGTCGTCGAGGTTCTTCTGGGTGGCGGGGCGGGTCAGTCCGCCGTCCTTTGCGAGGGCTTCAGGGGCGTATTGCGGCAGCAGGCCGACGGCCAGGGCGACGCCGAGCCCGAGCGCCGTACTCCTGGCGGCCGGTATTCGCCACCGTGACCGAAAAGGCGAGCGCATGGCAGCTCCGTAGGGAGAAATGAAGGGAGGGAGAGATGGAGGGATAGAGAGATGTCGACAAAAGAAAGAAGCAGAAGAAAGCTGGGAGGGCGCCCCGCGGCCGTGGCCTCACGACCGGCGCCGCGGAGCGCCCACCCCCGTCACGCCGTCACGTGACGGTCTCCTCGATGCTGGAACCGGCCGGCAGGATCGCGACCGTGGGCACGGCACTCGCGTCCAGCGCACCCCGGAACACCCGCAGTTCGTCGACCGCGCCGTCGAAGAAGCCGGACGGCGTGGAACCTGTCAGGACCCTGCCGACTTGGAGGGATGCCTTGGTGAAGTCCCAGGCGTTGTCCCAGGCCACCTGCGCGGCGAGGGTGCCGTTGACGTACAGCAGCGCGTCACCGAAGACCGCCGAGTAGACCAATGCCAGGTGGTCGCCGTCGCCCTCGGTGCTCGGCGCCACGCCCTTGGCGGTGACGGCCGATGTCCTCGCGTCGACCGCGTCCTTGTCGGTCACGGCGAGCTGCCAGCGCTTCTCGGCGGCCAAATACCGCACGGTCAGAGCGCTTCCGCGAGCTCCCGCCAGTGACAGGACCGTCTGGTCCTTCGTCGATCCGACGGCCGCGAGACGCGCACGCGCCGTCAGGGTGAAGCTGTCCTCCTCGGCGAGCAGACCCGCCGCGCGCTTCGCGTGGGCGCCGGTGCCGTTCAGGAGCAGGTGCCCGTCGCCCCAGACCGGTTCGGCGGGCGGCACGCACTCGGGGTCCGCCTCCGGGTCGCAGGACTCGTCCGGCACGTAGATCGCGGCGCCACCGCCCAGAGTCAGGCCGGTGCCTCCCGCCTCTTCCGGGGACACTCCGGCGGTGTCGCCGTCGACCTGCCAGTAGGCGAGCTGCCTCGCGGAGATTCCGCCCAGCGCTTCACCCTCGGCCTCCGGCACCACCCGGTCGTAGATCTTGACGTCGGCGATGCTGCCCTTGAAGTGGGAGATGTAGCCGTCCAGGGAGAGCTTGCGGCCGATCTGCACGCCGCCGGTCGCGTTCCACTTCGTGCGGCGCTGCTGGACGTCCTCCTCGATCAGGTCACCGTTGACGAAGAGGCTGAGGGTGCCGAGTTGATCGTCGTAGACACCGATGAGATGGGTCCAGCTGCCGGGCACGGCCCTGGCACCGGACACCTTCCACGATCCCATGCCCTCCATGTCGGTCATCGGCGTCCGGAACGTCCACGACCGGCTGTCCACGTCGTAGCCGAGGTCGAATCCGGGGGACCCCGTGCCGTCCTGGCTGACCACGGTCACGTCGTCCTTCGGACGCTCGGGCAGTTTCACCCAGGCGCTCACCGAGAACGTGCCGCTCGTGTCGACCGCGGGCTTGCCCGCGTCGAGGTAGGCCTTCTCCGTACCGTCGAGCGAGGCGGCGGTGTCCGTCGGGCCCATCGGCCCCTCCGAGCCGAAGGTCACGCCGGAGCCCGCGGTGGCCGCCGGTGCTCCGCTCATGCCCGCCGCCACCGTGGCGCCCTTGGCGTCACCGAGTGTCCAGCCCGCGGCGGGCGCGCGCCCGTCGCTGACGAGGAAGACGTACGAGGTGGGTGTCTTCCCGGCATTACCGGCGCCGTCGACGGCCTTGACCTCCAGGGACATGGGTCCCTCGTCCGGCGGCATCCAGTTCAGCAAGACCGGGCCGCCCTCGTGTATGGCGTCGACGGTCACCCAACTCTCGCCGATGAAACGGTACTTGTACTGCTGCACGTCCGGCGACGGCGATTCGATGATGAATCGGCCGTACTCTCCGACACCCGTGTGCCAGGCGTCGTCGTCCGGGTACTTGAACGAGTTGATCTTCGGGGCCTTGGGTGCCGTGGTGTCGTAGATGAACTCGCAGCGGGTTCCGTCGCCCGCCATGCTCCACGGCCCCCACGACTCGCCGTCGTGCCCGCGTACCGCCCAGCCGACGGCCACGTTCTGCGGGATGGTGTAGTTGTCGTCGTTTTCGTCGGATTCCAGGTTCGTCCCGACCGTGTACGAGAACGACGCGCCGCCCGTCTGACCGCTCTTCGAGGCGTCGGTGGTGCTCTGCGCCTTCGTGGTCGAGTAATGGTCGTACGTCTTTCCGCCGACCGTCCAGAAGACGTGGAACTCGGCGCGCAGCGTCTCGGAGTTGCTGCCGGTGTCGCCGTGGTCGTAGTCCTTCAGGAACGCCTTCAGCTTCGGGGCGTCGGAGACGTAGTGCTCCTCGGCCCTGCCGTACTCGCAGGCGCCGCCCGGGGTCATCTTCAGGTCGTCCATCGCGGGCTGCAGCGGCGGACGGTTGTAGGTGACCTCGAGGTGTGCGTTGCCGCAGAAGCGCTTCCAGTACGTGTAGCTGCCCTCGTCCTCCGCCTTGAGGCGGAAGGTCGTGGTGTCCCATCCGCTGCTCGCGGCCTTCTGCACGGTGCCGCGCACGTCGAAACGGACGTTCTGGTTGGTGGACGTGCACGAACCGGCCGGATTGGTCGGCGACTTCGTGGTGATGGCGTCCTTCAGCGACGGTTGGTTGCCCCAGTTCGTCTTGGAGCTGATCGCGCTCGCGCCGCCCGAGTTGACCCGGCCGAGCTGCACGCCCTTCGCGGACTCGCTGTACGTGTGCACCATCGTCACCGCGAATTCGGCGGAGACGATGTCCTTGTCCTCGAAGGTCCCCGTCGGGAGCGCGAAGAACTGCCGCTTGACGTCGCTGCTGCTGGTGCAGCGGTAGGAGACGTCGGCCGGACAGCGCCCGACCCCCTCGTCGTCGTCGAACTTCCAGAACTCCGAGGAGGAGTGGTACGACGACACCATGGTCCAGCCGGTCCGGTTGGCCGTCTTGTAGACCGGGTCGATGTAGACGGGGTAGACGGTGTCCTCGCCCTGAAGCAGGTCGGCGTCGGGCTTCAGAGTCACCGAGTCGGCCTCGGTGTCCACCGCGACGTCGGAGACCTGGGCGCCTTCGGGCGGGGTGACCGCGCTGCCCGATTCACCGCCGTCCGCCGGGGAGGCGGGCGGTGCGGAGCTCTTGGCCTTAGGGTCGTCGGCGGTGTGGCTGGAGTCCCACATCATCGGCTGCGGCGCCTCGAAGACCGTGCCGCCACTGCCGTCGGCCTCGGCTTCGAGACCGCCGTCGGCCGTCTTCTTGAGCGTGACGGAGTCGGTGTCCAGCGGCAGTTCGAGCTGTGCCAGGTCGGGCAGGGCTGCGGCCTTCGCGTTCTTGACGACCAGGACGTGGGAGAAACCTTCGGCGTTGGCGCTCACCCTGAGGTCGACGCCGTCGAACACGTCGGCGTACGTGGCGGTGGAGCCGGTGATCTTCGGCCGGGGCAGCTTGTGCGGCCAGTCGAGGGACAACGAGCGCCCGTCCTTGTCGATCTCGGCGAAGGTGGTGTCACCGCCACCGGAGAACGACATGGACGACAACGCGGCCTTCGGCGCGTACGTGCCGTTGGCCTGCTTGACGAGCGTGGTGTCGATGTCAGTCCACTTGCCGGCCTTGCGGGTGCGGACCGGCTGGACGTACTGGGTGGTGGTGAAGGTGCCGTCCGGGTTGGCGACGGTGGTGCTGCGTTCGTCCCGAAGGGCCGCTACCTCCACCTTCCTGCCGGACCCGGCGGCCTCGGCCTGGGCGTCGGAGGCGCCCATGGCGGCCGGTGACTTCTTGTCCGCCGATGACTTCTTGTCCGCGGCGGCCGCCGGCTGAGCGGTGCCTCCGAGCCCCAGGGCTCCCGCGCCCAGGCCCGAAGCCAGCAGCGCGGTCAGTGTGACGGCGATCGTGGCGGCCCGGTACTTGGGGCGGGCGTCAGTCCCACGGCGGTTCATGTCGCTCTGCTTTCTGCTGCCCATGTCGCCGGTCACCCGACCACGCCGAAGGATGTCCCCGCGTCGGGGATGCCGCCCTTGCCCGGCTTGAGGATCGTGGTCCCCGCGGTGGTCGACCCGGCGATGTCCGTCCACGGGACGATGTAGAGGACGCCCTTGGGCGTGTCCGCTGCCTTGCTGTACGGCACACCGACGTAGAGGTTGTCGGCACCCGCGGTCAGGCTGATGCCGGTGAAGTCGCGTGCCGCGGCCGTGCCGGGCAGGACGCTTCCGTTCGGCGCCCGCGAGACGACCTTGTCGTTCGCGCCGATCGAGGTGTCCATGGGCCGCAGTATGTGCACGGCTCCCGAATCCTCGGCGTCCTTGGCGTCGTGGCCGGGAGCACCCACCGCCATACGGATGGTGGCGTCGCTGCTCACCACCGAGGCGTCCGTGTTGGCGATGGCCACGCGCTGGCCGAAGAAGCCGCCCTTGGCGGGATAGCCTTCGACGCCGTCCCCAGTGGCGTCGATCGCCGCCACCTCGGTGTAGGCACCGGACGGCTTGATCCGTACGACGGTGGCCGCACCGGAGTTGGTCACCTCGCCGACGGCCTCGCCCGGCGTGCCGATCGCCAGCAGGGCGTCAGAGTTGTACGTCTGGTCGGCGGGACGGAAGTTCGTCATGTCGATCGACGTGCCGAACTGGTCGTTCGCCTCAGCCGTACCGTCCAGGCCCTCCCCCGACGCACCCTGGTCGAGGCCGACCAGGGCCTTGGGCGCACCCCCCGAGAGGGTGTGGTTGAACACCGTGACCGCCCCGGCGAACATGGCGTCGGCGCCGATGGTCTCGCCCGGAGAACCCACCGCGAAGTAGCGGTTCGTGCCCGTCAACGAGTAACCGAAGCGGTCGTGGGCCTCGACGGCGCCAGGGACGCCCGGGTCTCCCTCGTTCGCGGTGGACGTGTCCTTGCCCTGCATGTAGTGGATGCAGCCCGCGTCCGCGAAGTCCTTGCCATCTTTGGTGATGTTCTCTCCGGGCGCGCCGATGACCAGGTAGGGAGCACCAGTCGACGTGGTGCCTGCCTGGAGGGCGAAGCCGAAGCGGTCGTACTCCTCCGTCACGGTGTCCGGGTCGAACTGGGCCTGGGTGTAGCTCTCGATCGGCGAGCCGGCACCGATGCCGGAGGGGGTGCCGTGGATGACGTAGACGGCACCGGCATCGTGCAGATCGTCCCCGTCCTTCGTCACGTCCTCGAAGGGCGCGCCGACCACGAGATCGGTACACCCGTCGCCATCGGCGTCGTAGGCCGCGCGCGAGGCCCCGAACTGGTCCCCCCGCTCCGGATTCGCGCTCATCCCACTGGTCGCCTGCGAGATCTCGAAGACGCCCTTGCCGCCACCGAGCACCACGCGGACGAGGCCGGCTCGCACGGCTTCCGACACGGTCGCGTTCGGATCGGCCACGACGGTGTCCGTGACGCCGTCGCCGTTGAAGTCTGTCGCGGTTCCCCCGGTGCACGCGGCAGCCGCCGTGGCCTGCTGCCCCTGCGCGCCCGGCCCGCCGGTCACCACAAAGACTGCGGCCACGATCGCCACCAGCCCGGCCCCGCTCATGCGTCTACGCATGAGTCATCCCCCCCCACCCCTCCATATGTCGTTTTCACTCCGCCGATGCATGCCATTTGAAACTTCGACTTTTCTGACTGCGCGTCGACCGAGCGGGCGCAAGGTAATTGCCTTTGCGGCCCTCATGTCAAGCCCATGTCCGCTTTATGACGGAGAAATGTTTACAAGCTCTACAAGGGAGCGGATTGGCGTCTTGCCGTGAATTTTCGGGCAAGGCGGACAAATTCAAGAGATGCACTTGACGGACAGTCAATCCCGCCTTCATAGTTTCTTCACCAAATCACGCGGATCATTCGAGCCGCCCTCACACATCGGGACGCAAGACCGGGGCACCAAACAGGCGAAACGGCATGTTCCACGTGTATCCGGCGCTCGATGCATGAGCGAGAGAAGACCCCGTGAAACGCCTCGGCGCACCTGGACGCCTTCTGGAAGACGTCAGACTCGAAGCATCCCGAAAGTGCGTTATCGGTCGACTGTCGGCTCGTTTATGACGCCGCTTGGCCCCTGCAGCGCGACGATGCCATTTCGGCATTCACATGAGTTGAGCCGAATTCCGCGAACTCCGACATCGATTCGGAATCCGGAACACATGGCCTTTCGCATCTACTGCTCGGAAGCGGCCGGTTCGGTGAAGTCGTCGCACTGTCTCCCTGCCATCTCGGGTGGCCGCCGTCGGACGCCCAGCCGCCAGCCCCGGCTCCCGGCTCCCGGCTCCCGGCCGCGAGAGTCCGTTGCCGATCCGGGGTTCAGACGCACCCCTGCAGTCCTCGCACGTGACCTTCGCTGCCGCAAGGCCGATACTGCCGACAGCAACGCTTCAGCCGCGACTCGACCCTTCTAGGAGACGCCCATGAAGATGCTGATCAACGTCGCGGAGACCGTCGTCGCCGATGCGCTGCGCGGGATGGCCGCCGCTCATCCCGAGCTGACCGTCGACGTCGAGAACCGGGTGATCGTACGCAGGGACGCTCCCGTCGAGGGGAAGGTCGCCCTCGTGTCGGGCGGCGGGTCCGGGCACGAGCCGTTGCACAGCGGGTTCGTGGGGCCGGGGATGCTGTCGGCCGCGCTGCCCGGCGAGGTGTTCACGTCCCCGGTGCCCGATCAGATGGTGCGGGCCGCGGCGGCCGTGGACAGTGGCGCGGGCGTGCTCTTCGTCGTGAAGAACTACACCGGCGACGTCCTCAACTTCGACATGGCAGCGGAGCTCGCCGAGGACGAGGGCATCCAGGTGGCGAAGGTGCTCGTCGACGATGACGTCGCCGTCACCGACAGTCTGTACACCGCGGGGCGGCGGGGCACGGGCGGCACGCTCTTCGTGGAGAAGCTCGCCGGGGCAGCCGCCGACACGGGCATGCCGTTGGAGCGGGTCGAGGCGGTCGCCCGGCGCGTCAACGAGAACACGCGCAGCTTCGGTGTCGCGCTCAGCGCGTGCAGTACGCCTGCCAAGGGCGGCCCGACCTTCGATCTGCCGCCGGGCGAACTGGAGTTGGGGGTCGGCATCCACGGGGAACCGGGGCGTGAACGGCGCCCGATGATGACGTCCCGCGAGATCGCCGACTTCGCCGTGAACGCCGTGCTGGACGACTTCGCGCCACGCAACCCGGTGCTCCTGCTCGTCAACGGGATGGGGGGGGACGCCGCTGCTCGAGTTGTACGGATTCAACGCCGACGTGCAGCGCGTCCTCGTCGAGCGCGGTGTCGCCGTGGCGCGCACCCTCGTCGGCAACTACGTCACCTCGCTGGACATGGCGGGCGCGTCGGTGACGTTGTGCCAGATCGATGAGGAGTTGCTCCGGTTGTGGGACGCGCCGGTGCGCACACCCGCGCTGCGGTGGGGGTGCTGACCCCGTGCTGGACGCCCTCTTCGTCCGCCGCTGGCTGGTGGCCGCCGCCGACGCCGTCGACCGTGAGGCGGAACGGCTCACGGAACTGGACTCGCCCATCGGCGACGCCGACCACGGCAGCAATCTGCGGCGCGGCTTCCGGGCCGTCGCCGCCGTCCTGGAGAAGGAGGCACCGGACACGCCCGGCGCCGTACTGATGCTCGCCGGGCGGCAGTTGATCTCGACGGTGGGCGGGGCCTCGGGTCCGTTGTACGGGACGCTCCTTCGCCGTACCGGCAAGGACCTCGGCGACGCTCCCGAGGTCGATCCGGCACGGTTCGCGCAAGCGCTGCGCACCGGCGTCGACGCGGTGGCCGCGCTCGGCGGTGCCGCGCCCGGCGACAAGACGATGCTGGACGCGCTCGTCCCCGGCATCGACGCGCTCGACAACTCCCCCGGCTCCTTCGGCTCCTTCGGCGCGGCGCGCGAGGCCGCGCTCCAAGGCGCCCTGGCCACGACTCCGCTGCAGGCGCGCAAGGGGCGCGCGAGCTACCTGGGTGAGCGGAGCATCGGGCACCAGGACCCTGGCGCCACGTCCTCGGCGCTGCTCTTCGCGGCCCTGGCGGAGACCGCGGACGGCATCCGCGGCTCGCGGGAGGGCAGCCGTGACTGACGGTCCGCTGGTGGGCATCGTCCTCGTGTCGCACAGCGGGGCCGTCGCCGAGGCGGTCGCGGCGCTCGCCGTCGCGCTCGCGGGCGGCGGCAGCACGGCGCCGGTCGCCGCCGCCGGGGGAACGGCGGACGGCGGTCTCGGCACGAGCGCGGAGCTGATCTCGACGGCGGCGGCACGCGTGGACGGCGGAGCCGGGGTCGCCGTCCTCGCCGACCTCGGCAGCGCGGTCCTGACCGTGAAGGCACTGGTCGCCGAGGGCGATGAACTGCCGGACGGCACACGTCTGGTGGACGCCCCGTTCGTCGAGGGCGCGGTGGCCGCGGTGGTCTCCGCGTCCGCGGGCGCCGACCTCGCGGCGGTCGAGGCGGCGGCAGCGGAGGCGTACGCCTGTCGGAAGGTGTGACCGTACCGCCAAGCTCCGCCCGGCGTGCGTCAGTTGCGTGCCACCAGCTGCCGGGCCAGCTCGTCGCCCCGGGCGACCGCGGCCCGGTGGCTCTCGATCGGCTGCGCCTTGGAGCCCTTGAAGAGGATGTACGTGACGTCGGGGCCCGCGCCGCCCTTGCGCGGGTCGGGGTTGATGCCGAGCGCGCGGGCCGTGGCGTACGAGGCCTCGCCGATGAGGTCCGTGGGGCCGGTGTCGCCGACGACGGCGTACTGGACCTTGTCCCGGTGGACGACGGCGGCGACGGTGCCGCCCGTGACGCCGTGCTCGGTGTGGTTCCAGCGGTGGCTCGCGCCGGGCACGACCACGTAGGGCAGGTTCTCCGCGTCCAGCTGGCGGCCGTCGGACTGCTGGTAGGCGGTGGTGGGCTGGAAGAGGGGGTCCGTGCGGGGGTTGCAGGTCTTGCCCTCGCGGCCGTCGCAGTCGATGTCCATGTCGGCCTTCCAGAAGACCGCGTCGCGCGTGGCGCAGACGGGGATGTCCTCGGGGGCATCGTCGTCCGTGCGGTACTTGCCGAGGGATACCTGCGTGCAGGACCGGGTCGCGGCGAGCAGGTCGGCGGCGCGGACCGTTCCCTCACCGGCCGTTCCCACAGGGGGCGCTCCCGCACTGGCCGTTCCCACAGGGGGCGCTCCCGCACGGGGCGCTCCCGCACTGGCCGTTCCCACAGGAGGCGCTCCCGCACGGACCGGTTCGGCCGTCGCGCCCGCCGCCGCGGTGGGCAACTTGACGTCCGGTTCGGACAGCGCCTGGTGCGCCGCGGCGGTGTAACAGACGGGGACGAGCAGAGCGGCTTTGGCGACGACCAAGGCCGTCTGTTTCTTGCGCACGGGGAAGGGCCTTTCGTAGGGGGACACCTAGGGCACGGACGCCGAGGACGTCGGGGACAGCTGACGACTCGAAAGCCACATATGCCAATTTGTGCACCGCCATATGCCCCTTCCGACGATCACGGTCCGTACGGCGGACGCCCCACCCCTTGATGTGCTCTCGTCACCTGTGTCAAATAGGTCCGTACCAATACACGCCCGTGTCGTACCCATGCCGTACCCGTGTCGTCGAGTGGAAGGCAGCAGCACCGTGCGACGGATCCCCCGCCCGTCCGGCCATCCGGCCCCGCCGGCCCTGCTCACCCTCATGGCCGTGACCGCCGCCGCCCTGGGCGGGTGCGCGTGGGGCGGCGGCACCGAGGACACCAGTGCCCCGGCGGCGCCCCGCGGCCTCACCGTGCAGGCCGGCAGCTCCACCACCGCCCACGTCATGTGGAACCAGGCCACCGACGACACCGAAGTCACCGCCTACGAGGTGTACCGCGACGCCAAGAGGGTGAAGGAGGTGCCGGGGCGCGAGTCCATGGTGGACGTCGTCGGCCTCGAACCGTCCGCCACGTACCGCTTCACCGTCCGCGCCCGCGACGCCGAGGGGAACGTCAGCGAGGACAGCAAGCAGCTGACGGTCACGATGCCCGCCGCGACCGCCGCCGACCGCAAGCCCCCGTCCCGGCCGGAGCGGCTGAAGGGCGAGGCCGAGGGGAGCCGGGCGGCGATGCTCTCGTGGAGCAAGTCGTCGGACGACAACAAGGTGGCCTCGTACGAGATCTTCCAGGGGGGCTCGAAGATCCACAGCGTGGGCGGGAACCAGACCGCGACCCTCGTCACCGGCCTGCGGCCCGGCACCGACTACACCTTCACCGTCAAGGCGCGGGACGCCGCCGACAACTTCTCGCCCGCGAGCAGCGAGGTCCGCGTCAGGACCGCGCCGGGCAAGGACTCGGGGCGCGGCACCGCGCCGACGGGGTTCCGCGCGGGCACGCACCGCGCCGACGGGGCGTACTACATCGACCTGGCGTGGACCCCGCCGCGCACCGGCGGCGCCGTGGCGGAGTACCAGATCCAGCTGGACGGGCGCACCGCCACCTCGCTCGTCTTCGGTGGGACGGCGCCCACCGACAAGGCCGAGCACAGCTTCTACATCGGCAAGAAGGCCGGGGAGCGGCACCGGGTGCGCATCCGGCCGAAGCTGCCGGACGGGACCTGGGGCGGCTACTCCCCCGAACGGACCGTCACCACGGGCTGATCGCGGCGATCGCGGCGTTCGCTCAGCAGGGCCGCCGCGCGCCGGCACCAGTCGCGGGACTCGCGCTCGAAGGCGAGCCCGCGCAGGCACGTCAGATAGGGTCCGACGCGCTCGCCGGTGCGCAGGAACTCGTCCTCGTCGGCGCCGCCCCGCAGCCGCACGAGGAGCTTCTCCAGGACCTCGATCTTCGCGTCGGCGACCGCCGCCCTCTCCGTGAGCTGCTCGATCACGGGCGCGGCGGCGACGCCGTCGACGGCCTGCACCTTGACGAGCAGGTCGTCGCGGATGAAGGACGGCTTCGCGGCCCGCGCGGCGAACCGCTCCATCTCCGCGAGGCCCTCGTCGGTGACCCGGAACAGCCGCTTGTTGGGCCGCCCTTCCTGGACGATCTCGCGCCCGGTGACCAGGCCCTCCGTCTCCAGCTTGGCCAGCTCGGCGTAGAGCTGCTGGGGAAGCGCGTGCCAGAAGTTGGCCACGCCGATGTCGAAACCCTTCGCCAACTGGTATCCGCTGTACTCGCCGTCCAGCAGTGCCGCGAGCACCGCGTGCCGCAGAGCCATCCGTCGGGCCCCTTCCCTTTCGGCTCTTCCCTTTCACCGTCCAGCACCCTCATCATAGTCATCAATGTGACTAGTCAGATTGATGACTATGGGCCGATGGAGGACTTCGTGAACCGGACCGCTACCCATCCCACCGCCGCGCGCTTCCGCGCCCTCGTCGAGCAGGGCGATCTCGGCGCCCTGGAGGAGTTGTTCACTCCGGACGTGCGGCTCTACAGCCCGGTCAAGTTCACGCCCTTCGAGGGGCGGCCCATGGTGCTCGGTCTCTTCGGCGTGCTGCTGCGCACGTTCGAGGACTTCCGGTACGTGGGTGCGTACGCCGGGCAGGCGCGGACCAGCGTCGACGGCACGGAGGCCGAGTCGAACGTGCTGCTGTTCCGCACCACCGTGAACGGCAAGGAGATCCACGGCATCGACCTGCTGCACTTCGACGAGGAGGGGCGGATCAAGGAGTTCACGGTGATGGTGCGCCCGCAGTCGGCGGTCCTTGCGCTCGGGCAGGCGGTCCACGAGGGACTCGTCGCGGCCGGGCTGGCCCCGGCCCCGCAGTGAGGCGTCTGCGCCGGACGAAGGATTCCGTCACCTGCCCGGCGGCCGTCCGCATGCGGTCCCCGGCCGCGCCGCGTTGGCTCTTCGTCAGGTAGCACGGGCCGTTCCCCGACTCCGGCGGCGCATGGGTTGTACCGCCTCCCGTGCACCGGAGGGCAGACTCATGCGTACCACTCGGATAGGCGTCCGTACCGGCCTGATCGCCACTGCCGCGGCGCTGCCGCTGCTCCTGGCCGCGCCGTCGGCGTCCGCTGCCGGCGACCTCACCGTCACCGCCACCGGTTCCACCGTGCGGGCCACCACCGGCGCGTGCACCGACGGCGGCACGGCCTCGCTGATGAACCCCGCCAATGCCAGCTTCGCCGGAGGCCAACAGGCGGAGCTGGTCAACGGCAGCGCGACGTGGCAGAACGTCGGCGCCGGTTCCTACACCGTGCTCGTCTCCTGCAAGGACGGCACGTCGGTCGGGCCGCAGACCGTCGCCGTCGGCGCCGCGCCGACGACCTCCTCGACGCACGCGCCCGCGCGCGGCGTCCGTGGCGGGCTCGGCGGCGGCACGGAGGACCGGGGCACGCTGACGCTCGTCGGCGGCGGGACCCTGGTGGCCGCGGCGGCGCTCGGCGGCGGCATCTGGTACCTGCGCCGTCGCGCGTCGGCCGGGCGTACCTGACGGGCGTCGGGACCACGACCGGCGCGGCGTCCCGGACGCCTCGGACTGCCGCCCATCCGCCACCACCGCGGGTGGGCGGCAGCCGCGTGCGGGGGCCCCTGCCCGTGCGGTGAGGCGCACTTGCCCGCGCGCCCGAGGCACCCTTGCCCGCCCCACCGAACCGACTTACCGTCCTCCCAGCCGACAGGGAGGGCGCGTTCATGCCACGACCGCTCAGCGTTCAGCTCTACACCGTGCGCGATCAGCTCGTCGCCGACCGGGAGGGGACGCTGCGCCGCCTCGCCGGTCTCGGGTACGGCGCCGTGGAGGCGTACGACGTGCTCGGCGACCCGAAGGGGCTGCGGCGGATCGTCGACGACCTCGGGCTCGCCGTGTCCGGCACGCACACCGTGCAGCTGCTCGGCCCGGAACCCGGCCCCGTCCTCGACGCGGTGGCGACGCTCGGCACCGATCTGGCGATCGTCCCGGCGGGCATCCCGCCCGAGGAGTTCACCTCGCGCGACGGCCTGGCACGGACCGCAGACCGCCTCAACTCCCTCGCCGACGTGGCCGGACGGCACGGCATACGCATCGGTTACCACAACCACTGGTGGGAGATGGAGCCCCGCTTCGACGACGGAGGAGCGGGGCTCCTGCACGCCGTCGACCTCCTCGCCGGCCTGCTCGACCCCGCCGTCTTCCTGGAGGTCGACACCTACTGGGCGGCGGTCGGCGGCGCCGACGTCCCGGCGCTCCTGCGGCGCCTCGGCGACCGCGTGTGGGCCCTGCACCTCAAGGACGGGCCCGGCACGAAGGAGGACCCGAACGTGGCGGTCGGCGGCGGCACCATGCCGGTGCCGGAGATCCTCGCCGCCGCACCGGACGCCTTGCGGATCGTCGAGTTCGACTCCTGCGCGGGCGACGGCGACACCCTCTTCGACGAGCTCGCCGCAAGCCGCGTCTATCTCGCCTCGCTGGCGGCGGCATGACCGCGGCACCCGGGGGCGCGGGACCCGTCGGCGTCGCCGTCGTCGGAGCCGGTGTCATCAGCGCCCAGTACCTGAGTACGGTGAGCCGGTTTCCTGACGTCCGGATCGTGGCCGTCGCCGACCTCGACGAGGAGCGCGCCGCCGCCGTGGCCCGCACCCACGGCATACCCGTGTCCGGCGGCCCCGCGGACGTGCTGGCCCTCCCCGAGGTGGAACTCGTCGTCAACCTCACCGTGCCCACCGCGCACGCGCGGGTGGCGGCGGCCGCCCTGCGCGCCGGGAAGCACGTCTACGGCGAGAAGCCCATCACGCTCGTCCCCGCGGAGGCGGAGAAGCTGCTGGCCGAGGCCTCGGAGCGCGGGCTCCTCGTCGGGAACGCGCCGGACACGTTCCTCGGCGCGGGCCTGCAGTCGGCGCTGCGCGCCGTCGCGGCCGGGCACATCGGCGCTCCCGTGGCGGCGACGACGGTCACGCAGGGCCTCGGGCCGGAGGCGTGGCACCCCGATCCCGCGTTCTTCTATCAGCCGGGCGCGGGCCCGCTCTTCGACCTGGGTCCGTACTACCTGACCTCGCTCGTCGCCCTGTTCGGCAGCGTGGAGCAGGTGGCCGCGACGGCGGCGCGCGCCCGTGAGGAGCGGGTCGTCGGTTCGGGGCCGAAGGCGGGGCAGGCGTTCCCCGTCGACGTACCGACGCATGTGTCGTCGCTCCTACGGTTCGCCTCGGGGGTGCGCGCCCACTCGACGTTCAGCTTCGACTCGGCACTCCCCCGCATCCGGTTCGAGATAACCGGCACTGAAGGCACGCTGTCCGTGCCCGACCCGAACACGTTCGGCGGCCCGCTGAGGCTGCTGCCCAACGGTTCCGGCACGTGGCGTGAGCTGCCCGTGCGGGGGCGGACCGACGGGCGGGGGCTCGGCGTGGTCGACATGGCGCGGGCCGTGCGCGGCGGCGGGCCGCACCGGGCGTCCGGCGCGCTCGCGCTGCACGTCCTGCAGACGATGACGGCGATCACGCACTCCGCGGACCGGGCGGAGTTCGTGCCGCTCGCCGCGCAGGTGGTGCCGCCCGAACCGCTGCCGGAGGACTGGGACCCCGAGGAGCCGACCCTGGGGGCCGGAAGCCGCGGCCACGGGGAGGGAGCGTCGCCGTGACGGTCGCAGCCGCGAGCCCATCGAGGGCTACGGCGCCTCCAGCTCCTCGATCGTCCGCGTGAGCCACTGCGTCCAGAACGTCTCCAGGTCGATGCCCGCGCGCAGCACCACATGGCGCAGCCGGTCCTCGACGGCGTCCTTGCCCGGCGGGAAGTCCCGCTGCTCGATCTCCTCGTACTCGGCCAACTGCCGCCGATGGAGGTCGAGATGGCGGTGCAGGTCCTCCCGGATGCCCTGCGTGCCGACGACCGCGGCGGCGCGCAGGCGCAGCAGGAGCGTGTCGCGCAGCGGCTTGGGGTCCTGGCTCGCCGCCGTCCAGCGGGCCAGTTCCTCGCGGCCCGCCGGCAGCACCTCGTACTCCTTCTTCTGCCCGCGCGTCGCCCCTTGCCGCGGCAGTGCGCGGATCGCGCCGTCCCGCTCCAGCCTGCCCAGCTCGCGGTAGATCTGCTGGTGCGTGGCCGACCAGAAGTAGCCGATCGACTTGTCGAACCTGCGGGTCAGTTCGAGGCCGGACGAGGGCTTCTCCAGGAGGGCGGTGAGGATCGCGTGCGGGAGTGACATGCGGCAATCCTAGGGACGACGGCCCGTGCCGCGGGGCCGCCTCACAGCGCGGCGGCCAGCTCCGTGCCCTGCTTGATGGCGCGCTTGGCGTCCAGTTCGGCGGCCACGTCCGCGCCGCCGATGAGGTGCACGGCGACTCCGGCGGCGACGAGTTCCTCGTACAGGTCGCGGCGCGGCTCCTGGCCGGAGCAGAGCACGACGGTGTCGACGGGGATGACGGACGACTCGCCGTCGACGGTGATGTGCAGGCCCGCGTCGTCGATCAGGTCGTAGCTGACGCCCGCCACCATGGCGACGCCGCGGTGGCGCAGTTCGGTGCGGTGGATCCAGCCCGTGGTCTTGCCGAGGCCCTTGCCGACCTTGGACGTCTTGCGCTGCAGCAGGTGGACGGTGCGCGGCGGCGTGGGCCGCTCGGGCTTCGTCAGGCCGCCGCGCTCACGGTAGTCCATGTCGACGCCCCACTGGCGGAAGTACGTCGCCGGGTCCAGGCTCGCCTTCTCGCCGCCGTCGGTGAGGAACTCGGCGACGTCGAAACCGATGCCGCCCGCGCCGATGATCGCGACGCGCTCCCCCACGGGTGCCTCGTCGCGCAGCACGTCGAGGTAGCCGACGACGCTGGGGTGGTCGATGCCCGGGATATCGGGGGTGCGCGGGGTGACGCCCGCGGCGACGACGACCTCGTCGAAGGCGTCCTGGGCGAGCTCGTCCGCGGTGACGACGGTGTTCAGCCGGACGGTGACCCCGCGCAGGTCGAGCTGGGTGCGGAAGTAGCGCAGGGTCTCGTCGAACTCCTCTTTGCCGGGGATCTTCCTGGCGACGTTGAGCTGGCCGCCGATCTCGTCGGCGGCGTCGAAGAGGGTGACGTCGTGGCCGCGTTCGGCGGCGGAGACGGCGAAGGCGAGGCCGGCGGGGCCCGCGCCGACGACGGCGAGGCGCTTCCTGGTGCGGGTGGGCGAGAGCACGAGCTCGGTCTCGTGGCAGGCGCGCGGGTTCACCAGGCAGGAGGTGATCTGCAGGTTGAAGGTGTGGTCCAGGCAGGCCTGGTTGCAGCCGATGCAGGTGTTGATGGCCTCGGGCCGCTCGTCCTTCGCCTTGTTGACGAAGTCGGGGTCGGCGAGCAGCGGGCGGGCGAGGGACACCATGTCGGCGGCGCCGTCGGCCAGCAACTGCTCGGCGATCTCCGGGGTGTTGATGCGGTTGACGGTCACGAGCGGCACGGAGACCTCGCCCATGAGCTTCTTCGTCACGAAGCTGTACGCGCCGCGCGGCACCGACGTGGCGATGGTGGGGATGCGTGCCTCGTGCCAGCCGATGCCGGTGTTGATGATGGTCGCGCCCGCCGCCTCGATCTCCTTGGCGAGGTGGACGACCTCTTCGAGGGTCGAGCCGCCGGGGACGAGGTCCAGCATGGACAGGCGGTAGATGATGATGAAGTCGGCTCCGACGCGTTCGCGGGTGCGGCGGACGATCTCGACGGGGAAGCGGATGCGGTTCTCGTAGGAGCCGCCCCAGCGGTCGGTGCGCTGGTTGGTGGGGGCCGCGATGAACTCGTTGATGAGGTAGCCCTCGGAGCCCATGACCTCGACGCCGTCGTAGCCGGCGGACTTGGCGAGCTCGGCGGCGCGCACGAAGTCCTCGACGGTCTGCTCGACCTCGTCGTCGGTGAGTTCGCGGGGCGCGAACGGGCTGATCGGGGCCTGCAGCGCGCTCGGGGCGACGAGCTTGTCGTGGTAGGCGTACCGCCCGAAGTGCAGGATCTGCATCGCGATCCTGCCGCCCTCGGCGTGCACGGCGGCGGTGATCGCCTCGTGCTCCTTCGCCTCGGCGTCGGTGGTCAGCTTGGCGCCGCCGTCCCAGGGCCTGCCGAGCTCGTTCGGGGCGATGCCGCCGGTGACGATGAGGCCGACGCCGCCGCGGGCGCGGGTCGCGTAGAACTCCGCCATCCGCTCGAAACCGCCCGGCGCCTCTTCCAGGCCCACGTGCATGGAGCCCATGAGGACCCGGTTGGGCAGGGTGGTGAAGCCCAGGTCGAGCGGGTTCAGCAGGTTCGGGTAACGGCTCATGCGGCCCCTCCGTACGCGGTGTCTACGGAAGCATTTGTAGACCAGCGCGAGGCCGGTATGCAACTAGTTGCATAAACGTGAGCAGTATCTCGCCGGTCGTGGGAGCGTCCAGCGCCATGTCCGAATCCCGCCAGCCGCGCCCTCCCGCGAGACGCAGACTGGAGACAGGAACCGAACGGTGGAGGAGAGTCCGATGACGGTCTACGCGACGATCGACAGCCCGCTGGGCGAGCTGCTGCTGGTGGGCGAGGAGTCGCCCACCGCCAAGGGCGGCACCGCGCTGGTCTCGCTGTCCGTGCCGGGCCAGAAGGGCGGCGCCGTCGTCCGGGAGGACTGGGTCCGCGACGACGCGGCGTTCGATGCGGTCGCCGCACAGCTGCGGGCGTACTTCGCCGGGAGCCTCACCCGCTTCGACATCGAGTACGCCGCCGGGGCGGGCACCGACTTCCAGCGCAAGGTCTGGGAGGCCCTCGACACGGTCCCCTACGGCACCACGACCACCTACGGACGGCTCGCCGAGCGCCTCGGCCTCTCGCGCGCCGCGGTCCGCGCCCTCGGCACCGCCATCGGCCGCAACCCGCTCCTCGTCGTCCGCCCCTGCCACCGCGTCATCGGCGCCGACGGCTCCCTGACCGGGTACGCGGGCGGACTGGAGCGCAAGCAGCTGCTCCTCGACCTGGAGACGGCGTGACGAGACGGCGTGCCTCTCAGGCCCTGCCCTCGTCCCCGGCCACGCCGAGTCCGCTGACCCGCAGCGTGATGTTCAGCCTGCCGGTCAGCCCCAGCGCGGGCGGCGCGGTGCCGGGCAGCACCCGCGGCACCCCGTGGTACGCGAGGCGCGAGGCCCCGCCGAACACCACCAGGTCGCCGCTGCGCAGCTCGACGTCCGTGTACGGCTTCGTGCGCGTCCGCGTGTTGCCGAAGCGGAACACCCCCGTGTCCCCGAGGCTCAGGGACACCACGGCGGCCTGCGACTTCTCGTCGCTGTCCCGGTGCATGCCCATCCGGGCGTCGGCGTCGTAGAAGTTGACGAGGGCGATGTCGTACGGCTCCTCGACGGCGTGACCGGCCGCCGCGGCGCCCGCGCGGCCCAGCTCGGCGAGCCACGACGGCATCGGCTTCACCGGGGCGCCGTCCCCGTCGACGACGGTGCGCGCGTACCCGTACGGATACCAGTGCCACCCCAGACACACCTGCCGCGCCGTCATCGCGCCGCCGCCCGGCGTCCGGACCGTGCGCAGTCCGGCGGGCGGCCGGGCCCACTCACGGCACGCCTCCAGGAGCCGCAGCTGCGCCTCCGGTGCCAGCCAGTCGGGCAGGTGCACCGCCCCCGGGCCGAGGACGGTGCGGGCCCGCGGAAACAGCTCGTTCAGTACGGCCACGTCCAGTCGGCGACCTCGGGCAGGTCGATGCCGTGCTCGCGGATCCAGGCGTGGTGCCGCGTGCGGGCGTCCGCCATCGCCTGGCGCACCGCCGTCGCGCGCACGGCCAGGCCCGGAACGCGGTCGACGACGTCCATGACGAGGCGGAACCGGTCGAGGTTGTTGCGCACGACCATGTCGAAGGGCGTCGTGGTCGTGCCCGCCTCCGTGTACCCGCGCACGTGCAGGTTGGCGTGGCCGGTGCGGCGGTAGGCGAGGCGGTGGATCAGCCACGGGTAGCCGTGGTACGCGAAGATCACCGGCTTGTCGCGGGTGAAGAGCGCGTCGAACTCGGAGTCGGCCATGCCGTGCGGGTGCTCCTCGCGCGGCATCAGTCGGGCGATGTCGACGACGTTGACGACCCGCACGGCGAGCTCCGGCAGGTGCTCACGCAGCAGCGCGGCGGCGGCGAGCACCTCCTGCGTCGGCACGTCACCGGCGCAGGCCAGGACCACGTCCGGGTCGCGCGTGCCCTGCTCCGTTCCCGCCCACTCCCAGACGCCCGCGCCGCGCGCGCAGTGGGCGCGGGCTTCGTCCAGGGAGAGCCAGTCGAAGCAGGGCTGCTTGCCGGCGACGACGACGTTGACGTAGTCGCGGCTGTGCAGGACGTGCTCGGTGACGGACAGCAGGGTGTTGGCGTCCGGCGGCAGATAGACGCGTACGACGTGGGGGCTCTTGTTCAGGACGTGGTCGACGAAGCCCGGGTCCTGGTGCGAGAACCCGTTGTGGTCCTGGCGCCACACGTGCGAGGTCAGCAGGTAGTTCAGCGACGGCACGGGCGCGCGCCACGGCAGCGCGCGCGAGGTCTTCAGCCACTTGATGTGCTGGTTGACCATCGAGTCGACGATGTGCACGAACGCTTCGTAGCAGGAGAACAGGCCGTGACGGCCGGTGAGCGTGTACCCCTCGAGCCAGCCCTGGCAGAGGTGCTCGGAGAGCACCTCCATGACCCGGCCATCGCGCGCGAGGTGCTCGTCCGTGTCGAGGGTGCGCTCCTGCCAGACCTTGCTCGTGACGTCGTACAGCGCGCCGAGCCTGTTGGATTCGGTCTCGTCCGGGCCCACGACCCGGAAGTCCCTGCGCTGCGCGGTGTCCGCCATGACCTGAGCGAGCAGGGCGCCCGCGATCCGGGTCGGCTCATGCAGTGTCGTGCCCGGCTTGTCGACGGTGACGGCGAAGTGTTCGAGCGGCGGGACGGGCAGCCGGCGGGTGAGCCTGCCGCCGTTCGCGTGCGGGGTGGCGCCGAGCCTGCGCTCGCCCTCGGGGACGCACGACACGACCTGCTCGCTCGGGCGGCCCTCGGCGTCGAAGAGCTCCTCGGGCCGGTACGAGCGCAGCCACTCCTCCAACAGCCGCAGGTGGTCCGGGTTCTCGCGGACCCCGGACAGCGGCACCTGGTGCGCGCGCCACGTGTTCTCGACGGGCTCGCCGTCCACGGCCGCCGGGCCGGTCCAGCCCTTGGGGGTGCGCAGCACGATGACCGGCCAGGGTTCGCGGCCCTGGGCACCGTCGGCGCTCCGGGCGGCCTCCTGGATGGACCTGATGCGGTCGAGGGCCCGGTCCATCGCAGCGGCCATCGCCTGGTGCATCTCGTGCGGCTCGTCACCGGCGACGTAGATCGGCTGGTGTCCGTAGCCCTTGAGGAGCGCGTCGAGCTCGGCTTCGGGGAGCCGGGCGAGGACGGTCGGGTTGGCGATCTTGTAGCCGTTGAGGTGGAGGATCGGCAGGACCGCACCGTCGTGCGCGGGATCGTGGAACTTGTTGCAGTGCCAGGATGCGGCCAGCGGCCCCGTCTCCGCCTCGCCGTCGCCGATCACGCAGGCGACCAGGAGGTCGGGGTTGTCCAGGGCGGCTCCGTAGGCGTGCGCGAGCGAGTAGCCGAGCTCGCCGCCCTCGTGGATCGAGCCCGGCGTCTCGGGCGCCACGTGGCTGGGCACGCCGCCGGGGAAGGAGAACTGGCGGAACAGCTTCGCCATGCCCTCCGCGTCCCGTGTGATGTCCGGGTACGTCTGCGTGTAACTGCCCTCCAGCCAGGAGTTGGCGAGCACGGCGGGCCCGCCGTGGCCCGGGCCCCACACGCACAGCGCGTCCAGATCCCGCTCCTGGATGACGCGGTTGAGGTGGGTGTGGACGAAGTTGAGACCGGGTGAGGTGCCCCAGTGCCCGAGCAGGCGCGGCTTGATGTGCTCGGGCCGCAGGGGCTCGGTCAGCAGGGCGTTGTCCATCAGGTAGATCTGGCCGGCGGCCAGATAGTTGGCGGCGCGCCAGTGGGCGTCCAGTGCCGCCAGGCGGTCCTTCGCCACGGGTGCCACAAGGTCCTCCTCGCGAGGTTCGGTGCGTACGGCTGCGGTCGGGGTGTCCCGCGGGTTCCACGGGAAGGGCGGGTCAGTCGTGCGGGGCGCCCATGGCTTCTCCGCGTCCAGCACATCAGCCGTGCGGGACGCCCGCCACCGGGACCACGACGCTGCCACCGTTCGTACGCCCGCGGGAGGGCCGAACAGGCCCCGAAGGCCGAAGGGGGGCCTGGGTCCGGAGGAGGGGCTCAGCGGCCGCCCTTCACCGCCCGCAGCAGAACGAACTTCGGGTCGCTCGCGACGACGTCCGCGTTGCCGAAGACCTTGCGGAGCTTGACGTGGTAGCCGAGGTGCCGGTTGCCGATGACCCACAGCTCGCCGCCGGGGCGCAGCGCGGCGCGGGCGCCGGTGAACATGCGGTGGGCGGTGGCACCGGTCGTGGCCTGGTGGCTGTGGAACGGCGGGTTGTTCAGGACGACGTCGACCGTCCCCGGCGGTACGGCCGACAGGGCGTCGCCCGCCACGAAGTGGGCCTTGGCTCCCTCGGCGGCGTTGGCGCGGAACGTGGCCTCGGCGGACGCGACGGCCTGGAAGGACTCGTCGATGAAGGTGACCGTGGCGTCGGGGTCGGCGACGGAGGCGGCGGTGCCGAGCACGCCGTTGCCGCAGCCCAGGTCCACGATGTGGGCGCCGCCGCGGGCGCGCGGCAGGTGCTTGAGGAAGAACCGGGTGCCGATGTCGAGGCGGTCGGCGCAGAAGATGCCCGCGTGGTTGACGACGGTGAGGCCCGCGCCGGCCCCCGCGTCGGCGGGCAGCACGTAACGGCCCGGCCAGGGACTGGTGCCTGCCGCGCGTGCCGGGTCGGGGGCGCTGAAGACGAGCCGCGCCTTCTGGCGGGCCAGGGAGGTCCTGGTGGGCCCGATGATCCGCTCGAAGAGCTCCAGCGTCGACGTGTGGATCTCGGTGACCATTCCGGTGCCGATGACGGCCGTGCCTTCGTGCAGGGCGGGCGCGAGCCGGTGGAGCTGGTCCTCCAGGAGCGCGAGGCTCTTCGGTACGCGGACGAGGAGCACGTCGACGCGTGCGGGCGGCGCGTCCCTGGTCGTCAGGAGTCGTGCCGCGTCCGGCGCGTGACCCGCGCGCGCGAGGTTGGCGCGGGTCGCCTGCTGCGCGAGGAACGAGTCGGTGATCTGCACCGGTACGCGCGCGTGCCCGGCGAGCGCGGTGGTCAGCGCGCCCCACCGGTCCCCGAGGACCGCCACCGTCCCGGAGAGGCCGACGGTCGCGGGGAACCCATCGGGCGCCGCGTCCTCGTCGCCCGCCAGGTGCCGCAGCAGATAGGCGTCGGCGGCCGACCAGGCGCGCAGCTGGTCGCGGGGGTCCTCCGGGAAGCGGGTGAGGTCGTACGCGCCCCATGACGTGCTCAAACGGTTCATCGTGCCCTCAGGCTAACGGAGAGCGCGCCGATGGCTCACCGGGTCACTGTCCCGCCGGTACCGGCTCGAACCAGGTCGGCTCGTCCGCGAGCGCCCGCTTGATCCGGGACAGCGAGAACTCGTGCAGCGCGGGCAGCGCGTCCACGTCGAACCAGGCGACGTCCAGCGACTCGTCGTCGTTGACCCGCGCCTCCCCGCCGACGGCGCGGCAGCGCAGGGTGATGTCCATGTACTGGCACTTGTCGCCGTTGTCGTAGGTCACCGGTTCGAGGGCCTGGACCAGGACGACGCGTTCGGGCACGCAGTGCACGGCCGTCTCCTCGTACACCTCGCGCACCGCGCACTGCGCGGGCTGCTCGCCCGGTTCCGGGATGCCGCCGATCGCCGACCACCTGCCGTTGTCGGAGCGCCGTCCGAGCAGCACCCGCCCCTCGTCGTCGAAGACGATGGCGGTGACTCCGGGGAGCCAGAGAAGCTGCTGGCCTGCGTCGGCGCGGATGGTACGGATGAAATCAGGAGTAGCCATGCTCCGACCCTAACGGCGCCGCGCCGCCGACCAGTCGGGGGCGGGGGCCGGCGATCCGGGCCCCGCGCGCGGCAGTTGCCGCGCGCGTCCGGCACAGGCTGTTGCTTCCCGGCGCTCCGCTACCTGCCGGCGCTCCGCCGGGCCCGCGCCGCCGATGTGACGGCCCAGCCGAGACCGCCCGCGGCGATCAGGACCAGGATGCCTTCGGGGAGCACACCGAGACGCGTCGCGGGGGTCCGCGACGAGCGCAGCGGGACCTCCTCGACGAGCGAGTCGGCGGTGTACCACGTTGTCTTCGACCTGATCTTCCCGTCCGGCATGATGACGGCACTGACACCGCTGGTCACCGGGACCGTGACGGCGCGGCTGTGCTCGACCGCGCGGATGCGGGACATCGCGAGCTGCTGGTAGGTCATCTCGCTGCGGTCGAAGGTGGCGTTGTTGCTGGGCACGGAGATGATCTGCGCGCCGTGGGTGACGGTGTCGCGCACCGCCCAGTCGAAGGCCGCCTCATAGCAGGTCGCGATGCCCACCTTCGTCCCGGCCATGGTGAAGACGCCGGGGTCGGTGCCGCGGCTGAAGTCCCTGCGCACCTTGTCGACGTCGCTGCTGAACGCGCCGACCAGGGAGCGCAGCGGGATGTACTCGCCGAACGGCTGGATCTGCCGCTTGTCGTACGTGTCCGTGGGTCCCTTCTCGGGGTCCCAGAGGATCTGTTCGTTGTAGAGCCTGCCGTTCTTGTTCTCGACGACCCCGCCGACGGAGACGGGCGCGCCGATGGCCTTGACGGCACCCTCGATCGCGAGGCGCGCGTCCGGGTTGGCGAAGGGGTCGATGTCGGAGGAGTTCTCCGGCCACAGGACGAGATCGGGGCGCGCCACCTTGCCGGCCTTCACCTCGGCGGCGAGGCGTTCGGTCTCGCGCACGTGGTGATCGAGGACGGCGCGGCGCTGGGCGTTGAAGTCGAGGCCCGCGCGCGGGACGTTGCCCTGGATGGCGGCGACGGTGGCCGTGCCGTCCTCCGCCTCGTCGCTGACGAGCGGGCGCGACACGAAGGCGCCGAGGACGGGGACGAGCACGGCGAGCGCCGCGACGGCCACCGCGCCGCGGTGCGGGGCACGGGTGGCGCGTACGTCGACGACCTGACGCACGACCTCGTGGAGCCCGAAGCCGCACAGGACGACCGCGAAGCCGAGCACGGGGGTGCCGCCGAGCGCGGCGAGCGGCAGGAACACGCCGTCCGCCTGGCCGAAGGCGATCTTCCCCCAGGGGAATCCGCTGAACGGCACACGTGCGCGTGCCGCTTCTCCGGCGATCCACAGGGCGGCCGCCCAGAGCGGGTATCCGGGCAGGCGTGAGACGGTCGCGATGCCCGCGCCGACGAGGGCGACGAAGACGGCTTCGACGGCGGCGAGGGCCAGCCACGGTCCTGGCCCGACCTCGACGCCGGTCCATACGAGGAGCGGCAGGAGGAAGCCGAGGCCGAAGAGGTAGCCGAGGCCGAGGCCCGCCTTCCAGGTGCGGCCGCGCAGACACCAGGCGAGGGCACCGAAGGCGGGGAGCGCCAGCCACCACAAGGTGCGGGGCGGGAAGCTGACGTAGAGCAGCACTCCGGAGAGGGCCGCCACGGCGGCGGGCACGAACCGGCGCAGGAGGCGGGTGGCGCGGGAGGCCTGCGGGGGCCGTGGATCGAGCTGATCCGGCTCGTCTACGGGAGTGGTGGTGGCGGTCACTCGGGGAGTGTACGGCGCGTCCCGCGGGCGCCGACAGCTCGGTCGGCGGGGCGGCAAAGGGGCCCCTGCCGGTCCGCCCCGGGGCCGGCTCGACGAATCGTTCCTGCACAACTGGTCCCAAAGCGGGGCGTCAGCCGTTAGCGTGTGGCCGAGTCCCCGAGGCCCGTCCGCTCCACGTCACCGTGGGGCGTTCCCGTGCCGGTGGGGGCCCGTCACATACCGGGGGGCGACGGGGTGGGGTCAACGGGTACGGCCGCTTCGGCCTGTCCGGAAGCGGCACACGAGCGGCGGAACGCGTCCGACGCGACGGGCGGGGCGCTGCTCGGCGCCTGTGCGGCGTGGGCGCTGATCACCGCGGGCGTGCACGGCGGCAGCCCGGAGGGGATGCTGCTCGCAGTCCTCGCCGTGGCCGCGGGGTACGCGGGCGGACGGATCTGCGGGGCACTGCTCCCCGTCGCCGCGCCGTGTGCGGGCGCGCTCGCCGGACTCGGGCTCGCCGTGGCGGCGCCGCGGCTCACGCTCAGCCCCTCCTCTCCCCTGGGCCACACCGGCGCCACCGCCGCCCTTCTGATCCTCTCGGCCGGTGCGGCGTGCTGTGCGGCCTGGGCGGCCCGTACGCCTTCGCTCCGCCTGGCGCTGCGGCTGCTCGCCGCAAGCATCGCGGGTGTCGCGGCGGTCCTCGGCTCGCCCGTCGGCTGCGCAGGCTCCGTCATGGTGCTGCTCTGCTCGTTGGCGGCGGCACGGCTGCGCAATCGAGCTCCGGGCATCATCGGGCTCGCCGCCGCGGCGGTCCTGGTCACGGGCGTGTCCCTGGCTCTGGCGGACGATTCGCTCCCGGAGGGCCTGACGGCGCCGCTGGAGGGCAGCGTCGGCCACCACCGCGTGGTGCTGTGGAAGGACGCGCTGAGCCTCGCCGAGCGGGAGCCCGCCATGGGGGTGGGACCGGGCCGGTTCGGCGATGTCAGTCCCGTCGCCGCCGACGACCTCGTCACGGACGGCAAGCCGCACTCGGCGACGCTGCAACAGGCGTCGGAGCAGGGGTTCGTCGGGGTGGCGCTGCTGGCGGCGGTGTTCTGCTGGCTGCTCCACGCCCTGTGGCGCTCCCCCGGTTCCACCCAGGTGGTCCTGTCGGCGGGGGCGTCCCTCACGGCACTGACGGCCGTGGCGGCAGTGGGCAACGCGCTGAGTGTGACGACGGTGACCACGGGAGCGGGCCTCCTGGCGGGCATCGCCACGGCCCGCCCTCTGGCCACAGGACTCCACGGGGAGGACGCCGTCGCACAGCCCGAGTGAGTCCGGCACGACAACGCCGCGAGGTGCGGCCCCGCCGCCCTGCCGCGACCCCCGCGCCGGGCGTCAGCTCGTCGTGCCTCTGAGGCGGAGTCGCGCTCTGATGGCCCGGACCGCCGACTCCGCGTCGTCGACCGTCACCGTGAACTTGTGGCCGTCGCCCAGGCTGAGCACCAGGCCCTCGCCGCGCCGGACCACGACGGCGGTGCCCTTCTCCGGGCGCCAGCGGTATCCCCAGCCGCCCCACTGCCGCGGCGTCACCGCGGGGGCGAAGTCAGCACCGACGACCTGGGAGAGCGGGATCAGGCGGCGCGGCAGGCCCAGGTGGCCACAGCGCACCTCCAGGTAGTCCTTCTCGACCTTCACGGCCACGTGGACGAAGGCGAGCGTTCCGAAGAGCATCAGGAGCCCTGCCGCGATGCACCCGACGACGGACATGACCAGCGGCAGGATGCCCGAGGTCCACATGGAGTCGACCGCGAGCTCGATGCCGAGCGCCAGACAGGCGGCACCGGCGCAGGCCAGGAGCCACTGGACGCGGTTGGTCGCGCGGCCGGTCCAGACTTCGTGCGGGCTGTCGGATGCGGCCCGCTCTTCGGGGGCTTGGTCCTTCATGCTTCCGAGACTACTCAGATTCCGCCGCGAGGCCACCGCGTCACGGAGAGCGACCGCGGACCCGGGCCTCCGGGTCAGAGCGCCGGGCTGGTCTCCGCGAGCATGCGGCCCTCGGCGTAGGCGAGAGCCGCCGGGGGCAGCTGCTCCTCACGTCCGCTGAGCAGGACGGTCAGTCCGGGCACCGCGTCCGTGGCGCCTATGTTGGCGCCCGCCCTGCGCAGAGCCTGCGCCGCCACCGCTCCGGCCGAACCGTGCAGGACGAGGGGCGGCTGTCCGGGCTGCTGGACGGCGGCACGGATACGCTCGGCGACCAGCTCGTAATGGGTGCACCCCAGGACGACGGCCCTTACATCCGGGGGCGTGAGGGCTGCCGCGGCGGCGATCGTCTCGTCGATGGCCGCCTCGTCCGCGTACTGCACGGCGTCGGCGAGCCCGGGACACGGCACCTCGGTGACGGCGACGCCGTTCGCGAAGTCCTCGATGAGCCCGCGCTGGTAGGGGCTGCCGGTGGTGGCGGGCGTGGCCCAGATGGCCACCGGCCCGCCGCCCGCCGCCGCGGCAGCGGGCTTGATCGCCGGTACGGTCCCGATGACGGGGAACTCCGACTCGAAGCGGGCCCGCAGGGTGGGCAGCGCATGCACGGAGGCCGTGTTGCAGGCCACGATCAGCGCGTCGGGTCGGTGCGCGGCGGCGGCCTCCGCGACGGCGACGGCGCGTGCGGTGAGGTCCTCAGGCGTACGCGGTCCCCACGGCATGCCGTCAGGGTCGGAGGAGAGAACGAGATCGGCGTCGGGCCGAAGGCGACGCACCGCGGCCGCCGCGGCGAGCAGTCCGATGCCGGAGTCCATGAGCGCGATCTTCACCCGGTCACCATAGTCGATGGGCCCCACAGGCACCGTCCCGTGGGGCAGACTTCGGCGGATGAGCGCCGTTGCGTGGACCGCCACCGGATCGCTTGCCGCGTGGCTGTGGCTTCTGTTGGGGCAGGGTTTCTTCTGGCGTACCGACGTGCGCCTGCCACCGCGCGAGGAGCCGGACGTCTGGCCTTCGGTCGGCGTCGTCGTGCCCGCGCGGGACGAGGCGGCCGTACTGGCGGAAAGCCTGCCCTCGCTGCTCGCGCAGGACTATCCGGGGCGCGCCGACGTCTTCCTTGTGGACGACGGGAGTTCGGACGGCACGGGCGAGCTGGCCCGCACGCTGGCCGAGCGGCACGGCGGGCTGCCGCTGACCGTCGGCTCCCCCGGTGAGCCGCCCGCGGGCTGGACGGGCAAGCTCTGGGCGGTACGCCACGGCATCGGCCTCGCCCGCGCGCGGGACCCCGAATACCTCCTGCTCACCGACGCGGACATCGCCCACGAGCCGGACAGCCTGCGGCGGTTGGTGGCCGCCGCGCGCGGCGGGGGCGGCAAGGGCTACGACCTCGTGTCGCAGATGGCCCGGCTGCGGGTGGAGAGCCCGTGGGAACGCCTGGTGGTCCCGGCCTTCGTGTACTTCTTCGCGCAGCTCTATCCGTTCCGGTGGATCGCACGGAAGGGGGCGCGGACGGCCGCCGCGGCGGGCGGCTGTGTCCTGCTGCGCACGGACGCCGCCGAGCGTGCCCGGATCCCCGACACCATCCGGCAGGCGGTGATCGACGACGTGGCGCTCGCGCGGGCGGTGAAGGGCTCGGGCGGCCACATCTGGCTCGGGCTCGCCGACGGCGTGGACAGCGTGCGCCCCTATCCGCGCCTGGCCGACCTGTGGCGGATGGTCTCGCGCAGCGCGTACGCGCAGCTGCGGCACAACGTCCCGCTGCTCGTCGGCACGGTCGCGGGGCTCGCCGTGGTGTATCTCGTGCCCCCGGTGGCGCTGATTGCGGGGCTTGCGACGGGCAGCCGCGCGGCGGCGGTCGCCGGTGGCCTCGCCTGGCTCGTGATGACGGCGACGTATCTGCCGATGCTGCGCTACTACCGTCAGCCGCTCACCCTCGCGCCCCTGCTGCCCGGCACCGCTTTCCTCTACCTCCTGATGACGGTGGATTCGGCGGTGCAGCACTACAGGGGACGCGGCGCCGCGTGGAAGGGGCGTACGTACACCCGTCCCGACCCCACCGCTCCGGAGCCCTCGCCCGAGCAGCCCTGAGCGGCTACTTCCGGCCCGGCGTCCAGTTCATGCCCCAGCCGTAGGCGTGGTCCATGGTGCGCTGCGGGCTCACGCCGCGGTCGGGCACCAGGTAGCGGGCCTCGCGCTGGACGACGAGGTCGCCGCCGTTGTTGGTGAGCAGGGCCAGCGCGCACACGGTCGAGGGGACCGTGCACTCGTCGAGGGAGAACTCGACGGGGGCGCCGTGCTGCGGTTGAAGGGTGACCGTGGCGTTGAGGTCGGCGAAGCTCCGCGCTCCTTCGTAAATGGTCACGAAGATGACGATGCGCCGGAAGTCCTTGATGTGGTCGAGGTTGATGGTGAGGTTCTCGCCGGTGGCGACGGCGCCGGTGCGGTCGTCGCCGTCGAGCAGGATGTACGGGGGCTGGTTGAGCGCTCCGAAGGCGTTGCCGAGGGCCTGGACGACTCCCTTGCGGCCGTCGGCGAGTTCGTAGAGGGCGCAGAGGTCGAGGTCGAGGTCGGCGTGCATGGCGACGGCCCTGCCGAGCTTGGCACCCCAGCCCTTGAACTGCTTGCGCACCTCCCAGTTGAGGTTCACGCGCATGCCGCCCGATGTGCCGCCCTGCTTGGTCAGGGAGACGGACGGCGCGTCCTTGGTCAGCGTGACCTTGGTCAGGCGCACAGGTGCGGCGGCGGCCGGCGGGGGCGGAGGCGGCGCGGGGGCGGCGGGCTGCTGGGTGACGGGGGCGGGAGGTGCTACGGGAGCGGCGGGTGCGGCGACGGGGGCCGGGGCGGCGGCCTGCTGCGGCTCGTCCACCGAGATGCCGTAGTCCGTGGCGAGCCCTTCGAGGCCGCTGCTGTACCCCTGGCCGACGGCGCGGAACTTCCAGGCGCCCTGGCGCCGGTAGAGCTCGCCGAGGACGAAGGCGGTCTCCACGGTGGCGTCCGCGCTGTCGTAGCGCGCGAGTTCGGCGCCGTTCGCTGCGTCGAGGACGCGGATGTACAGACCGGGCACCTGGCCGAACGTGCCCCCGTCGGCCGACGCGGCGAGCACGACGGTCTCGATCTCGGGCTCCACGCGCGCGAGATCGACGGTGAGCACATCGCTGACCCCGGCGCCGGAGGTCGTCTTGCCGTCGTGGCGCACCGCTCCGGAGGAGTGCGCGGGCTGGTTGTAAAAGACGAAGTCCGCGTCCGAGCGCACCTTTCCGGAAGACGACAACAGCAGCGCGGAGGCATCCGCGTCGGGCACTCCCGCCCCGGAACCCCACCCCAATTCGATCCGTACCGCGGGTGCCGGTACGGGAACATTCGATCCTTTAGACATTGTCATGTCCGCCCCCATCGCAAGTCGCCGTCCGGCAGGGCCGCCGTTTCCGTTCATGACCAACCTATTACCCGGAGCTTCGGCAGGCCCACGACCGTGCCCGCGAAGCCCCTGGGGCCAACCCCGGGTAACCCCTCAGGAGCTCGGCCTTTACACGATCCGAACATCGTTCGGCGACCGATTTTCCCAAGTTCGCTCGCATTGGGGATCCACAGCCACAGCCGACACGTAAAACAACCCTCTTATCGGTCTCCCCAACCAGCACATCTAGGGCTTAACTTATGGAGCATGACCTCCCCCCGCTCCACCTATGGCGGCGGTTACTACTCCGCGCCGTCCTTCCCGGACACTCCGATCTATGACTCCCTCGTCGCAGAGCGGGGCACTCCTCAGATCGCCCCGATCCGGGTCCCCTCCGCGTACGACACGGGCAGTCACCTGCCCGCACTGCCGGCCGCACTGCCCGCCCTGCCGGCCGCCCCGTCCCACCCCCAGCAGGGGTACGGCTACCCCCAGGCCCAGCAGCCCGCACCGCTGCAGCAGGCCCCGGCGCCGTACATCCCGCAGCAGACCGCGGGCCCGCGCGGCTACCCGGGCGCTCAGCCCCAGCGGCCGGCCCCCGGCACGGGGTACGAGGCGATGCGCCCCGCGCAGCCCCGCCCGGCCCCGTCGTCGTACGAGGATCCGTACAACCGCCCCTACCGCGGGTACTGATCGCCACCGGGTTCGAGGCGGCCAGGGGGCACGCTCCGCGTGAGGCCGCCGCCGGGCCCGCATGACGCCGGTCGCCGCCGGGTCACGACCCGGCGGCGGCTTTCGTGTGTCCGCGTCCGGTCACGAGCGCACACCCAGGCACCCGACTCGCCCGGAAAAATCCGCATCCGATACGCACACGGACTCCCCGAATGATCGATGTCCGGCGGGGAACTCGACGCCGGACCACGGACGTTGGGATCCTGGGCACGCAGCACAGCGGAGGGACGCGGAAGGGGGTGCGGGTCAGTGCGAGCAATCGTCGGCCTCTGGCGGTGGCGGCACAACCCACTGCGCCGTGGCACCGACCTGGCCGAGGCCTGGCTGGCCCTGGCCGCCCTGGTACTGATCCTCGTCGCCGTCCCGGTCGTCGGGGTCCTCACCACGAGCCTGTCGCGGGACGCCCTGCTCGCCTCGGTGCGGCAGCAGCACGAAACCCGCCACGCGGTCACCGGCACCGTCCTGCGCGAAGTCGGACACTCCCCGATCGACCCCGACCCCGAGACCTCGTCGACACGCGACGCGCACAGCCGCGTCCTGGCCCGCTGGCAGGCCCCGGACCGCACGGATCACTACGGCGTGGTGCTCTCCGACCTCAAGTCCCCCGACCCCGGCGACCACTTCCGCATATGGACCGACGAGCGCGGCAAGGTCGTCGGCCGCCCCCTGGACGGCGCGACGGCGACGACGCACGCCGTCCTGGCCGGATTCGGTGCCGCCACGGCGAGCGCCGGCCTCGTCGAGGGCGCCCGCAGGCTGATCCTCTGGCGCATGGTCCAGGCGCGGCACACACGGCTCGACCGGGCCTGGGAGAAGGCGGGACCCGACTGGGGCCGGACCGGCACCGGTTCCTGAAGCGCCCGCCCCGGCCATCAGGTCAACTCGGCCTGCTCGCGCGCGCTACGGTGGACCGGCCGAACTCCTCGGCCCCTCGCGCGGTGCCACGACAGGCAGTGACACATCAAGCGCCGCGAGGTCCCGCGTACGACAAGGTGGGGGCAGAGCAACTCCATGGCACAGGGCACGGTCCAGGTGACGCACACCGGCACGTCGCGGTGGCGGCGCCGCACCGGCGAGTACGCATCGCTCGCCGCTGCCTTGGAGGCCGCGAACGACGGGGACGTACTGACCGTTGCCGCGGGCACCTACCGCGAGAACCTCGTCGTCCAGCGCGCGGTGACGCTGCGCGGCCCGGAGAGCTCCCCCGGCTCGGTGCGCATCGCGCCCTCCGACGGCGTGCCCCTGACCGTCCGCGCCTCCGCGGTCGTCCAGGACCTGCACGTCGAGGGCCAGGACTCGTCCGCGCCCGCGCTCCTCGTCGAGGACGGCGCCCCCGAACTCATCGGCATCCGCGTGGTGACGCGGTCGGCGGCCGGTCTCGAAGTGCGCGGCGGCGCGCGGCCGACGGTGCGCCGCTGCACCGTCGACAACCCGGGCGGCATCGGCATCGCGGTGCTCGACGGGGGCGGCGGTGTCTTCGAGGAGTGCGAGATCGTCGCGGCGGGCCAGTCCGGCGTCGCGGTGCGCGGCGGCGCCCACCCGCGTCTGGAGCGGTGCCGGGTGCACCACGCGTCGGGCGCGGGCTTCTCGGTGACCGGGGAGCACACGGGTCTTGAGGCGATCGGCTGCGAGGTGTACGAGGTCAAGGGCTCGGGCGTGCAGGTCACCGGGCGGGCCACGGCGCACCTGACCGACTGCGACGTGCACCGCACCACCTCGGACGGCGTCACGCTCGACACGGACGCCGTGCTGACGATGGCCGACTGCCGCATCCACGACATCCCCGAGAACGCGATCGACCTGCGCTCGCGTTCCGTGCTCACCCTCACCCGGTCCGCGGTCAGCCGGTTCGGGCGCAACGGCCTCTCCGTCTGGGACCCGGGCACGCGCGTGGACGCCAATCAGTGCGAGATCCACGACAGTACGGGTGACTATCCGGCGGTGTGGGTCAGCGACGGCGCGACGGCCGTCCTGGAGTCGTGCCGGGTGCACGACGTACCGGACGCGCTGTTCGTCCTGGACCGCGGCTCGCGCACCGACGTCGTCGACAGCGACCTCTCGCAGGTGCGCAACACGGCGGTCTCGGTGAGCGACGGGGCGACCGCCCAGCTCGACGACTGCCGTATCCGCGAGGCGGCCACGGGCGCCTGGTTCCGCGATCACGGCAGCGGCGGCACGCTCGCCAACTGCACGGTGGACGCCGTCCAGACGGGTGTGATCGTCACCAAGGGCGCGGACCCGACGATCGAGCGCTGCACGGTCACCTCGCCCGCCGAGGCCGGTTTCTACGTGTCGGCGGGTGGTCGCGGCAGCTTCCACGGCTGCCGGGTCAGCGACAGCGGCGGCTACGGCTTCCACGTCATAGACGGGTGCCGTACGACGCTGAAGAAGTGCCGCACGGAGCGGTGCGCCCGAGGCGGCTTCGAGTTCTCGGAGGAGGGCCCGCTCGTCGAGGACTGCGCGAGCGACGAGAGCGGCGGCCTGCGTACTCCCGCGGCACCGGCACAGCCGGCACCCGCCGTGCAGACCGCCACCCAGACCGTCGGGCTCCTCGGCACCCTGCCCGCCCAGCAGAGCCCGCCGGGCCCATCGAGTTCCCAGACCCCGCAGCCCGCGGCGTCCACCGCCGAGAAGACCTCCCGGGCCTCCAAGGAGGTCCTCGGCGAGCTCGACGCCCTGGTCGGCCTGGACAGCGTCAAGCGCGAGGTGCGCGCCCTCACCGACATGATCGAGGTGGGCCGCCGCAGGCAGCAGGCCGGACTCAAGGCCGCCTCCGTCCGCCGCCACCTGGTCTTCACCGGCTCCCCCGGCACCGGCAAGACGACCGTCGCCCGCCTCTACGGCGAGATCCTCGCCTCGCTCGGCGTCCTGGAGAGCGGCCACCTCGTCGAGGTGTCCCGCGTCGACCTGGTCGGCGAGCACATCGGCTCGACGGCGATCCGCACCCAGGAGGCGTTCGACCGGGCGCGCGGCGGCGTGCTGTTCATCGACGAGGCGTACGCCCTCTCCCCCGAGGACTCCGGGCGCGACTTCGGCCGCGAGGCCATCGACACGCTCGTGAAGCTGATGGAGGACCACCGCGAGGCCGTCGTGGTGATCGTCGCCGGGTACACGGCGGAGATGGAGCGGTTCCTCTCCGTCAACCCCGGCGTGGCGTCCCGCTTCTCACGGACCATCACCTTCAGCGACTACGCCCCCGAGGAGCTGCTGCGGATCGTGGAACAGCAGTCCGAGGAGCACGAGTACCGCCTCGGGGCGGGTACGTCCGAGGCGCTCCTGAAGTACTTCACGGCGCTCCCCAAGGGCCCCGCGTTCGGCAACGGCCGTACCGCCCGCCAGACGTTCGAGGCGATGGTGGAGCGGCACGCGGGGCGGGTCGCGCAGCTCGGCGAGCCGAGCACGGACGACCTCACCCTGCTGTACCCGGAGGATCTGCCGGAGCCGGTGTGAAGCCCTCCGCCTCCGGGGCTCCCTGGGCCGCAGCCGAGGGCGTCGGTTCGGGCCTCGGGGGCGGGACGCTCGCCTTGAGGCGGGCCAGGAGCCGTGCCCGTTCCTCGGCGAACGCGGGGTCCGCCTGGTAGTCGCCGTGGCCGAGAATCGGTGCGGGCAGCGGGTGTTCCTCGGTGCGGCCGTATGCCAGGGGGTCCTTGAGGGCGGCGCGGTCGACCTGCGGGCCGCAGTCGCCGTGCAGCTGGATGGGGCCGCCGATCGGGTCCGTGGTGCGGTACAGGTTGCGCCAGCAGTCGACCTCGCGGTGCAGGGACGTCAGGGCGGCGGGGCCGAAGTGGGCGGGGAACCAGCGTCCGTAGAGGCGCTCCAGGGGCGAGCCGTAGGTGAGCAGGGCGACGCGCCTGCGGACGGAGGGGCGCAGCTGCCAGGCGGCGGCCGCCGCGAGGACGCTGCCCTGCGAGTGGCCGGAGAGGACGAGGCGGCCTCCCGTGGCGCTGGTGGCGCGCGTCCAGCCGGCCATCCGCCAGGTCAGGTCGGGGACCGCGCGCTCGGCGTAACAGGGCGGCGCGAAGGGGTGGGCGGCGCGCGGCCAGAAGGTGCCGACGTCCCAGAGGATGCCGATGGTGCGGCGGGCCGAGGGGTCCTTGTAGGCGCGGCGGCCCCAGGTGACGAACAGTATGAAGCCGAAGCCGATCAGCCAGGAGCCGAGGGCCTGGGAGGCCTGCGCCGCCCCTTCCACTGTGTCGGGCAGGCCGCCCGCGGCCTTCGCAGGTACCTCGTCCGTCACCCAGGCGCCGGTGAGCGCGGCCGCCCCCAGGAGCAGCGTGACGGCGGAGATGATGCCGACGAGCAGGGGCGCGCGATCGGTGAGGGCGGCACGCGCGCGTGTGCCCGCGATGCGGCGGGTGCGGGTGGAGTCCTTGCGCTCGTCGGGGTAGTCGGCCGCCATCCGGTCCATCTCCCGGCGCTTGCGCTGGACGGTACGGAACCCGAACCACCCGCACAGCACCGCGACGACCACGAGGAGCGGCGGGATCACGGAGGCCTGCCAGGTGAGCACCAGTGCGGGTCCGTCGATGGAGCCGTCGCTGCCGTCGAGCCAGTCGGAGACGCGCTGCGCACCGCCGCCGGTCATGACGCCGCCGAGCGCGCAGGACAGCATGGCGACGGCGGGCCCGGCGAAGCCGCGGATCGCGGTGCGGGAGTCGGGCGACGTGCGGTACAGGAGGTGGGCGACGACCGCGAGGCCGAGGATCAGGACGCCCTGGACGAGCGCGATGCCGCCGAACGTCGCGTCGCCCGGCAGCCTGCCCTCGGAGCGCCAGCCGGGGCGCGACCAGCCCGCGTACAGGAGGACGAGGGCGAGCAGGACGAGGGCGCCGAGCGGCAGCCAGCGGACGAGGGTCTTGTCCAGCCGCCGGTCGAGCCGGTTCTCCGTACGCCCCCTGCGGCACACCACCCACACGACGACCGCGCCGCCCAGGACGAGCGTCGCGTCCAGTGCCCAGCCGAGGGCGTCGAGCAGACCGGGGCCGCCGGCGCGCCGGTCGTGACGTGCGGCGGAGGTGCCGACCGCCGCGGCGACGGTGAGCAGTCCCGCCGCGGTGTGCGCGGCGCGCAGCCGGGCCACGAGGCGCCGCCCGTACCAGAACCCGGGCCTGCCGAGGGCGGTGCGGCTGGTCTCCTCCTCCGGGTCGGGCTGCTGGGGCAGCGGCTGCTGGGATTCGTACGCGCTCCAGGTGCGGTGGGACAGGTACCAGAGGAGGCCGGTGAGGGCGGCGGGCAGGAGCGCGGCGAGGGCGAGGCGGCGGCCGGGCTGGGACCACCAGCCGCCGTCGCCGGAGGCGTCGGCGGCGAGGAAGCCGAGCCAGGCGCGGTCGCCCGAGCAGTCGGGGGTGCCCGCGCACTGCCAGGCGGTGAGGTCGAGTGCGAGCTCGCAGGCGGCGGCGACGAGCAGCACGGTGAGGGTGAGGCCGACGAGCCGCACCAGCAGGCCGTAGGTGCGCACGAGCCGTTTGCGGTGGCGGGAGGTGGGCCGCATCCAGTGGGCGAGGTTGACCACCATGAAGGGCAGCAGCAGGAGCCACAGGGCACGGGAGCCGTTGCCTGAGGTCAGGTTGCACCATACGTACGCCTCGGGGACCGGTTTCCCGCGGTAGTCGTCGGGGCGGCGTTCCGCGTCGGCGTCCTCGGTGCGGCGGAACACGGCCGCCGTGTCGTCGCCGGAGATCCGCACGGTGCGCGGGTCGCCCAGCATCTCTTCCGGTGTGGTGCCCCCGACTCCGTGGACCAGGAGTTCCAGGGCCGTCTCGTCCTGCGTTGCTCGCTCCACTGTTCCGCTTCCCCCGAGATGCGCGTGGTGAGAGGACAAGGATCCAGGGGCGCGGGCCTCCGCGCACCCCTCGTCACGTAATCTCCCCCTCCCGTGTTCTTCCCCGGCGGCGCACGCCCCACCCGGTCGGTGGCACGGCTGTCGGTGGCGCGTGCGAGGATGAGGCAGCGCGCCGGGCGGGCGCGCCGGGGATGCCGAGGCAGAAGGGCCGGACCAGGCGTGAGCGACCATCAGAACCTCCTGGCCGAGCAGCGCCGTGCCCTGATCCTGGACGAGGTGCGCCGCCGCGGCGGGGTCCGGGTCAACGAGCTCACCCGCAAGCTCGGCGTGTCCGACATGACGGTCCGCCGCGACCTCGACGCGCTGGCCCGTCAGGGCATGCTCGAGAAGGTGCACGGCGGCGCGGTCCCGGTGGTCGAGGCGAGCACGCACGAGCCGGGGTTCGAGGCGAAGTCGGGCCTCGAGCTGACCGCCAAGGAGGACATCGCGCGGACCGCGGCGTCCCTGGTGGCGCCCGGCACGGCGATCGCCCTGTCCGGGGGTACGACGACGTATGCGCTGGCGCACCACCTCCTGGACGTGCCGGACCTGACGGTGGTGACGAACTCGGTGCGGGTTGCGGATGTCTTCCACTCCGCGCAGCGCACCTCGGGGCAGCGGCCGGGCGCGGCGACGGTCGTGCTGACCGGAGGTGTGCGGACCCCGTCGGACTCGCTGGTCGGTCCGGTCGCGGACCAGGCGATCCGGGCGCTCCACTTCGACGTCCTCTTCCTCGGTGTGCACGGCATATCGCTGGAGGCCGGCCTGTCGACGCCGAATCTGGCGGAGGCGGAGACCAACCGGCGTCTGGTGCAGTCGGCGCGGCGCGTCGTGGTCGTCGCGGACCACACCAAGTGGGGGACGGTGGGGCTGAGTTCGTTCGCCTCGCTGTCGCAGGTCGACACGCTGGTGACGGACGCGGGGCTGCCCGCGGAGGCGCACGTGGACATCTCCGAGCACGTGAACCGGGTCGTGGTGACGGGTGAGCGCGCGGCATCCACCGAGGGTTCCGGCGACTCCGCCGATTCCGAGGCTTCCGATGACTCCGAGGCTTTCGCTGACTCCGGGGCCGACGCAGACATCTGACGGCCCGCCAGCTATCGTGACGACGCCCGGTCAACCGTCACGTTCCGCTGGGGGCAGAGTCCGATGGCACACCGACTGAACCCCGTGGGGCTCGACTTCGTCGCGTCCGCTCCGGTGCGGCTGGTCTTCACGCGCGAGGTGAGTGCGCCGCCGGAGGCGGTGTACGCGGCGCTGGCGGACGACGTGACGGGCTGGCCGCAGTGGTTCGCCGCGGTCACCCTGTGCCGGCCGACCGGGGGCGGCACGGGCCGCGAGGTCCGGCTCAAGGGCGGCACGCGTTTCCAGGAGTCGATACTGGCGGCGGACGGCCCCGAGCGTTACGTGTACCGCGTGGACCGTACGAACGCGCCCGGTCTGCGCGCCCTCGTCGAGGAGTGGCGGCTCTCCCCGACGGCCGGTGGCACCGGTCCCGGCACCCGCGTGCAGTGGACGTTCGCCATGGACGGCGCGGCGGTCCTGCGCGTCGCCCTGAAGCTCGGCCGCGCCGGTCTCGGCCGGGCGTTCCGGGACGCGGTGACGACGCTGGACGAGCGGCTCGCTTCGCGGGCGGGGTGACCCGCCCGCTCGCCTCACGGGCGGCATGACCCGCCGCGAGCGAGCGTCACCGCGTCCGCAGCTCGGGCCACGCCCCCGTCCCGAGGAGCGTCTCGACGGCCTGCGCGTAGGGCGTGATGTCCAGGCCCTGTTCGGCCAGCCACGCGTCCGAGTAGTACTTGTCCAGATAGCGGTCGCCGGGGTCGCAGATCAGGGTGACGACGCTGCCCGTCTGCCCCGCGGCCACCATCTCGGCGACGATCTTCAGTGCGCTCCACAGGCCCGTGCCGGTCGAGCCGCCCGCCTTGCGGCCGATGGCCTGCTCCAGGGCGCGGACCGCGGCGACGGACGCCGCGTCCGGCACCTTCATCATGCGGTCGATCGCACCGGGCACGAAGCTCGGCTCCATGCGGGGCCTGCCGATGCCCTCGATGCGGGAGCCGCAGTCGCTCGTCGCGTCCGGGTCGTTCTTCGTCCAGCCGTCGAAGAAGCAGGAGTTCTCCGGGTCGGCGACGCAGATGCGGGTGTCGTGCTGCATGTAGTGGACGTAGCGCGCGATGGTCGCCGAGGTGCCGCCGGTGCCCGCCGTGGCGACGATCCACGTGGGCTCCGGGTACCGCTCCAGACGCAGCTGCTGGTAGATCGATTCGGCGATGTTGTTGTTGCCCCGCCAGTCGGTGGCCCGTTCCGCGTAGGTGAACTGGTCCATGTAGTGACCGCCCGTCTGGACGGCGAGGGCGGCGGACTCCGCGTACATCGTGCGCGGGTCGTCCACGAAGTGGCACCGGCCGCCGTGGAACTCGATGAGACGGATCTTCTCGGCGCTTGTCGTGCGGGGCATCACCGCGATGAAGGGCACCCCGATGAGCTTCGCGAAGTACGCCTCGGAGACGGCGGTGGAGCCGCTGGACGCCTCGATGACCGGCCGGTCGGGCCGGATCCAGCCGTTGCACAGGCCGTAGAGGAAGAGCGAGCGGGCGAGGCGGTGCTTGAGGCTGCCGGTGGGGTGGGTCGACTCGTCCTTGAGGTACAGGTCGATGCCCCAGTGTTCGGGCAGCGGGAAGCGCAGGAGGTGGGTGTCGGCCGAACGGTTGGCGTCCGCCTGCACCTTGCGGACGGCCTCTTTGAGCCATGCTCGGTACGTCGCATCGCTGTGGTCGACGTCGAGCGTCGGCTGGGGTCCGTCGGCTCGAAACTGCTGTGGGGTGCTCACGGCGGGGCTCCTTCGCGTCGTGCCGGACGCGATTCGGACGCGGCCGTACCCCTCGATCTTAAACACCTCCAACACCCGCCTCACCTGCATAAACACGCCTTTGGGCACCTCAAAGGAGCAGCCGCGACAGCCTTGGGCAGAGCTTGACGGCGCACCGTCGACGGGTGCGGTGGAAGCCCTGCACGGACATCCCCGTACGTACTGGTGCTCGACGCTTCGGACGTGCAGACTTCACGGCACGGGGCACCAGTCCCCGAGTCGGAGCGATTCACCCGAAACGCACAAGGGGGCGGAGTGCCATGGCGGAGCCGGAGTTCACGGCCACGGGTGTGCGGATCGGGCGGCGCTTGCGCTCCCTCACCCGTGCCGGTCAGATCCGCATCGCCGACGGCAGGCTGGAGTTGCTGACCAGTTACGGCACGGAGATCGACAGCGCGCCGCTGCAGGCGGTGCGCACGGGCAAGCCCTGGTTCGCCCCGGACGACCGCGCCCTCGCCGAAGTGAACGGCACCCGCTACCGGCTCACGCTCGCCGACCACGAACCGCGTCCGGGAGAAGCGGGCCCGCCCACGGTGCGCCGGTTCATGGAGGCGGTGCGCGACGCCACGGAACACCGGGTCCGACGGAGCTGACCGGACCCCGCGACACGACGCGCGAGTTGCATGCCCGCACCCCCTGGGTCACTCTGGTCTCACATCACTCTGGGTTTACCGGCGATGACGCTGCGAACCAGCCCCGCCGGCCACACAGCAGGCGGCAGACCACGCGGCCCCTGCTGGATCCGATCGTCGTCTTCTTCCGGACCTCAATTCGGGGAGTCGCAGCCGTGATCAGCCAGCCAAGCAGGCATTGCATGGTAGAGCTCCAAGCCCTGCCGTCGCGGATCGGTCAGGTCCGCAGAATCGTATCTGCGCAGTTGCGCTACTGGCATCTCGATCCGTTGATAGACCAGGCCGCCCTCGGTGTGACGGAACTTCTCACCAACGTCCACCGGCATGCCGAGCCGGACAAGATGTGCACCGTGGAGATCGAGCTGTTGCTCGACCGGCTCACGGTCTCCGTCCACGACCACGATCCCCGGCTTCCCGAACTCCGTGACACGGATCCCTTCGCCACCTGTGGCAGGGGCCTCGCGATGGTCGCGGCGGTGAGCGAGAGCTGGGGCGTCCGGCCGCAGGGCGACGCGGGAAAGGTCGTGTGGTTCACACTCCCCGCGGTGTCCCCCGCGGTGACCCTCGCTCCGTATCCCGTGTACGGGGCGGCAGAGAAGACTCCCGCCCGGTCGGCCGTTGTCGGCTGACCGGGCGGTGATCGTCCGCTCCCCCGGATGCCGCGGGCCCCTCGGGTACGAGGACGGGGCGGGCGTTCCCTGCGGGCGAGGCCTCACTCGGTGGCGATGGCGCGCAGCACGTCGAGACGCGCCGCCCGCCGAGCCGGGCGCAGGCCCGCCAACGCGCCCGCCGCCAGGCCCACCAGGGCGACCACGGCCAGCTGCGCCGGTGGCACGGCGAACGCGAAGGCGCTCTCCGTCGTGCTGTCGGACGCCTTGACGAGCACCCAGCCGAGGAAGCCGCCCAGCGTGAGCCCGCCCGCCGTCCCGAAGGCGGCGACGAGCACCGACTCCCAGCGGACCATGGCGCGCAGCTGTGCCCGGGTCTGGCCGACCGCGCGCAGCAGACCCAGCTCGCGGGTGCGTTCGTGGATCGCGAGGGTCAGCGTGTTCGCGATGCCGAGCAGGGCGATGAGCACGGCGAGGGCGAGCAGCGCGTAGACGAGGGTGAGCATCATGTCGATGCCGCTCGCCGAGGTCTCCGCGTACTCGGAGCGGGTCTGCACGTCCGGATTCCCGAAGTCCCGCGCCGTCGCCGCGACCGCGGCCTTCCCTTCGGCGGTGCTCACGCCGTCCTTGAACGTGACGGACACGAGCGTGTCGGAGTCCTGCATGCGGTGCGGCGCCCAGGCCTCGCGGGTGACGACGTAGTCTCCTGCGAGCTCCGACCTGCCGTAGACCGCGCGGACCGTGAAGGTCTCCTTCTTCCCGTCGGCGAAGGCCAGTTCGGCCCGCGATCCGACCTGCAGGTCCTGCTTCTCCGCCTCCGACCTGGTGATCGCGATGCCCCGGTCGCCTAGCGCGCCCAGCGAACCGTCGACGTCGCCGAGGTCGAAGGACCGGGCGAAGGGCTTCGGGTCGGTGACGGTGAGGGCCCGGCCCTCGCCGTTGACCTCCGCGGCGCCCTTGCCGAGGCCGACGGCGGTCGCGACCTCCGGCCGCTGCGCGAGGGCCGGGGCCAGCTTCGGGCTCAGGCCGCTGCCGCCCGCGCCGAAGCCGGGGGTGCTCACCGCGACGTCCCCGGCGAAGGAGCGGTTGACCGTCTGGTCCATCGTGGCTTTCAGGGAGGCGCCGAAGACCGTGAAGAGCGAGACGACGGCGACACCGATCATCAGCGCGCTCGCGGTGGCCGCGGTCCGCTTCGGGCTGCGCAGCGCGTTGCGCCGGGCCAGGCCGCCGGTGACGCCGCGCAGCCGGTCGAGGGGGCCGCCGAGGACGCGTACGGCCCGCGAGGAGGCGACGGGGCCGAGCACCACGAAGGCGACGAGGGCGAGCACCGCTCCCCCGGCGGCGAGCCAGACGGAGGGGCTGACCAGGACGCCGGTGAGGGTGAGGCCCACGGCGGCCAGGGCGAGGCCGGTGCCGACGACGGCCCTGCGACGTGAGACGCCGGAGTGGTCGACGGCCGTCTCGCGCAGCGCGGCGAGGGGTGCGGTGCGCCCGGCCCGTACGGCGGGCAGCAGCGCGGAGCCCAGGCAGACGGCGACGCCGACGGCGAGCGGCAGCAGCATGGAGAGTGCGCCGATCACCAAGTCCCCCTCGGGAAAGGGGAATCCGATGGCGGGGAAGAGCGCCTGGAGTCCTGCCGCGACACCGATGCCGCCCGCGAGGCCCGCGGTCGACGCGATGACGGCGACGGCGCTCGCCTCGACGAGGGTCGACACCGCCACCTGGCGGCGCGAGGCGCCGAGTGCGCGCAGGAGCGCGTTCTCGCGGGTGCGCTGGGCGACGACGATGGCGAAGGTGTTGTGGATGCTGAACGTGGCGACCAGCAGGGCCACTCCGGAGAACACCAGCAGGAGCGTGGTGAAGACGGAGAGGAACTGACCGGAGATGTTGTCGGTGCTCTCCGCTGCCGACGCCTCGCCGGTGATGGCCTCAACGCCCGTGGGCAGTACGGGAGTCAGCGCGTCGACGAGCTCCTGCTGGCTCACTCCGGGGCCGGCCCGCACGCGGATGGCGGAGGCTTCGCCGGGCTTCGGGGTGAGGTGTTTCTCGGCGTCGGCGCGCGCCATGCCGGTGAAGGTGGTCTGCGCCATGCCGTCCTCGCCGCCGAAGGTCGCGAGGCCCACGATGCGCACCTGCACGGGGTCGGGGGTGCGCAGTGTCGTGGTGTCGCCGATCTTCAGGTGACCGGTCTCGGCGGCGCCGCGGTTGACGACGACCTCGCCGGGGCCGGACGGGGCGCGGCCTTCGGCGAGTCGGTACGCGTTCAGCTCGCTGTCGTCGATCCAGTTGCCCGCGAGGGTGGGTGGGCCCTGGCCGCCGATGGGTTCGCCGTCCTTGCCGAGGAGCTGGCCCGCGCCCTGGATGTCGGGCGCGGCGGCGGCCACGTGTTCGGCCTTCTCGATGGTCTCGACGAGGTCGGTGTCGACCGGCTTGCGGGTGCCCTGGCTGTCGTCGGGGGTGGTGATGGTGCCGGCGCTGCGGACGACGGCGTCGGTGCCGCTCGTGGCGTTGCCGAACATCGTGTCGAAGCCGGCGCGCAGTGTGTCGCCCATGACGAGGGTGCCCGCGAGGAAGGCGACGCCGAGCAGGACGGCGAGGAACGTACCGGCGAAGCGTCGCCGGTGGCCGCGCAGCGAGGAGGCACTGAGCCGTACGGTGGCGGTCAGGGAGTCCATGACTGCGGCTCCTTGGCGCTGGGCCGCGCACCGGGCGAAGGCGGCGGGGCGGCGGAATGCGTCACGGCGGGCGCGATGGAGTGGGCAACCGCGGGCGCGGCGGAGTGCGTGGTCGCGGGCGCGGGGGGAGTCGGTTGCCGAGCGTCGAACGCCTTCATCCGGTCCAGGACCAGGTCGGCCGTCGGTGATTCCATGCGGTCCACGAGGCGTCCGTCGGCGAGGAAGACGACCTCGTCGGCGTGGGCGGCGGCCACCGGGTCGTGCGTGACCATGACGACGGTGCGGCCCATCCGCCGTACCGCACGTCCGAGCAGGTTCAGGACCTCCTCGCCGGTGCGCGAGTCGAGGTTGCCGGTCGGTTCGTCGGCGAAGACGACATCCGGGCGCCCGGCGAACGCCCGTGCCACGGCGACGCGTTGCTGCTGGCCGCCGGAGAGTTCGGCGGGCCGGTGACGCAGTCGGTCGCGGAGGCCGACGACGTCGATCAGCGCGTCCGCCCACTCACGGTCGCCGCGGACGCCCGCGAGGTCCAGGGGCAGGGTGATGTTCTCGGCGACGGTCAGCGTCGGCACCAGGTTGAACGCCTGGAAGACGAAGCCGACGCGGTCGCGCCGCAGCAGGGTGAGGCGTCGGTCGTCCAGCTTCCCGAGCTCCGTGTCGCCGATGTACGCGGCGCCCGACGTGAGCGTGTCCAGGCCCGCCGCGCAGTGCATCAGGGTGGACTTGCCGGACCCGGACGGGCCCATGATCGCGGTGAAGCGTCCGGCGCCGAACGTGACGCTCACCCCGTCCAGGGCCCGTACGGCGGTGTCCCCGCTGCCGTACACCTTCACGGCATCGGCGACGCGGGCGGCGGCGCCGGTGTCCACGGGCATCGCGGCGACCCGTCCGGTGGTGGTGCTCATGCCGGTCCCCCCTTGGAGGTGCGGCCGAACTCCTCGTTGAGGACGGTGAGCCTGCGCCAGTACTCGTCCTCGTCGATCTCACCGGAGGCGAAGCGGCGGCCGAGCACGGCGATGGGCGAGTTCTCGTCGAGGGCGGTGTGCCGGGCGTACCCCATGGGTCCGGCGGCTCCGCCCGTCCCCCGGAACGGACCGCGGCGCCCGCGCCACACGGTGCGGCGGAGCAGGGCGACGGCGCCGACGACGACGGCCGCCCAGACCAGCGGGAAGAACAGGATCCACGGGCCGGGCCCGCCGTCCCAGTGCGCGAGCGTCTGCATCTGGACTCATCTCCTCCGAAGCGGTTTCTGCGATGCCTCCAAACTCGCCCGGGGGGTGCCCTCACGTCGTCGTACGGCCAGCGGCACCGCGCGTACCACCGTGGGAGTACGAGCTCACTGGATCTCTGTACCTACTAGTATGTACAGTGTCTTCATGAGCACTCCGGAGCGCCTGATCGAGTCCACCCGCGAGCTGCTGTGGGAGCGGGGGTATGTCGGCACGAGCCCCAAGGCCATCCAGCAGCACGCGGGCGCGGGCCAGGGCAGCATGTACCACCACTTCGCCGGCAAGCCCGATCTCGCGCTCGCCGCGATCCGGCGCACCGCCGAGGAGATGCGCGCCACGGCCGATGCGGTCCTGGGCGGCGACGGATCGGCGTACGCCCGCATCGAGTCGTACCTGCTGCGCGAGCGCGACGTGCTGAAGGGCTGCCCGGTCGGACGGCTCACGATGGACCCGGACGTCATCGCGAGCGACGAACTGCGCGCACCCGTGACCGAGACCCTCGACTGGCTGCGCGACCGGATCGCCGGAATCGTCGAAGAGGGGCGCTCCCAGGGCGAGTTCACCGACGCGCTCGTTCCGCAGGACATCGCGTCGACGGTCGTCGCGACGGTGCAGGGCGGCTACGTCCTGGCGCGGTCGTCGGGCTCGCCGGCCGCGTTCGACACGGCGGTGCGGGGACTGCTCGCGCTGCTCGCCGCGGCCCGCACCCCTCCCGCCCGCTCCTGACCCCAGTCGGCCTTCACCCAGCAAGGATGGGCGTGCGCAGCGCGAGGGCGGCCCGGTCGAGCCGACATGACGCACCTGGCCATGGTCGAGGCGGCGGCCGACGGCACGACGACCGAATGGGGCGACCTGGTCGACGCCCACGACTGCGCCGTTTGAGCCTGCCGCGGAAGGAATACGTCATGCATGCGATGCAGTACGAGATCACCCTGCCCGCCGACTACGACATGGGCGTCATACGCCACCGGGTCGCGTCGAAGGGCCATCTGCTGGACGAATTTCCCGGGCTCGGTTTCAAGGCGTATCTGATGCGGGAGCGTGGTGTGGACGGTTCGCCCGTGAACCAGTACGCACCGTTCTACCTATGGAACACGACCGAGGGCATGAACGCGTTCCTGTGGGGGCCCGGATTTCAGGGGCTGTGCGAGGACTTCGGGCGGCCGGTGGTGGAGCACTGGACGACACTCGCGTACGAGGAGGGACCGGCGTCAGGAGCCGTGCCGAGGGTCGCCGTCCGCCGTCGGCAGCGCATTCCGTCGGCGACCCCCCTCCCGGGACTCGCTGCCGAACTCGCGGCGGAGGCCGAGCGGTTGGCGCGGCGCGAGGGTGCGGTGAGCGCTTTGACCGCCGTCGATCCGCAGAGGTGGGAGGCCGTGCACTTCTCACTCCGGGAGAGCGGGGCACCGCGGGAGGTCGGTGATGTCTTCCAGGTGCTGCACGTGTCGGCGCCGGAGCGCGGCGCGTCGCGCAGGGGGCGGCAGTGGTGAACGGGTCCGAGCCGAGGCGGGCGGACGCTCCCGCGGTCCGTACGGTCCTCGGGGACATCTCCCCCGCGGATCTCGGCGTCTGCGACGCCCACGACCACCTCTTCCTGCGCAGCCCGCAGCTCCCGGGCCAGGAGTTGGATTCCCCCTCCGCGGCGGCGGCGGAGCTGGCCGCGTTCCGCGAGGCCGGCGGGCGGAGTGTCATCCAGTGGACGCCGCACGGGATGGGGCGCCGCGCCGGACTGCTGCCGGAGCTGTCGAAGACGACGGGTGTGCGGGTCGTCGCGGCGACGGGGCTGCATCAGGCCGTCCACTACAGCGCGGAATCGCTGGAACAGCTGCGTGCGTACGGGCTCGCGGCGCTCTTCGTCCGTGAACTCACCGCGGGCATCGGGGAGTCCGGGGTGCGGGCAGGGCTCATCAAGGTCGCGGGCGGGTTCCACGGCCTCGACGCGCACGCCCGCTGGACCATGACGGCGGCGGCCGAGGCACACCACGCGACGGGCGCGCCCATCACCGTCCACCTGGAGCTGGGCACGGGCGCGCTCGACGTACTCGACCTGCTCTGCGGCGAGTGCGGCGTACCGCCGCACCGCGTCGTCCTCGGTCACCTCAACCGCTCCCCCGACCTCACCGCCCACCTCCGGGCCGCCGAGTCGGGCGCCTATGTGGCCCTGGACGGGCCCTCCCGCGCCCATCACGCCACGGACTGGCGCATGCCGGACGCGGTGCGGGCCCTGGCGGACGCGGGGTTCGGCGACCGCCTGCTCCTGGGCGGCGACACGACGACGGCGGGGGCGCGGTCGGTGCACGGCGGCCCCGGCATGCCGCATCTGCTGCGGCGGGTGCGTCCGCGACTCGTGACCGACGTGGGCGAGGAGCTGGTGGAGCAGATCCTGACGGTCAATCCGGGGCAGGCTTTCGGAGTGCGGTGGACGTAGGTGCGCCTGGAGCGCCCGGGAGATCTCGTATTGCACTGATCGTTCCAAAACCTGTACCGTCTCCGCCATGGCCCGACCGAGGAGCTTCGACGAGGAGCGGGCCCTGGACGCGGCGATGCATGCCTTCTGGGCGAACGGCTACGAAGCCACCTCGACCCAGGACCTGTGCGAAGCCACCGGCCTGGGCCGCAGCAGCATCTACAACACGTTCACCAGCAAGCACGACCTGTTCCGGCGCGCCCTGACCCGCTACATGGACGGCATGAACGCCGGCCAGCTCCAGATCCTGGAGGATGCCGGGCGACCGGCCACGGAACGCCTGCGCGCACTGTTCGACCGGGTCATCGAGGGCGAGTTCCAGCAGCGCAGGGGCGGGCACAGCATCGGCTGCCTCACGGTCAACACCACGGTCGAGCTCGCCGGGCGCGACCCGGAGGCCGCCGCGATGCTGGAGCGGGACCTCGCCGTGCGGCTCACCGCGCTCGCCGCCACGATCCGCGCCGGCCAGCAGGACGGCGACATCGCTTCGGGGCGCGACGCGGACACGCTGGCCCGCTACATCAACGCCGTCATCGGCGGCATGCGGGTCTCCGCGCAGGGCGGCGCCGACCGGGCCGCGCTGCAGGCCATCGCCGACACCGCGATGGACGCGCTCACGGGCATCTAGCGACGCGACGCCCCTCCCGACTCCTTTCACTTCACCGGGTGCGCCCCGCCCTGTCTCCCCATGCCCTTTTTCTGTACTGATCCATCCAAAACATGTCCGACGGGAGTACTCCGCCATGCCTCGCGCCGTATACGTACTAGCCCTTGGCATCTTCGCCATGGTGACCAGTGAATTCGTGGTCGCGGGACTGATGCCGCAGATGGCGGACGGTCTTGATGCCACGATCTCCGAGATCGGCTACCTGATCACCGCCTTCGCCGCCGCGATGGCTCTCGGCGGTCCTTTCCTCACCGTCGCCGTACTGAGGATGCGTCAGAAGTCCGCCCTGGTGCTGCTGTTCGGCGTCTTCCTCGCAGGCAACGTGCTCGCCGCCCTCGCCCCCGACTACCGCACCATGCTGGTGGCCCGTGTCCTCACCGGCATCGCGTCGCAGGCGTTCTTCGGCGTCTCCATCTCGCTGGCCTCCCGCATCACCCGGCCCGAAGTGCGCGGCCGCGCCGTGGCGGTGGCCCTCAACGGGCTGATGCTGGGCACGCTGCTCGGGCTGCCGTTCGCCACGGTCGTCGGCGAACACCTGGGCTGGCGCGCCGCGTTCTGGGCGATCACCGTGCTGACCGTGCTCGCCGCGGCGGCCACGCTCATCGGCGTACCGGGCGCCGACGGCGAGAGCGAGGAGCAGGGCGGCCTCCGCCAGGAGCTGGGCGCCTTCCGCAGCCCCCGGCTGTGGCTCACCCTCACCACCAGCACGTTCGTGATCGGCGCGACCTTCTCCGCCTTCAGCTACCTCAACCCGATCCTCACCGAGCTCACGGGCTTCTCCACCGGAGCCGTGCCACTCCTCCTCGTCGCGTACGGCGCCGCCACCGTCATCGGCAACACCGTCGTCGGTCGGTTCGCCGACCGGCGCACGCTCCCCGTGCTCGTCCTCGGTCTGGCGCTCAACCTGGCCTTCCTCGTCGGATTCGCGCTCTTCGCCGAACTGACCGCCCCCGCCGTCGTGTTCATGCTGGGCATCGGTCTCGTGGGCGTCACCATGAACCCGGCGCTGGTGACCCGCGTGCAGCGCGTCGGCAACGCCCGGTCCCTGGTGAACACGGTCCATTCGTCGTTCATCACGCTCGGCATCATCATCGCCACGTCCGTCGGCGGCCCCGCCATCGACACGTTCGGGCTGCGCGCGCCGCTGTGGATCGGCGCGGGCCTGGCCGTGCTCGGTCTGGTCTCCCTGGTGCCCGACCTGCGACGCCGGGCCGCCGCGGCCCGCCTGGAACTGGCCGCCCCGTCAGATGCCTGACGGCTTCTCCGCCCCGAAGAGCCAGGTGTCGAACAGTTCGGACAGGTCCTTGCCCGACTTCTCCTCGCACAGGTCGACGAACTGCCGGGTGTCGGCGTTCCCATGGCGGTGGCGCTTCGTCCAGGTGTGGAGGATGTCGTAGAAGGTGGCGTCGCCGACGGCTTCGCGCACCTTGTGCACGACCATGGCGCCCCGCCCGTAGACGGGCGAGTCCGACATGCGCCCGCCGCTGGGCGGTGCAGCGGGCGGGAAGTCCCAGATCCCCTCGCTCTCCGGGTGCGTGCCCTCGTAGAACTCCTCGAAGGTCTGCTGCGCGGACTTGCCGTCCTGGTCCTCCTGCCAGAGCCACTCCGCGTACGTGGCGAGGCCCTCGCTGAGCCAGAGGTCCTTCCATGCGCGCGGGGTGACCGAGTTGCCGAACCACTGGTGTGCCATCTCGTGCACCATCAGCGTTTCGTCGGGTGCCTCTTCGAAGTACGGCTTGGTCTGGGTCTCCAGGGCGTAGTCGAGTCCGGGGAGGTGGTCGACGACCGCACCCGCGGAGGAGAAGGGGTAGGGCCCGAAGTTCTCGGTGGCCCAGTCGACGACGTCGGGGACCAACTCCTCGACGTCCTCGGCGTCTTCGCTCTCGTCCGGGTCGACGGCGATGTAGAGAGGCACGCCGTCGGAGGTCTTGCCCTTGTGCACCTCGAAGTAGCCGACGGTGACGTTGGCGACGTGACTCGCCATGGGCTCCTTCGTCCGCCAACGGCGGGTGACGCGGTCGCCCTTGTCCTGCTCCTTCGTCAACTCCCCGTTGCTCACGACGTCGTAGGGATCGCCGTCCTCGTCCTTGGGGACGGTGACGGCGATGTCGTACGTCGCCTTGTCGGAAGGGTGGTGGTTGCCGGGGAACCACGTCATGGAGCCGGTCGGCTGGCCGAGGGCGGTGGAGCCGTCGTCCGTCTCGATCCATCCCTCGAGGCCGCCGTCCGCGCCCTCGATCATCTTGGGGGTGCCGTCGTAGGTGACGGTGGTCTTGAACGTGTCCCCGTCGCCGAGTGCCTCGGTGGGCGTCACCGTCAGCTCGTTCCCCGAGCGGCTGACGCGGGCCCTGTCGCCGTTCACCGTGGCGGTGCGCACCTTCAGACCCGCCAGGTCGAGGTTGAAACGGCTGAGGTTCTGGGTGGCGCGGGCGGTGATGACCGCGGTGCCCTTGAGGCGGTTGGTGTCGGGGACGTAGTCGAGGTCGAGGGCGTAGTGGGCGACGTCGTAACCCCCGTTGCCGAGGGTGGGGGTGAGGGCGTCCTCGACACCGCTCGCACCCGGCCGGGCGGTCGGGGTGCCGGTGCCGTCGTTGCCGTCGGTGCAGGCGGTGGTCGCGAGAAGCAGCAGCGCGGCGAGGAGCGTTGCCCGTTCTCTCGTCTTGCGTCGCGTGGTTCTGGTCGTGCGTCGCTCGATTCTCGTCGTGCGTTCGGCCGCTCTCGGCGTGCGTTCGGTCGCTCTCGTCGTGCGTAGCGCGGTTCTCGACGCGCGTCGCGTCATCACGAGGTTCCGCTCCCTGCCCGGCGCTTGCGGCGCGTCCACACCGCTCCCGCGCCGATCGCCGCCACGACGACGGTCGCACCGGCTCCGACCGCGATGCCCGCGCCGAAGCCGGGCCCGCTCCGGGCGGCTTCCCCGGACTCGGCCGCCACCTTCACCTTCCCCTTGAGCACGATCGGGGGGTAGTCGCACACGTACTCCTGCTCCCCTTCGCCGACGCAGTCCGCGTCCTTGTGTCGGAGGGTCACCTTCACGTCGTACGTGCCCGGCCGGACGTTCCCCTTGATGCGGCCCGCGCCCACCCAGGCGCGTCCGGAGTCCCCCAGGACCGTGTCGTCGGTCAGCGCGGGGCTGGCGACGTCCACCGCCGTCGGACGGGGATTGCCGGGACGTTCCTTCACCGTGATGTCCACGACCTCACCCGCTCGCGCGGGGCCTCCCACGGAGACGTAGCCCCGCCCAGGGAACGGCAGGGTGTCGCCGTGGGCCGCGGCTGCCGCCCCAAGAAGCAGTACAGGCACGGCAATTACGACATATCCGCTACGTGCGGACAGAGAAGTGAAGTTGTCCATATGTCCTCCAGTCCGCCATAGTTCTACGATCATGACTCATATTGGCGCGGTCACGCCACAAACGGTGACCCGCCTCTCGTCTTATGTGGGGGAAAACGACCATGCATGTGCGCAGAGCGCTGGGCGTCGCGGCGGGGGCCGCGGCACTGATCCTGCTGCCGGGCCTCCCGGCGTACGCGGACCCCGGCGATCCGACGCCCCAGGGGGAAACCGCCGAGGCACGGCAGCCCGCCACCCCTCCGGCCACCGCCACCCCTTCAGCCACCGCCGCTCCTCCGGCCACCGCCACTCCTCCGGCCACCGTCCCGCCGACTCCCGTCCCGGACCACGGTGACGAGGACGCGCGCGGGTTCACGCCGGCCGACGCCGACGACTACTGGACGCCGCAGCGGATGCGGGAGGCCCGGCCCGTGCAGGAGCAGGAGGAGAAGCGTTTCTCCGCCCCGACCCGGATGCCGCGCTCCGCAAGCCGGCCGTTCGAGGGGCTGCCGATCGTCGGCACCTTCTTCTGGAACGACGGCACCAACACCGGCCGTTTCTGCGGCGGCACCGTCGTCAAGAGCCCCGGCAAGAACCTCGTGATGAGCGCCGGGCACTGCTTCGACGATCAGGACGCGCGCAAGAACCTGACGTTCGTCCCGCAGTACGACGACGGCAAGAAGCCGCACGGCGCCTTCACCGTCAAGCCCGGACGCATCTACGTCGACAAGCGGTACCTGGCGAAGGGCCCTGACGCCGCGGCGGACCTCGACTTCAACTTCCTGCAGCTCGAACCGCGCGGCGGCAAGAACGTCGAGGACGTCGTCGGCGGCGCCGAACTGAAGATCAACGCGGGGTACGACCACTCCCCGGCCCGTCTGATCGGCTACCCGGCCAACCAGAAGCGCCCGCTGGACTGCACGGACAAGACCGTCCGCTACAACAGCACCGACCCGAAGATCCCCGGCAGTTTCCTGCGCATCCAGTGCGACAAATACTCCGGCGGGGCCTCGGGGGGCCCGTTCCTCGTCAAGCAGGGCAACGGCTGGGGGCTCATCGGCGTCATCGGCGGCTGGAAGACCGGTGGCGACAAGGACGACATCTCGTACAGCTCCTACCTCGACGGCGACGCCAAGGCGCTGTACGACGACGCGGTCAACAACCGGCCGCCGGCCGGCCGCGGTGTCCTGGGCAAGGCCGAGACCTGGAAGCACGCCGAGGCCATGGCGGGCGGCTACTTCACCGAGGGCAACCCCGGGACGTGGGACTACTCCGACCTGATCGTGCGCTGGTCCGACGGCGAGGTCACCCTGTTCCGGGGCGCGGGCGAGGACGCGGACAACTTCGACAAGGAGATCCGCCTCACGGGCCCCAACGGCACCTGAAGCACGCGGCCACCATGGCGTCCGGGGACTTCACCGGCGCCGACCGTGACGACCTCATCGTCCGCTGGTCCGACGGCGAGCTGACGCTCTACCCGGACGTCGACGAGAAGGGCTTCCACGGAGAGGTCCAGCTCCAGAAGCCCAACGGCCTGTGGAAGAACGCCACTTCGATCACCGGCGGTCGCTACACGAGTGACAACAAGTGGACCGACGACCTGCTGGTCCGCTGGAGCGACGGTGAAGTCACCCTGTACACGAACGTCAACCGCGACGGCTTCCACGGGGAGAAGAAGCTCGCCGCCCCGAACGCCACGTGGAAGCACGCCTCGACGCTCACCTCGGGCGACTTCACCGGCAACGACCAGCACGACCTGATGGTGCGCTGGACCGACGGCGAGCTGACGCTCTACAAGGACATCGACCAGAACGGCTTCCACGGCGAGACACAGCTCAAGAAGCCCAACCGGCTCTGGGAGCACGCCACGGTCCTGGCCGCGGGCGACTACACGGAGAACCGCCACCCGGACGACTTCCTGGTGCGCTGGTCCGACGGTGAGGTGTCCATGTACCCGGACGCCGACGAGACGGGCCTGACCCGCGAGATCACGCTGGTGTATCCGCCGGCCTGACGCGCGATTGGGGGCCGGCAAACGCTATGGCTGCCCGGCGAGTCCCGCCGTCTGCTGCTCCTCCTGCACGGTCGTCGCGCCGGTCGCCACCGCGCCCGCGCCGACGAGGACCGCCACGGCCGCCGCGAGGCCGGCCAGCATGAGACGCGGCCGCTGCCGCCCGTTTCGTACGGGCGGCAGCGGCCGTTCCGCGGTGGGTGCGGGCGGCGGCGGGCCCGCCGCGAGTTCCCTGCGGGCGGCCACCCAGCGCCGGGTGTCGTCGGCGTCGACGCCGCATGCGACGAGGTAGGCGACGAGGACGGCCTCGCGGGGCAGCCGGTCCTTGCGCAGCATGGTCGCCGCCGTCGAGTACGGCAGCACTTCGCCCGCCGCGGCCGCCGCACGCTCCACCTCCCGGTAGCTGAGGCCCGACCAGGCCTTGAGGCGGCGCAGCTCGGCCATGAAGGCGGCTTCCGCGGCGGGGCTCGCCGCGTGAGGCGGCGCGGGCGGTGTGAGCGGATCGGGCGATGTGGGTGGCGTGGGTGGTGACATCGGGGATGTCATGTGGGGCTCCTCCGGTTCCGGCGTACTCCGCTGACCTGCGCGTACGGAAACTCGCACACTGTCGAACAGCTCATCCGTCGAACGAGCGACACGGCATGAGTCAGCCTCGGCCTCGTATCTGTCGTCGCTGTCTTGGAGTCCCGTGTGAAGCGCCTCGGTTCCCTCGTGCTGTTGCTCGTGCTCGCAGCCTCGTCCGCCGGATGCTCGGATGTCCGCACCGCGGCCGGATCGGGGGGTGGTCACGGGAGGGAAGCGTCGGTCCCGTCGGAGCGGGTCGATCCCGCTGTCGACCGCTTCCTCGACGGAGCGCTGCCCGACGGCCCCGGCATCACCGTGGCCGCCGCCCGCGGCGACAGGCTCAAGCACTGCGCGGGGCGCGGTCTCGCCGACCACGCAAGGAGGACTCCCGCCACGTGCGACACCGTGTACGACGTCATGTCGATCACGAAGCAGTTCACCGCAGCCGCCGTCCTGAAGCTGGAGACGGCGGGCGAGTTGCGGGTCACCGACCGGATCGACCGGTACCTCGGACCGGTCCCCGAGGACAAGCGGGGCATCACCCTCCACCAGCTCCTCACTCACACGGCAGGGCTGCCCGAAGGGCTCGGCGACGACTACGAGCCGGTCTCACGCGCGGAGATGCTCGACGAAGCGATGAAGGCACGGCTGCGGTCGGTGCCGGGCGAGGAATTCCACTACTCGAACGTCGGCTACAGCCTGTTGGCCGCGGTCGTCGAGGAGGCCTCCGGGCAGAGTTACGAGCGTTTCCTCTCGGAGCGTCTGTTCCGCCCCGCCGGAATGACCCGCACCGGTTACGTGCTGCCCGACTGGGACCGCGCGCAGGTCGCCGTCGAGTACAACCGGCACGGGCGGGCGCAGGGACGGCCGATGGACCACCCGTGGGCTCCCGACGGACCGTACTGGAATCTGCACGGCAACGGCGGAATGCTCTCCACCGCCCGGGACATGTTCCGCTGGCACCGCGCCCTCACCGGAGACACCATCCTCTCCGAGGAGGCGAAACGGAAACTGTTCGCGCCGCGGGTGCGGGTGCCGGAGCTGGACGGCTCGTACGGCTACGGCTGGGTCGTCGTCGACTCCGACGACGGCCGGGTGGCCTGGCACGACGGCGGCAACGACTGGTCACTGGCGACGGCCGCGGAGTACCGGCGCGGGCGGGTCATGGTGTTCTGGGTGAGCAACCACGCCTACCGGAAAGGGAAGTGGAACCTGGAGGACGGCCAACTGGAGCTGTCCGGCGGGGTGGCCGAGCGGGTACGGCGGTCCGGTTGAGGGCGGCAGCGGCGTGGGAATCGCGCGGGCGCCGCTCTACCCCAACGCCCCCAGCGGATCGTCGAGGACCGGCTGCCAGGCCAACTCCGCCGCCCCCACCAGGCTGTTGTGGTCCAGCGTGCACGCCAGGATCGGTACGCCGCCGCTCTGTCCCCACAGGCTCCGGTCCGCGACGACCGCGCGCAGGCGGTCCGGGTCCGCCTCCAGCAGGGCGCGGTGCAGGCCGCCCAGGATGATGCGGTCGGGGTTGAGGATGTTGACCAGGCCCGCGAGCCCGAGGCCGAGCCGGTCGATGAGCGCCTCGGCGGCGGAGCGCACGGACGGGTCGCCATAGGCGTCGCGGAGCAGCCCCCGGGCCTGCACGAGCAGTCCCTCGGGGCCGGGCTCGCGGCCCGCCGCCGTCAGGAAGGCCAGAGGGTCCGTCTCGACGTCCAGGCAGCCCCGGCTGCCGCAGTAACAGGGGCGCCCCTCGGAGTTCACCGTGAGGTGACCCACCTCCAGGGCGAGGCCCGAACTCCCGGTGTGCAGGCGGCCGTCGAGGACGAGGGCGCCGCCCACGCCCCGGTGACCGGTCGCCACACAGAGGAGGTCCCGCGCGCCCCGGCCCGCGCCATGGCGGTGCTCGGCGATCGCCGCGAGGTTCACGTCGTTGCCCGCGAAGGCCGGCCCTTCGATGCCCGCCTCCCGTACGCACTGCGCGAAGATCTCGCTGACCGGCGCACCCGCGGGCCATGCCAGGTGCAGCGGGTTGAGCGCGGTGCCCTCCGGCTTGGCGACCGCGGACGGCACGGCGAGACCGGCGCCCACACACCGCCGCCCGGTCTCGCGCAGCAGTCGAGCGCCCGCGTCGACGACCGCCCCGAGGACCTGCGCGGGGTCGGCGTCGACGGTCTCACAACCCGGCGCCGTCGCCACGATGCCCCCGCCGAGCCCGACCAGCGCCGCCCTGAACCCGTCGGCGTGCACTTGCGCGGCGAGCGCGACAGGCCCCTCCTCCGCGACGGCGAGCCGGTGCGACGGCCTGCCCTGCGAACCCGCGGCCGCGCTCGGCTTCGCGTCGATCCGGATCAGCCCGAGCGCCTCGAGCTCGGCGGCGACCGCGCCCGCCGTGGCGCGGGTGACGCCCAGCTCCGCGGTGAGCACGGCACGGGTGGGGGCGCGCCCGGTGTGGACCAGTTCGAGCGCGGGGCCCAGCGCGCCGCGCCCTCGCTCCAGGCGGGTACGCGTGGTCACTTCCCCCTCGGCACGGGGGTCAGCCTTGCCGTTCATGAGGGCGAGTCTCCCATGATCCGTACACGGGCCCGCCGTTCGCTCGTCATCCGCACGTTCCTTCCCCGCACCGTCGCGTACGCCGCCGACACGCCGCGAATCCGTCCCCCGACCGGCCACGTCACCCTCGCGCACACCCCCACGCACTCGTCTTGTCCGCGCCCCGCGCGCACCCCTACTCTGACTTTGTGCCGCTACTAAACAAAATCGGGACCACAGCGCCGCGACCCTCCCCCACACCCCCCGGCCTCCGCCGCCTCCGCGTCATCCTCACGATCTTCTTCGCTCTGGACGGATTCATCTTCGCCGGATGGGTCGTCCGCATCCCCGCCATCAAGGACCGGACCGGCGCGTCGGCCGGCGACCTCGGGCTCGCGCTGCTCGGGGTCTCCGTCGGCGCCGTGATCACGATGACGCTGACCGGACGGCTCTGCCGCCGCTTCGGCACCCACCCCGTGACCGTCGCCTGCGGCGTGCTGCTCTCCCTCAGCGTCGCCCTGCCTCCCCTGACGCACTCGGCACCGGCTCTGGGCGCGGTGCTGCTGGTCTTCGGAGCGGCGTACGGAGGCATCAACGTCGCCTTCAACAGTGCCGCCGTCGACCTCGTGGCCGCGCTGCGCCGCCCGATCATGCCCAGCTTCCACGCGGCGTTCAGCCTCGGCGGCATGGCCGGCGCCGGGCTCGGCGGACTGATCGCGGGCTCCCTCTCCCCCACGCGCCACCTGCTCGGCCTCACCGTGATCGGCCTGCTCGTCACGGCCGTCGCCGGACGCGCCCTGCTGCGCATCGAGCCGCCCGCACCCGCGGAGGCCCGAGAGGCCCGAGACAGCCGGGACGGCCGAGACGCCCGAAACATCCGGGGCCCCCGGGACACCCGGGACAGCCGCGACAGCAGGCCGGGCACGAACAGCCCCCCAATCCCGGACAGCACCTGCACATCCACCCCCGACAGCACCTGCGCACCCGCCCCGAATGGCACCCGCACCCCTGACAGCACCCCCCGTCGCCCCGCCCCCCGCACCCGCCGCCTCGTCCTCGTCTTCGGTCTCATCGCGCTCTGCACCGCCTTCGGCGAGGGTGCGCTCGCCGACTGGGGCGCCCTGCACCTGGAACAAGACCTGGCCGCCCACCCGGGCGTCGCAGCCGCCAGCTACTCCTGCTTCGCCCTCGCCATGACCATCGGCCGACTCAGCGGGACCACGCTGCTCGAACGCCTCGGCCAGACCCCGATACTCGTCACCGGCGGCGCCACGGCCGCCGCCGGCATGCTGCTTGGCGCGCTCGCGCCGACGGTCTGGCTCGCGCTCCTCGGCTTCGCCGTCACCGGTCTCGGGCTCGCCAACATCTTCCCCGTCGCGATCGAGCGCGCGGGCGCGCTGGCCGGGCCCGACGGGGTCGCCACCGCCTCCACCCTCGGCTACGGCGGCATGCTCCTCGGCCCGCCCGCCATCGGCTTCATGGCCGAGTGGTTCACCCTGCCGATCGCCCTCACCAGCGTGGCCGTGCTCGCGGGTCTGGCCGCCGTGATCGGCTGCACGACGCGTCACCGGTAGAAAGCCGCACCTCCGAGCGTCCTGGGCACGGAGTGACCCGAGAGCACCGCGCCAGGCGCCACGTCAACCCTCATATCCGGCCATCCGGCCGACCCTTGCCGGAACGCGGCGTCTGTAAAGCGGACGTCCGTTTCACCAGCACGCGCACTCCCGCCTTTCGTCGCGCGGCGCAACCGGATGCCGATCGAGTGCCCACACCGCATGCAGTCCGGCCAATTCCTGAGCAATGCATCGAAATTACTGTTTTACAAGCGGTCCCGTCAGGAATTAAGGTGAGCGCTCAACTAGAGACGGCTTGCTGGTATCGGCAATTCAAGGTCGGACTTTTCTGATCCGCACCGCTTCGCCCGATCGCAAGCCGGTCAGGTCAAAACGGGGGAGAGTGTAAGGGCATGTACGTGAAATTCCTTGAAGCGACTCGGCACACCGGATCACGCTGCTGAGCCCTTCTGGGCCCTCACCGCTGGCGACCGCTCGTCCGCATGTCACACCCCGTACGCCTGACATGCGCGACACGCACCTCACGCACTTCGCGCACTTCACGCATTGCACGCGCGCCTCGGCACGTCTCGGCGCGTCTCACTCGTGACGAAACCCAGGCGTATCTGTACCGGTGACCTCGTTTCGTCGCGCCCTTTCCAATTTTTCTCATCCTGTTTGGCTGCTCTCGCGCCGCGCCGGTCTTCGACCGCGGGCCGATCTCTGCAATGACGCATTCCAAAATTCTATGGATTTCAGGTCAGAGAATGATGACGAACTTCACGGGGCCTCAGGAATTGTCCCTGCCATACATGCTGCGCGCGGCTGTTCTCGCCCAGCCCGACCGGACCGCCGTCTCCTGCGGCGCGGACAGACTGACTTTCCGGCAGCTCGGCGAGCGGAGCCAGAACCTGGCGGAACGCCTGCGGCACCTCGGCGTCGCGGCGGATGAACCCGTCGGCATCTTCCTGCCGCCCTCCGTCGACCTCATGGTGAGCGTCTGGGGCGTGCTCTGCGCGGGCGCCGCCTATCTGCCGCTGTCGCCCGAGTATCCGGACGAGCGCGTGCGCTACATGGTCGCGGACTCGCGGACCGCGGTCGTCCTGACGGACGCGTCCCTGTCCGACCGGCTGTCGGCCCTGACCCCACCGGAGACGCGGATCCTCACCGTGACCGGGGACGACAGTGCCACGGGAGCACATGTCCCCGGGCTCGTACGGGGCGACGACCTCGCGTACGTGATCTACACCTCCGGGAGCACGGGCCGTCCCAAGGGCATCGGCATCGAGCACCGCGGCATCGTCCACCAGATGCGCTGGCTGGCCGACGAGCAGGGGCTCGACCGGACGAAGACAGTGCTGCAGAAGACGCCGTTGAGTTTCGACGCGGCACAGTGGGAGATCCTCGCCCCGGCCTGCGGCGCGAGCGTGGTGATGAGCCGGCCGGGGGTCTATGCCGACCCCGGCGGGCTCCTCGACCTGGTCATGGCCAACGAGGTGACCACGCTCCAGGGCGTGCCGACGCTGCTGCGGGCGCTCGCCGACACGGGTCGGCTGGCCGACTGCACCTCGCTCACGCAGGTCTTCAGCGGTGGCGAGGCGCTCACCAGGAGTCTGGCGACCGAACTTCTCGACGCGCTGCCCGGCTGTGAACTGGTCAACCTGTACGGCCCGAGCGAGTGCACCATCAACGCCTCGTCGCACCGCGTGGACCGGCACGCCCTCCGGCACGGTCCGGAGCACTTGTCCATCGGACGGCCCGTGCGCGGCATGCGCTTCCACATCCTCGACACCGACCGGCGGCCGGTCCCGTCGGGCGAGTCCGGCGAACTGTACATAGCGGGGCCCCAGTTGGCCCGCGGCTACCTGAACAAGCCGGTGCTGACGGCGGACCGGTTCGTCTCCGGCGGCGGCGAGGCCCGCGCCACCCGCCTTTACCGCACCGGAGACCTGGCACGGTGGAACGCCGACGGCACGGTGCAGTTCCTCGGCCGCACCGACAGCCAGGTCAAGCTCCGCGGCTTCCGGGTCGAGCTGGACGAGATCAAGGTGTCCGTCGAGAAGCACGACTGGGTGAAGTCAGCCGCCGTACTGGTCCGTGACGATCCGCGGACCGGCGCCAACCTCGTCGCCTTCGTCGAACTCGACCCGGAGCGAGCCGCGTTGATGGACCAGGGCAATCACGGCTCCCACCACCGGTCCAAGCAGAGCAAACTGCAGCTCAAGGCGCAGCTCGGCAATCTGGGGGTCCGCGAGGACGAGGGGCTGCCCGCCGTCGCGTTACCGGGGCGGGCCGCGACGGCCCGGCAGCGCCGCACCGTGTTCGCCCGCAAGACGTACCGCTTCTACGAAGGCGGCCCCGTCACCCGCGACGACCTCCTGGCCCTGCTCGCCCGGCCCGCCGAACGGACCGCCGCACCCCGCGACCCGGCCACCCTCACCCGGCACGAACTGGGTGCCCTGCTCCGCCACTTCGGCCAGTTCCCCAGCGGCGAACGCCTTCTGCCCAAGTACGGGTACGCCTCCCCCGGCTCCCTCTACGCCACCCAGCTGTACCTGGAGCTGTCCGGCATCGCCGGCCTGGAGGCGGGCCACTACTACTACCACCCGGTAGACCACCGCCTCACGCTGATCGCGCCCACGCCCACACCCGCGCCCGGTACCGGCCGGTCGGCGTCCAGGATGCGGGTCCACTTCGTCGGGCGCCGCTCGGCCATCGAGCCGGTCTACCGGAACAACATCCGGGAGGTCCTCGGGTTCGAAGCGGGCCACATGGTCGGCCTGTTCGACCACGTCCTCCCCGAGTACGGCCTGCGCGTCACCGCCCGCGCGGACGAGCCCGGGGTCAAGGACGTGCTGCGCTGCCCGGACGAGGACCTCTACCTGGCCGCGTACGAGATCGGGACAGCCGCGGACCCGGCCGCGCCCCACCCGGTCGACCTGTACGTGCAGGCGCACCCCGGCCGGATCGCCGACCTCGCGGAGGGCCAGTACCGGTACCGCGACGGGGCTCTGGCGCGGGTCTCCGACGGACTGGTCCGCAAGCAGGACGTCATCGCCATCAACCAGGAGGTCTACACACGCGCCGCTTTCGGGGTCACCATGATCGGCCGGGCGGCAGAGCCCTGGCAGCGCTACACCGACCTCGGCCGTGAACTGCAACGCCTCCAGATGAACGACCTGGGCCTGGGCCTCATGTCCTCCGGCTACAGCTCGGAGACCGGCCATCCGCTGGCATCGGCCCGGCGCATCACGGCCCTCCTCGGCGCGAACCCGGGCGACACGGCGTCCTATTTCGCCGTGGGCGGCCGGATCAGCGAGGAGCAGCGGCTGAGTGAGGGCATGAAGGAGGACTCCGTCCACATGCGGGGTCCCGCCGAGATCCTCAAGGAGAACCTGGCCGAGACCCTGCCTCCGTACATGGTGCCCAACCGGGTCACCGTCCTCGACTCCTTCCCGCTCACCCCCAACGGCAAGATCGACCACCAGGCGCTGCGCGAGCTTGACCGGGCAGCGGTCGACGACGCCGACGCACCCGTCGTAGCGCCGCGCACGCCGACCGAGGAGGCGGTCGCCGCGCTGTGGCGCGAGGTGCTGCGCCAAGAGCGGGTCTCGATCCGGGACGACTTCTTCGCCGTCGGCGGCCATTCGCTGACCGCCGTCAACCTGGTCGGCCGGATCAACCGTGAGCTGGGCAGTTCCCTGCCGTTGCAGGTGCTGTTCGACGCGCCGACCATCGCGGGTCTCGCCCGGCTCGTCGACCGCACGCCGACCACCGCGCTGTCCCGGCTGGTGCGGCTCGGCGGCACGGACGACGGGCGGCCGGTCTTCTGCTGGCCCGGCCTCGGCGGCTACCCGATGAGCCTGCGGCTCCTGGCGGGACGGCTCGGCCTCACCCGGCCGTTCCTCGGCGTCCAGGCATACGGCATCAACCCGGGCGAGCGCGCGTACCCGACGTTCGAGGAGATGGTCGCCAAGGACATCGAACTGATCCGGCAGGCGCAGCCGAAGGGCCCGTACACGCTGTGGGGATACTCCTTCGGGGCCCGCGTCGCCTTCGCGGTGGCCCGGCGGCTGGAGCAGGCCGGTGAGCGCGTCGACGAGGTGATCCTCCTGGCGCCGGGCAAACCCCCCGTGGAGGTGCGGGACGGCGCACCCGGTGAGGCGACGGTCGACTTCACCGACCCCGCCTTCGTGGCGATCCTCTACTCCGTCTTCGCGGGGACCGTCCAGCGGTCCGCGATCGCCGAATGCCTCGCGTCGACGCACGACGAGGAGTCCTTCATCGCGTGCCTCTGCGACCGGTTCGAGCATCTGGACCGCGAGCTGGTGCGCAGGATCGTCGGCGTGGTCCGGCTGACGTTCCTGTTCGAGTACGGCCCCGAGGACATGGCGGGGCAACGGCTCGCGGCGCCGGTCACGGTGTTCCGGGCCGCGGGCGACCAGGACTCCTTCATCGATCACGGCCATGGCCCCGCGCTGTCGGCCAGGCCTCCCCGGGTCAACCGGCTGCAGGCCGACCACTACGCACTGCTGCGCGCGCACGGAGTGGACGAACTCGTCACCGCCCTGCGCGGCGCGCGCCTCACCCGAAAGGTCATCCCGGTGCCCCACGTCAACATCAAGCACTTCCCGGACAACCTCGAAGAGGCCAAGATCTCAGCGCTCGTGGACGCGATCACGAGCGCGGTCAGGACCGCCTTCTCCGTCGACGAGGGGGTGGTGTCCATCGCCCTGGAGCCCGTGGCCCAGGACGTGTGGAACGAGCGGGTCTACATCCCGGAGATCGTCGAAGATCCCGGCCACCTCGTCCAGAGTCCGGACTACTGAGGGGGCTGGTCCCATGCGCAGGACACTCACCAGGGCGCGCGAGGACCTCTCCATGATCGTGGAGCGGGACCCGTCGATCCACACCCGCGCGCAGGCACTGCTGCATCCCGCCCTGCCGGCCCTGTGGGCCCACCGGGCGGCGCACCTCCTCCACACCCGCGGCCGACGCCGACTCGCCCGGACCATCGCCTATGTCGCGCGGGCAGCGACCGGCGGCGTCGAGATCCATCCGGGCGCGCGGCTCGGCCGGCGCGTGTTCATCGACCACGGGGCCGCCGTCGTCATCGGGGAGACCGCCGAGATCGGCGACGACGTCACGATCTTCCACCAGGTCACCCTGGGCGCGGTCGGCTGGTGGCGGGACGGGCGGCGCGCGCCGGGTGCCCGGCGCCACCCCGTCGTCGGCGACCGGGTGGTGCTCGGCACCAACGCGATCGTCCTCGGCCCTGTCACCGTCGGCGACGACGCGCTGATTGGTGCGGGGGCGCTGGTCCTGGGCGATGTGCCGCCCCGGGCCCGCGTGGCGGCCCCCGTGGCCGCGGTCACCGTACCGCTGTCGCCCGCGGAACGCGCCGAGTCGGAGCAGCTGCTCCGCACCCTGGCCACCACCGGGTGCTGGTGACGGCCCGTGCACCCGGAACTCATCCATCCAGCACCGTACTTGACCCCGGCCATGAGCCGGTCTGCCGACGGAGGCACAGAATGATCCATGTCGGAGTCCTGGAGAGCAATCTCTCCGGTTCCGGTTTCGAGGGCCTGCAGATCATCAAGGAACTCGACTGCCGCGTCACCTTCTTCACCCGCGACCTGGAGCGCTACCTCGCGGTCCCGGGCGGGCCCGCCTACTTCGAGCGTTACGTCGACGACGTCGTCCGGTGCGAGACGAACGTCTTCGAGGAGCTCCTGCCGCACGTGCACGCCGCCGGGGCCGAGCAGCCCTTCGACGCGTTCCTGACCCTGGCCGAGTACGACGTGGTCGTGGCCGCCGAGGTGGCCGCCCACCTCGGTCTGCCCACCGTCGGCGTCGACGGTGTCGCCACCGCACGCAACAAGGCGCTGATGCGCCGCCGCTGCGCCGAACTCGGCGTGCCCATACCGGAGTTCCGCGCCGTACGGACGCCGGGCGAGGCGGCGGTGGCCGCCGTGGAGGTCGGCCTGCCCTGTGTGGTCAAGCCGGCCGACGAGACGAGCAGCGCGGACGTCCGCCTCGTCGACACGGCGGAGGAGGCCGCCGAACACGTCGCCCTGATCCGGTCCCGCGCGGAGAACACGCGCGGCCAGGCCCGCCACGACGAGTTGCTGGTCGAGGAGTACATGAGCGGTCCCGAGGTCAGCGTGGAGGTGCTCGCCGACGGCGACCGGTACGAGGTGTTCGGCGTGACCGACAAGTCCGTCGTCGGCCTCGGCCACTTCGTCGAGCTGGCGCACACCTTCCCCTCCCGACTGCCCGAGCCGCTCGTGCGCGCCTGCGGCGACCTGGCCGTGCAGGCGCTGCGGGCGGTCGGCTTCGACCTGGGCATGGCGCACGTCGAGGTGAAACTGACCGCGTCCGGGCCCAAGCTCGTCGAGATCAACCCGCGGCCCGCCGGCGGAAAGATCACGTATCTGGTCGACCGGGCCCTGGGCGTCAAGTCCCTGGAGCTGGTCGCCCGGCAGTACCTCGGTCAGCCGCTGCCCGACCCGGTGCTGCCGCGGCATCCGTCCGGGGGCGCCGCGATCCGCTATCTGACGGCGCGGCCCGGCCGGGTGGTGTCGGTCGCCGGCCGGGAGCGCGCCGCCGCGCTGCCGGGCGTCGAGGAGGTCGTCATCAAGCCCCGACCGGGCTCTGTGGTGCGGGAGTTACGACGCAACGGCGACCGGTCCGGTCATGTGCTCGCGGTGGCGGAGACGGCCGAGCTGGCGGCGCGCACGGCGGAGGCGGCCGTCCAGGAGATCGGGATCCGTACCGAGCCGGTCGCCCGGCGTCCGGTCGCGGACTCCCTCGTCGACCTCGTCGGCGGCACGCCGCTGCTGCGGCTGCCGTTGGACCGGATCGTGGACGGCGCCCCCGCGGACGCCGAGGTGCTCGCGAAGCTGGAGCTGTTCAACCCCTGGTCCAGCAGCAAGGACAGGGCGGCCCTCGCCATGTTGCGGGGCGCCGAGAAGCGGGGGCTGCTCGTGCCGGGCTCCGGCACCGTGATCGAGGCGACGTCCGGCAACACCGGTATCTCGCTGGCCGCCCTGGCCGCGGACCGCGGTTACCGGTGCGTCATCGTGCTGCCGGACAACGCGACCCCGGAACGGGTGGCGATGCTGCGGTCGCTCGGCGCCGAAGTGGTACGGACCCCGCACTCCGGCGGCTATCGCGCGGCGGTCGACCTGGCCGAGGAGCTCCATCGGCGCACGCCCGGCTCCTGGTTCTGCCGCCAGCACGACAACCCGGACAACACGCGGGCGCACTACGAGACCACGGGCCCCGAGATCTGGAGCGACGTCGGCGGACGCGTCGACGTGTTCGTCTGCGGAGTGGGAACCGGCGGTACGCTCAGCGGCGCGGGGCGCTATCTCCGCGAGAGTCACCCCGCTGTGCGGATCGTGGCGGTGGAGCCCGCGGGCTCGCCGCTGCTGTCCGGCGGTGAGCCCGGCGCGCACGGCATCCCGGGCTTCAACGGCGGCTTCATCGCGCCGACCACGCAGCAGAGCCTCATCGACGAGGTGATCACGGTGTCCGACGCGGACGCCCTGGACACCACCCGGCGACTCGCACGGCACGCCGGCCTGATGACCGGTGTCTCGGGCGGCGCGGTCGTCCACGCGTGCGGCGTGCTCGCCGCCCGGCCCGAGTACCGGGGCCGACGCATCGTGACACTGCTGCCGGACACCGGTGAGCGGTATCTCGGCGTGCTCGCCCACGAGAAGACCCCGGGCGGTGTCCGATGACCGCTCCCCCGCCCCTGACGGACTGGGACACCGGTGAGCGGCCGCGGCTGCTGATGGTCATGCCCTACCGGCAGCTCGTGCGCAAGGCGCGGGCCGAAGGGTTCTGGGTCGGCGCCGTCTGGGATCCGCGCCTGCAGACACCCGGCTACCTCGACGACGTGCGCGCCGCCGCGGACCTGTTCGTGACCGTGGACTTCGCGGACCCGGAGCTGCTGCGGCGCACCCTGCGCGACGTGGCCACGGAACACCGCGCGTCGGCGATCCTCCACCTCGGCAGGGAGGAGACGATGGTGACGGCCCACGAGGTGGCCGAGGAACTGCGAGCCGAGGTCAACCCGACGGCGGCGATCCGCTTCCTCTCCGACAAGCACGCGATGCGTGAGCTGCTCGCGCGGCGTGAACTGTCCCCCGTGGTGTACGAGTCGGCGCCTTCCCGCCGCGAGGTTCCATCCGCGGTGGAGCGGGTCGGTCTTCCGGCGGTCGTCAAACCGGTCGCGCTCGCGGGCAGCCGAGGCGTGTTCCTGTGGCGGGAGCCGCGGGACCTGGCGGCCTGGACGGCGCTCGTGGACACGTACGGCTATGAGGGCCCTTTCCTGGTCGAGGAGTATCTGCGCGGTCCGGAGTACAGCGTGGAGACGCTGAGCCAGGACGGCGTGCACCAGGTCGTCGGCATCACGGAGAAGGTGCTCGGGCCGCCACCGCTGTTCGTGGAGGTGGGGCACGTCCATCCGGCGCCGCTGCCTCCGGAGCGCGCGCAAGCCGTCGAGGAGCTCGCGGTCCGCTTCCTGACCGTGTGCGGGTACCGGTTCGGGCCCGCGCACACCGAGGTGATCTGGACCGAGCGGGGGCCGCGCGTCGTCGAGTCGCAGGCCCGGCTCGGCGGCGACCGCATCCCGCGGCTCATCGAGCTGGCCGGTGGTCTCGACGTCGAGCGGGCGATCTTCGCGGGTCTGGCGAGGGCACCGGCCGAGGTGCCGGAGCCGACGGCGACGGCGGCGGTGCGGTTCTTCACCTTCCCGCCGGGGCGCGTCGACGCGATCCGCGGCCTGCAGCGACTCCAACGCCAGTCGTACGTGGATGAGTTGACGCTGCGGCTGCGTCCCGGCGACACCGTCGACGAGGTGCGTGACTCCAAGGCCCGCCAAGGGCACGTCATCGTCTCGGGCGCCACGCCCGAGCAGGCCCGCAGCCGCCTCGCGGAGGCGCTCGCCACCCTTGAGGTCGTCGTCGACGGGACGCCGGTACGCGCGGACGGCCGGGCCGTGAAGTCACCGGCCGCGCCGGGTGCCGACGCACAGGTCGTGTTCGTCGGCTACAACGCGGCCTACCTGCGTGCCATCGACGGGAGTGTTCCCGACGGGTCGGTCGTGGTCCTCGAAGAGCCCGACATCATCCGCAAGCGGGACCTGCGGGACGCGGCGGCGCGCTTCGGCTGCCTCGACCGGATCGTGCCCGCGCACTACCAGCAGTCCGCCGGGGCCCTGGACCTGGCGGCCGACCTGGAGGCCGCGCGCCCGGTGGCGGCCGTCGTGCCGGGTCTGGAGTACGCGGTGCCCGCGGCGGCCGCGCTCGCCGAGAAGCTGGGGCTGCCCGGCGCGACCGAACCCGCCGCGCGGGCGCTGCGGGACAAGGTCCGGCTGCGCGAGGTGTGCGACGCGGGCGGCGTCCGCGGCCCGCGCTGGCGCGAGGTGCACGGGCCCGAGGACATCCTCGCCTTCGCGGGCGGAGGGCCCGTGGTGGTCAAGCCGGCCAACCGGCAGGCCAGCGTCGGCGTGCAGCTCCTCGACTCCGTCGACGCGGCCACCGCCGCGGCGGCGTGGGAACGCACGTCGTCCGCGGCCGAGTACGAGCAGGTCCCCGACCGGCACCTGGCGTGGCGTTTCCTCGCCGAAGAGCGCCTGCGCGGGCCCGAGTACAGCGTCGAGGCACTGGTACGCCAGGGCGAGATCATCTTCCACAACGTCACCGCCAAGACGGTGATCCCGGGACCGTACCCGGTGGAGCTCGGCCATCTGCTGCCCGCTCCGCTCGACCGGGACACCCGGGCGGCCTTCGAGGAGGCCATGCGGTTGCTCGTCGCCGCGACCGGCTACCGCACCGGCATCCTGCACGCCGAGTGGATCCTCACCGCGTCCGGACCGGCGCTGGTGGAGTGCGCGGGACGCTGTCCCGGCGACTACCTGATCGACCTGAACGACCTGGCGTACGGCACGCGGATCAGGCTGGCCCTCATCGACCTGCTGGCGGGCCGTCCGGTCACTCTCCCCCGTACCGCGCAACGCACCTCCGCCATCCGGTTCCTGGCCGCCGACCCCGGCACCGTCACGGCGGTCGAAGGGGCGGACGCGGCACGGGCACTGCCCGGCGTACGGACGGTGGAGATCGACGTCGAGCCGGGTCAGGAGGTGCGGCCCTGGGCGTCCTCGTGGGACCGCGCCGGACACGTGATCGCGACGGGACCCGACGCGGACAGCGCGCGCCGAAGCGTCCTCGACGCGGACGCGGCCATCCACATCACCACGGAGTGAGGAAGCAGATGTCTGTTCTCCGGCAGCGCGCCCGCGGATGGCGGCGGTCCGTCCCCGGCGGACGGGTCGGCCTGCGGCTCTCCGTGATGGCGATGATCGACGCCGTCGGCACGGGTGCCTTCCTGGCCGTCTCCGTGCCGTTCATCACGCGGTCCGTCGGACTCTCCGTGGGCGAGCTGAGCCTCGGCCTGACCCTGTCCGCCGCTGTCGCGCTGGCCACGGCCGTCCCCCTCGGCATCCTCGCCGACCGGATCGGCCCGAAGAAGGTCCTGATCGGCGTCGGCCTGTGGCGCTGCGGCTGCTTCGTCCTCTATCCGTTCGTCCAGAACCTGTGGCAGTTCCTGACGGTGGTCTGCCTGCTCGGCCTCGTCGACAAGGCGGCGGCACCGATGGAACAGGCCCTGGTGGGGCAGGTGACGGCGACCGACGACCGGGTCAAGGTCGTCGCGGTGCTGCGGTCGCTGCGCAACGTCGGCTTCACCGTCGGTGCCCTCCTCGGCGGTGTCGGCCTGCTGATCGACACCCGGCCCGGTTACGCCGCGATCCTCCTGCTCAACGCCGCCTCGTTCGCCGTACTCGCGCTGCTCGCCCACCGCCTTCCGGTGCTCACCACCCCGGCGAAGAGCCTGCGGCGCCGCTTCTCCGTCGACGCGCTGCGGGACAGACCGTTCCTGTCGTTCACCGGCATCAACGCGGTGCTCACGATGCACATGACGCTCCTGAGCATCGGCATCCCGCTGTGGATCGTCGAGCACACACAGGCCCCGGCCGCGGTGATCTCACCCCTGGTGGCGGTCAACACGGTGCTCGCGGTGGCGCTGCAGGTGCGCGCGAGCCGCGGCACCGAGACCATCGCCGGTTCCGCGCGGGCGCTCGTGCGGGCGGGCATCGCCCTCGCCGTGTGCTGCCTGCTCCTGATCGCGGCACCGAAGCCGCCCGTCCTCGCGGCGGTCGGTGTGCTGCTTCTCGCCATGGTCGCGCTGACCGCGGGCGAGCTGTTCCAGTCCGCCGGGGGCTGGGGCGGTTCGTATCTGCTCGCGGCGCCCGGCCAGGAAGGCGTCTATCTGTCGGTCTTCTGGCTCGGCGTCGCCGTCCAGCAGATCGCGGCACCGCTCGTGGTCGGCCTCGTCATCACGGCAGGCACCACCGGGTGGGCCGTGCTGGCCGCGCTGTTCGCCGTCTGCGGCCTCGCCGCGCCAATGATCGGCCGGTGGGCGCAGGCCCGCGCCTCCATGAACCCGCAACTCGGTCAACCCGTCAGCTCATGATTCCAGGAGGGATCCATGTCCGTTCCGCTGTACGTCCCCGCAGGTGAAGGCGAATACGTCGACATCCGGGACACGAAGAGGACGTATCTGAAACTCACCACGCCCGACTCCGACGGGGAGTTCGGCTTCTTCGAGCACCACATGGCTCCGGAGGCGAAGGGCGCGGCCCCGCACATCCACAAGCAGTCCACGGAGATGTTCTACGTGGTCAAGGGCGAGATCGAGTTCACCATCGGGGACCGCAAGGTGGTCGGTGAGCCGGGCGCGTTCGCGTACGTCCCCAAGGGGGAGCCGCACGGCTTCACCAACCGGGGCACCGAGGACGCCACCCTGTTGATCATGTTCTACCCGATCTACGACCGTGAGGACTACTTCCGCGGACTGGGCCGGCTGACGGCCGACGGGCGCAATCCCAGCATGGAGGAGCTGCGCGAACACATGGCGAAGTACGACCAGTTCATGGTCTGAGACGGGGGCGGACACGGGGCCGGGACCGGCATCGGTCGGTCCCGGCCCCGTGTCCGCTTTCCCGGTGGCCACGGAGCGTACGCAATCGGTCCCAGATCGCCCGGAGGTTCCGGTTCCAGGGCACTCCATCCGACACAATCGCCCGCATGGAGATTTCCGAGCACATTCAAATAGTTGCCGACGAGGGCCGGTTGCTGGCCCGTGCCGCCGCCGAGGCGGGGACCGACGCCAAGGTGCCGACCTGTCCCGACTGGCAGGTACGGGACCTGTTGCGGCACGTCGGGATGGTTCACCGCTGGGCCGCCGCGTTCCTCGCCGAGCGGCGCACCTCGTATCAGCTCGGCGGCGAACTCCCCGACCTGGACGGCGACGCCCTCGTCGAGTGGTTCCGCGAGGGCCACGCCGCTCTCGTCGCGACGCTCGAATCGGCTCCGCCGGACGTCGAGTGCTGGACCTTCCTGCCCGCGCCCTCCTCGCTGGCCTTCTGGGCCCGGCGGCAGGCGAACGAGACGACCGTCCATCGCGTGGACGCCGAGTCCGCGCGTGGGGGTACGCCGTCGCCGCTGGACGCTGCCTTCGCCGTGGACGGGATCGAGGAGCTGCTGTTCGGCTTCCACGCGCGCGACAAGAGCCGCGTGCGCAGTGTGACCCCGCGGGCGCTGCGGGTGCGGGCCACGGACGGGCCGACCTGGACCGTGCGCCTCACCGACGGGCCCCCGGCCGCCGAGCACGGCGCGACGGCGCCCGCCGACTGCGAGGTGTCGGGACCCGCGGCGCGCCTCTACCTGGCGCTGTGGAACCGGCTGCCGTTCCCGGAGGTGACGGGCGACACCGCACTGGCGGCGCTGTGGCGGGAGAGGTCCGCCATCGTCATGGGGTGACGTCAGCAGCGGGCCGGCGGGGGCCGTCGGCCCGGACGGGCGTCAGATCGCGGAACTGCCGAGCATCCGCCCGAGGACGGCCCGCTGCAGCGGCCGCACCTCCTGGTGCAGTGCGCGACCCTTGTCGGTGAGGGAGACGCGTACGCCGCGACGGTCCTCGCTGCACATCCCGCGCTCCACGAGGCCGTCCTTCTCGAGGCGCCCGATGAGACGGGAGAGCGCGCTCTGGCTCAGGTGGACCTGCGCGGAGATCTCCTGCACGCGGAACGTACATCCACCGTCGTCCGAGGAACCCTCGGCCAGCACGTCGAGGACCTCGAAGTCGCTCGCGCCCAGACCGTGCGGGTGCAGCTCCCGGTCGAGCTCGCACAGGGTGCGCGCATGCACCGCGAGGATGCCGCGCCATTGCTGCACGAGCCCCTGCTCGCGCTCGTCGAGCCCCTGCTCGGCCGTTTTCGCCGCCATGGAACCGCACGGTAGCAGAGTTCCGAGCGTTCATTGCACCAGCATTAAATGCATACGCATTCAAAGTGGTCAGGTGCGGTCCCGCCCGGCCGCGGCCCTGAGTGCGGCGATCGTGAGCGCCACGACCAGCAGCGAGGCGAGTGTCGCGATCGCCGCGGACAGGGTGGGCAGCGGCGCCGTCACCCGTTCCGGCCGCAGGACGAAGGCGAGCGCCTTCGAATCGAGCCGGTCGTCCACCAGATGGGCGACGGTCAGCGCACCGGCCACCAGGGTGCCCGCCACGGCCACGAACGGCGAGCCGCTCAGACACAGTGCCGCGCCCGTCACGGCGCAGATGACGGAGACCCCGAGCGCGACGGCGAGGCCGACGGTGGGCGCCCCCGACCAGGTCAGCGGGAAGTGGGCCGCCGCGCAGAGCAGGAGCAGCACACCCGCCACGCGACGCAGCCACACCAATGAGGTCCGGGTCCGCACCTGCGCGGCCGGGGCGTCGGAGGCGTTCGGAGCGGACGGAGTGGCGGTCGTGTTCCCGGCGTCGGTGCCGGCGATGCCCTGGGGGGCGCTGGTGCCCGGGGTGCCGCCCGCGGCACTGTCGGCGGCAGGTGCGCCCGCGGCACCTGGGGCGCCACCGGTCTCCTTCTGCTCCCGCAGGCTGCCGATCAGCTGCATCAGGTCCTCGACCGACCTGGTCGTACCCGCCGCGTGCACCACCTCGGCGCCGCTGTGCGGGTCGTGCGGCGGACGGGAGAGGATGTGCACGAGTCGGCTCACCTCGGGGATGGGCCGTTCCTCGGCGGCGTGCCGGATGGCCTCGTCCATGTGGTCGGCGGGGTGCTTCGGCGGGCCGAGGAGCTCCACCAGCCGGGTGACGTCGTCGACGGAACGGGCCACGGCCGCCAGACGGAGTACGGAGGCGGCGGTCGGCATGCCGTCGGGTGACTGCTCCAGGAGGGTCACCAGGTCGACCACGTCGTCCAGTGGCCTCGACACCACCGCGACGCGTATGAGCTCGTCCACGGCATCGTCCTCGGCCTCGGGCGCCGCCGGATCCCGGGGCCTGTCCTCGGTGGCGTCGACGGGCCGGGCCCGCTCGGGGGGAACGCCCTCGGCGACGTCCGCGGCCCTTTCCCGTGCGGGGACGGCCTGGTCGGTGGTGTGGCCTGCCGGGTGCTGCCAGGGGGCGGGGTCCACGCGGGTCGGGACGCCGAGCTGCGCGGTGCCCCAATGGACCGACGTGGACACCAGCGGTTCGCCGGTCCCGGATGTTTCCCCTGCGGCGGAGAATGACTCAGCGGCCATGTCGTCTCTCCATTTCAGCGGGACACCCTCGCCCCGCACGTGAGCGTGTATCCCGTTGTATGCACGCTTCATGCGGCCCGCCACCGGAGGGGGCCTTCCCGGCGGCACGCACGGCATCCGCGCCTCTCCCCGTGTGCGGCCGGGTCATTGCCCGCGGGGAGCGCGCACCGCACACTCGGAGGATGGGGCGACGGACGCAGGCGCAGCGCGACGCGGACACGGTCGAGATCGCCTACGCGCTGTTCGTGGCGGCGTTCCTCGCCGGAGGCACGCTGCTCGCGGTGGCGTCACCGGCGCTCTTCTTCGGCGTGCGCTCACCCGGCGAGGGCACGCTGGTCCGGGCCGGCGTGATCGCCGGGTCCGTCGTCTTCTTCACGGTCCTCGCCGCCGTCCTCCTGCGCCACGGACGGGCGTCGCGGCGGCACGACGAGCCGGTTCAGCCCAGCCAGCCCGGGCGGACGAGACCCGACTCGTAGGCCAGGACGACGAGTTGGGCGCGGTCCCGGGCGTTGAGCTTCACCATGGTCCTGCTGACATGGGTCTTGGCCGTGAGTGGACTGACGACCAGACGGCGCGCGATCTCCCCGTTGGAGAGGCCGATGCCGACCAGCGCCATCACTTCCCGCTCCCGTTCGGTCAGGCCCGCGAGGCTGCCGGCGGTCGCGGGCTCCTTGGAACGCGCCGCGAACTCGGCGATGAGGCGGCGCGTCACACCCGGTGACAGCAGCGCGTCCCCCTCGACCACCGCCCTCACGGCCCGCAGCAGTTCGTCCGGTTCGGTGTCCTTGACCAGGAAGCCCGACGCCCCCGAGCGGATCGCCTCGAAGACGTACTCGTCCAGCTCGAAGGTGGTGAGCATGACCACCTTCACGTCGCCCAGGCCGGGCTCTCCGGTGATCGCGCGGGTGGCGGCGAGTCCGTCGAGAACGGGCATGCGGATGTCCATCAGGACGACGTCGGGGCGCAGCTCCCGCACCTTCCGCACCGCCTCGTCGCCGTCCGCGGCCTCCCCGACGACGCCGATGTCGTCCTGTGCGTCGAGCAGCGCCTTGAAACCCGCTCTGACCAACGACTGGTCGTCGGCGAGCAGTACGCGGATCACTGGTCCTCCCGAGGTGCGGTGCGGGCCCGGGGATCCTCGTCCACCGCCCGGGGCAGTACGGCGGTCACGCGGAAGCCGCCTTCCGGGCGCGGGCCCGCCTCGATCGTGCCACCTAGGGCGGCGGCGCGCTCCCGCATTCCGGCGAGTCCGTTGCCGCTGCCGCCGGCGTCGGTTCCGGTGGCGGGTCCGTCGTCGTCGATCCGCAGGGTGAGGGACGCCGCTTCGTGGCGCACCAGCACGCGTGCGTGACGTGAACCGGAGTGGCGTACGACGTTGGTCAGCGCTTCCTGGACGATCCGGAACGCGGCGAGGTCCGTGCCGGGTGCGGGCTGCAACAGCGGCCCCTCCGTGGTGACTTCGACGGTGAGGCCCGCGCTTCCGGCCTGCTCGACGAGTTCGGGGAGCCGGTCGAGTCCGGGAGCCGGGGCGCGCGGCGCGTCCCCGGGGGTGCGCAGGGTGCCGAGGACCTGCCGCACCTCGCCCAGCGCCTCCTTGCTGGCGGCCTTGATGGTGGTCAGAGCGGTGCGGGCCTGCTCCGGGTCGGAGTCGAGCAGCGCGAGGCCGACGCCCGCCTGCACGTGGATCACGGAGATGCTGTGCGCGAGGACGTCGTGCAGCTCGCGTGCCATCCGCAGCCGCTCCTCGTCCGCCCGCCGCTGCGCGGCCCGCGCGCGCTCGGCCCGTTCCTTCGCCCACTGTTCACGGCGTACGCGGGCGAGTTCGGAGACGGCGACGATCGCCACGACCCAGACGGCGACGGCCAGTTCCTCGCTCCACGGGCGGGCGCCGTCGTCGCCGGGCGGCAGCCACGGGTAGAGCCAGTGGGCGATCAGCAGGTGCCCCGCCCACAGCCCGCCGACCGCTCCCCAGGCCGCCCGCCGGTGCCCCGCGACGATCGCGGCGAAGCAGCCCACGGCGACGGCGAGGAAGACCGGGCCGTAGGGGAACCCGGCGGCGACGTAGACGAGGGTGAGTGCCGCGGTGGCGTACACGACCGGCACGGGGTGCCGGTGGCGGAACAGGAGCACCGCCGTGGCCAGGAACAGCAGTACCCGCGCGAAGGTGTCGAGGGGCTGCCGTTCGAGCTGCCCGCGCTCGGCAAAACGCGACCCGACCTGGACGAAGACGGTGAGCGCGGCGGTGGTCGCCCAGGGCAGCCGACGCGCCGCCGAGGCTCCGGGGCCGCTCGTCCCTTCGGCGCCGCCCCCGGAATTCCACCAGGGCGGTCCGCCCCACCTAGGGAGCGGACCGCCCGGCCTGCCTTCGCGCTGCTCGTCCATGCCGGTCACGCTAGACCGGGGCGGGCGGCGCGGGCGTCCGACGGGCGAGGTGATCACACGTACTCCGCCGGGAGTAGGAGCGGCGCGCCCCGAGGTTGCGGGGCCGTCAGCCCAGGATGAGCAGGACGACGGCCACGACCGCTCCCACCAGGCCGGTCGTCTGCGCGCGCGTGACCCTCTCGCCCGGCGCCGCGACGCCGAGGACGGTCGGGACGGCGGGTGCAGCGAGGCCAGGACGACGGCGATGGACGGCATCTGCTGCTGGGCCGCCCGCAGGTGGAGGATGCGACCGAGCGCCGCTCCCGCCCCGATCAGTACCGCGAGGCCCGACAGCCTGAGGGGCTGACGGAACGCTGTCACGTACCGGCACGCGTTCGGCAGCAGCAGGAGGACCACCGCGGCACGGCCCAGGCGAAGTCGACGGCCCGGACCGAATCCACGGGCACAGTCGCCGCGAGAGCGACTCCCGGGGCGAGGAGCGGGCCGCCGAACTGCCCGAGGAACGTCACCACGGTGAAGTGGATCCGTCTCGACAGCAGGCCGCCCGTGAAGTCGACGATGCCGCAGCAGGCCGCGGAGACCAGTGCGAGAAGAGCGCCCGTTCCCCGGGGTGCCCCGCAGGCCACTCCTGACCCGTGCGGCTACTTCGTGGTGCGCGTGGAATAGACCTGTACGTCGGCAAGACGTACACGTACGAGGGGAACCGGTGCCAGTTGACCGACGCCGGGAAGGCGACGACGGGCGCCGCTAGCGGTCTTCCTTCTCGCCCCGCGCCTGCAGAACTCGCCCCACCATCGGATGCGTACGCACCAGCTCGCCCAGCGTCGTCGAGCCGCGGGTGATCCTCGCGAACGCGTTCCACGCGGGGCGGAAGCCCGTGATCGCCGTGTGCAGCATGCCGGGGCGGCGCTCGAAGGCCTTGAGCATGCGGCGGCCGACGCTCATCTCCACGCCGAGCCCGGCCTTGATGGCGAAGGCGTAGTTCAGGGCCTGGCGGCGCGCGTCGACCGCGTCGTGCGCCTCGGCGATCCGCACCGCCCACTCCCCCGCGAGCCGCCCGGAGCGCAGCGCGAAGGAGATGCCCTCGCGGGTCCACGGCTCCAGGAGACCCGCCGCGTCGCCGCAGACGAGGACGCGGCCGCGGGAGAGCGGCGAGTCGTCGGCGCGGCAGCGCGTCAGGTGCCCGGAGGAGATGCTGGGCTCGAAGCCCGCGAGGCCGAGCCGGGCGATGAAGTCCTCCAAATACCGCTTGGTGGCCGCACCTTCGCCACGCGCGGAGATGACACCCACGGTGAGGGTGTCGCCCTTGGGGAACACCCACCCGTAACTGCCCGGCATGGGGCCCCAGTCGATGAGGACCCGCCCCGCCCAGTCCTCGGCGACGGTCTCGGGCACCGGGATCTCGGCCTCCAGACCGAGGTCGACCTGGTCGAGCTTCACGCCGACGTGCGCGCCTATGCGGCTCGCGCTGCCGTCCGCGCCGACCACGGCGCGGGCCAGGACGGTCTCGCCGCCCTGCAGCACCACGGCGACGGTCCGCCGGTCGGGCACCTCGGAGCCGTGCTGCTCCACGCGCGCGACGGTGACACCCGTACGCAGCTCGGCGCCCGCCTTCTGCGCGTGCTCGACGAGCTGCTGGTCGAACTCGGGGCGGTTGATCAGCCCGAACAGCATCTGCCGTGAGCGGCGGGTGCGGCTGAACTTGCCGTCGAGGGTGAACGTCACCGCGTGCACCCGGTCGCGCAACGGCAGCTCGAAGCCGGGCGGCAGGGAGTCGCGCGAGGGGCCGATGATGCCGCCGCCACACGTCTTGTACCGAGGGATGTCGGCCTTCTCCAGGAGGAGGACGGTACGTCCCGCGACCGCCGCCGCATAGGCCGCCGAGGCCCCCGCAGGGCCGGCTCCGACCACGACGACGTCCCACACGTGCCGGGTGTCGTCCGCTGAGTTCTCGCTGCTCACGTTGGTCTACCGCTCCTGATCCCGCTGTTGGCCGCGCTTTCCCCCGGCATCCTACGGCGGACCCTCCCGGGTCCCTCCTGTGGGAGGATCACATGTACTCACACGTACAACGTCGCACCCACGAGGAGCGTGCCCATGTCGCCGAATCCGATCGCCGAGACCGTCGCCTCACTCATGCCGAGGGCGAAGGCGGAGCTCACCGAACTGGTGGCCTTCAAGTCGGTGGCGGACTTCGACCAGTTCCCGAGGAGCGAGAGCGAGGCCGCCGCCGGCTGGGTGGCGGACGCGCTGCGTGCCGAGGGCTTCCAGGACGTGGCACTGCTCGACACCCCGGACGGCACACAGTCGGTGTACGGCTTCCTGCCGGGCCCCGAGGGCGCGCCGACGGTCCTCCTCTACGCGCACTATGACGTCCAGCCGCCGCTCGACGAGGCCGCGTGGGCGACGCCGCCGTTCGAGCTGACGGAGCGCGACGGCCGCTGGTACGGCCGGGGCAGCGCCGACTGCAAGGGCGGCGTCATCATGCACCTGCTCGCGCTGCGCGCCCTCAAGGCGAACGGCGGCATCCCGGTGAACGTGAAGGTGATCGCGGAAGGCTCCGAGGAGCAGGGCACGGGCGGCCTGGAGCGGTACGCGGAGGAGCACCCCGGCCTCCTGGCGGCCGACACCATCGTCATCGGTGACGCGGGCAACTTCCGCGTCGGCCTGCCGACGGTGACGTCGACGCTGCGCGGCATGACGCTCGTACGCGTCAGTGTCGACACCCTCGAAGGGAACCTGCACTCCGGCCAGTTCGGCGGCGCCGCCCCGGACGCGCTCGCCGCGCTGGTGCGCGCCCTGGACTCGCTGCGCGCCGAGGACGGTTCGACGACGGTCGACGGTCTGACGAGCGACGCCGTCTGGGACGGGCTGCAGTACGAGGAGAGCGACTTCCGCAGGGACGCGAAGGTCCTCGACGGTGTGGAACTGATCGGCGAGGGCACGGTCGCCGACCGCATCTGGGCGCGACCCGCCGTCACCGTCCTCGGCATCGACTGCCCGCCGGTCGTCGGCGCGACGCCGTCGGTGCAGGCGGCCGCGCGGGCCCTGATCAGCCTGCGGGTGCCGCCGGGCGTGGACGCGGCCGAGGCGACGAAGCTGCTCCAGGCGCACCTGGAATCGCACACGCCGTGGGGTGCTCGGGTGCGGACGGAGCAGATCGGGCAGGGCCAGCCGTTCCGCGCGGACACGACGAGCCCGGCGTACGCGGCGATGGCCGAGGCGATGGGCGAGGCCTACCCCGGCGAGGAGATGCAGTACGCGGGCCAGGGCGGCTCGATCCCGCTCTGCAACACCCTCTCGGCGCTGTACCCGCGTGCGGAGATCCTGCTGATCGGCCTGAGCGAGCCGGAGGCGCAGATCCACGCGGTCAACGAGAGCGTGTCACCCGAGGAACTGGAGCGGCTCTCGGTGGCCGAGGCGCTGTTCCTCCAGAAGTACGCGGCGAACTGAGCGCGATCCGCCGGGCCGGCCTCTGGCCGGCAGCCCAGGAGCCTCGTCCTCGGACGGGGCTCCTTCTTGTGCTCGGCACAGTGCTGCGCGCCGCCGCTGACGGCTGACGGCTATCCGCTATCCGCGGATGGGGACCCCTGCCTCCAGGTAGAGCGTGGCGCCGCGTTCCCGTGCGCGGAGCGCCCAGCGCAGTCGTTCGTAGCGCACGGCGGGCAGCAGGTCGGCCGCTTCCTGTTCGGTGACGAAGCGCCAGTCGCGGAGTTCGGGCCCCGGCAGGAGCATGCTGACCGCGCCGCTGTCGAGCCGCCCGCCGTCGAAGAGGAAGCGCATCCCCCCGTAGCCGGGCGGGTTCGGCGGCTCCCAGTCGGCGACCAGCAGGGGCGGCGTGCCGGTGAGCTGGATGCCGGTCTCCTCCGCGACCTCGCGCACTCCCGCGCGCGCGGGCGCCTCGCCGGGCTCGACGACACCGCCGGGGAACTCCCAGCCGGGCTTGTACGTGGGGTCGACCAGCAGCACTCTGTCCTGTTCATCGAAGAGCAGCACCCCGGCGGCGAGGGTCTCGGCGGTGGGCTCCGGTGTCTGCACGATGTCGCAGACGGGCGCGGCGCCGCTGCGGACGGCTTCGGCGACGCGTTCGGCGGTCTCGAAGGGTGTGAGGACGCTGGTGTCGACGACGTGGGCGTCGCCGTCGATCCATTCGGCGCGGGCCGCGCGGTAAGGCTCGACGTGGTCGAAGGCCCACTGGCGCACCCGGAGGTCGCCGTCGGGCTCCGGCGGCACGGGCCGACCGGATATCCGCTCGCGCAGGATCGTTTCGTCGGGGGCGAGCAGAACGTGGTGCACACTGATCCTGCGCGCCGCGAGACCGCCGAAGATCTCGTCGCGGTACTCCTGTCGCAGCAGCGTCATCGGCACCACGAGGACGCCGCCGACCTCGGCGTGCATCGCGGCCGCGGTGTCGATGACCAGACGTCGCCAGATCGGCAGGTCCTGATAGTCGTTCACCTCGTCGAGGCGCTTGGGCGGCAGGAGGTGGGGCAGGGTGCCGCCGATGACCTCGGGGTCGAAGAGCGTGCTGTTCGGGATCAGCTCGATCAGTTCCCGTGCGGCGCTCGTCTTCCCCGCGCCGAACGCACCATTGATCCAGACGATCACGGTTCCCCCTCTTCTGTTGGCCCCCTGTGGCTTGCCCGCAACACCCTGCCATGGAAACCCGGCCCTGATGGAAGGGGAGGCCACCCACGGCCCTCACGTGTCGCTTCACACCCCACCGTCAAGGAGAACGCCGCAACTTCACCCCAAGGAGTGGCGCTGCCCTTCCGTGAATCGTTCCCGCACCTCGGGGCGCATCCACCCCCGCTAGCGTTTTCCCGGCAGGCCCCCCAGTCCCCGGGCGCCTCTCGTAACTGGCACTCCCGTTGCGCCACGCTCCTCCAGGGGTATGTCGGCGCCGGCGCTGGGGGGATGAATGCGGCAGCACGAACTGAAGACACACACGCGTGAGGACTTCGATCAGCCTCCACGGGTGTATGGACTCGACCACGCGATAGTGATCGAACTCCACGGAGAGATCGACCTGGTGGCCTACCACCGCACCGTGGCGCTGATGGACGCCGTGACCACGGGCCCCGAGTCCGTCGTGGTCATCGACCTGAGCCGGATCACGTTCATCGACTGTTCCGGGCTTTCCCTCCTCATGCGGGCCCACCGGAGGGTGACGGCGCGAGGCGGCCACCTGCGCATCGTCTGTTCGCACCGGCTGACCCTGCGCATGCTGCGTGTCACGAAGCTCAGCGCGACCCTGTCACCGGCGCCGACGCTCAGCGCGGCGCTCCTCGACCCGCCCGGCCACGAGGCGCCCTGAGGTCCTGCGCCGTTTCGTGGTGGAGCTGGTAGTGCTCGCGCCAACTCGGTGTCGCCGCCCCGCCCATGACGGTCATCACGACGTCATGGGCGAGGGTGTCCGTCACGGGCAGGTGGCCGAAGAGGACCCGGTGGTAGGTCGGGGCGCCGAGCATGTCGAGAAGCAGGTCGATGTCGGCGTCGGGCCTGATGTCGCCGCGCTCGACGCCACGCCGTAGGGCGGCCTCCGTGGTGGCCCTCCTGGGATGGAAGATCGTCTCGGTGAAGACGCGGTCCAGTGCGGGATCGTCGGCGAGTTCGGCCGTGAGGGCGGGCAGCGTACGCCGCCCGAGGCTCCCCCCGAAGGCGCGGCTGAGCGTGTCGATGCCCTGGATCAGGTCGCAGTGCGTGCACCCCGTGTCCGGTGTGGGCGCGGTCCCCATCGTGTCGGCCAGCGCGGCGATGACGAGACGCTGCCTCGACGGCCAACGGCGCCGGATGGCGGGCTTGGTCGTACCGGCCCGCCGGGCCACCGCCTCCATCGTCAGGCCGGGGTAGCCCGTCTCCTCGAGCAGCTCCTGAGTCGCCGTCAGGATCGCCTCGTCGAGCCGGGTGTCGCGAGGGCGCCCGGCGGGGCGGGCCTGCGCGGGGTCGGGTGTTGCCATGGGGGCGAGTATAGGTAGCATGTCGTTTCGTTCCGATCCGGATCGAAACGTAAAGGAGGGGTCGCCGTGCCCGAGCAGGAGCCGAAGGCGGCGGGTGATACATCTTCGGTGGAGGCCACGCACACCACGTCCGCCGCGGACGCCAGGAACACCACAGACACCGCGGATGTCGCCAACGAAAGTGCCTTATGCGCTCCCTATGCCGCGCTGACCTGGGGCATCGTCCTCTCGGTCGGCCTGGTCGCCTTCGAGTCGATGGGCGTGGCCACCGTCCTGCCCGAGATCGCCGGCAAGCTCGGCGGCCTCGGCGCGTACGGCTGGGGCCTGTCCGCGCTCATGCTCGCCAACCTCATCGGCACCGTCGCCGCGAGCCGCGCCGCCGACAGGCACGGCCCCGCACGCCCGCTGGCCCTCGGACTCGCCGTGTTCGCCGTCGGCTGCGCGCTGGCCGGGTCGGCGCCGAACTGGCCGCTGTTCCTCACCGGCCGCTTCCTGCAAGGGCTGGGAGTCGGCGCCGTCATGGCACTCGCGTACACCGCGATCGCCCTGGCCTATCCGCAGCGGCTTCGCGCCCGGATGTTCGCGCTCGTGTCGGGCGGCTGGACCGTTCCCTCGCTGATCGGCCCGACGATCGCCGCGCTCATCTCCGACCACGTGTCGTGGCGGGGCGTGTTCGTGCTCCTGCTGCCGCTGGTGGCTCTGGCAGCCGCGCTCGCGCTGCCGCCGCTGCGTCGTCTCGGGGGGCCCGAACGGGTGCCCGCGGCGGATGCCGGACCGTGGTGGTCCACGCCGGTGGCGCGCAGCGTGCTGCTCGCCGCGGGCACGGGTGTTCTCCTGGCCGGTCTCGAACTGCGCCGGCCCGTTCTACTGGCCCTGCTGGTTCTGGCCGGTGGCGGCGCGGCCCTCGTGGCGCTGCGCTCGGTCACTCCGGCCGGCACGCTCAGGGCGCGACGGGGTGTGCCGACGGGTGTCGTCCTGCGGTTCCTGCTCTGCGGCGCGTACTTCGGGAGCGAGGCGTTCCTGCCGCTCGGCCTGGTCGAGCTACGGGGGATGAGCGCGACGGAGGCGGGGCTCGGACTGTCGGCGGGCGCGATCGCGTGGGTGCTGGGCGCGGCCTGGCAGGGCCGAGCCGACGTCCGCTGGAGCGGGCGGTCGAGGGCGGTGCCGATCGGGGCGGGGTTCGCGGTGCTGCTCGTCGGCATCGTGGTGATGGCGCTGGGCATCCTGGTCGACGCGACACCTTCGTTGACGGCTGTGGCGGGGTGGGCGATCGGTGGTGCGGGCATGGGCATCGCCTTCAACGCGGCCACCACCGACACGATGGAACAGGCTCCCGCCGACCGGCAGGGCGAGGCGAGCGGCGCGATGCAGCTCGCGCAGACGCTGGCGGTCGCGGTGCTCAGCGGTCTCGGGGGCGCGGCGGTGGCTCTGTCGGACGCGCACGGTTCGTCGGTGGCGGCGGCGCTCATGGCGACGTTCACGCTGACGGCGGTGTTGGCGGGGGCGGGAGGCCTGATGGCGCGGAGGATCAGGGCGGAGGCGGTCTGACTCCCGGCTCTACGCCGAGTCCTTCGGTCTCCGTTCGTCGGGCGTGAGACCACGAAGCGTCCACAGCCCGTACAGGGCCGGCACCGGCTTGGCGAACACCCGCTCCCCGGGTCGGCAGTCCGCCGCTCGCACCAACTCCGACCGCGCGTTCGAGGCGCCGCCGCCGCAGGTGCGCGCAGGCTGTGAGGGCATGGGCCGGCTGCGAGGCGATGCGGTTGATCCGGTTCGCCGTCGCCCGCGGGTTCCGGTACCCCGGCACCACCACTCCTGACCGACCCACACCGCAAGCGGCGACCCCAAAAACACTTCGGTAGCGCGGCGTTCGCGGCATTACGCTGACGCGATGGTTCACGTACGAGAGATGGATGAGGCTGACGTCGGGGCCGTCTCGGCGATACGTGTCCGGGGGTGGCGGGCGGCGTACGCGGGCATCGTTCCCCGGACCTACCTGGGCGCGCTGACCATCGAGGACGACGCGGCACAACGACGGCGGATGCTCTCCCACCCCGGCCGGACCTCCCGGGACTTGGTGGCGATCGACGACCGGGGCGACGCGGTGGGATGGGTCTGCTTCGGACCGTGCCGGAGTGAGGCGTACGCCTTGGGCGAGGTGTACAGCCTGGGCGAGGTGTACGCCCTGTACGTCTCCCCCGACCTGACCGGCCAGGGCATCGGCGGCAAGCTCCTGGAGGAGGCGCATGCGCAGATGAAGGCCCGGGGCTTCGGAGGGTCGGTGTTGTGGGTCCTCGCCGACAACCGACGAGCCCAACAGTTCTACGAACGGTCGGGCTACGAAGCGGACAGCGCCACGCAGGACGACGTCTATGACGAGGTCACCCTCACGGAACTCCGCTTCCGGCGCGTGTTCTGAGCCGCCTCTCCAGGGTCATCGCATCGCTGCTCAGCAGGGAATTGTCGTGACCGCCGCGTACCCCTCCACGGCCCCACCGGTCTGCTCCACGGTCGGGTCGGCTGGGTCGGCGATCCGCCCTGGGTGAGGGCGAGACGCGGCAGCGTCACGTCGTACGTGTCCGCCGTCGCGCGCAAAGCACGGATCTCGTCCGAGCGGTCGGCCGCCGGTCCGGCGGGGTCCGGGGACAGGGGGTCGGGGGTGAGGTCCGCGGGGAGGTCGCGCCCCATTGGAGGCGGGCCCCATTGGAGGCGGTTCGCCCGTGGACCGTGATGCGCCCCGCTCGCCACCGGCTCCAGTGGTCCCGAGTGGTCCCGCCCCGACCCGCTCCACCAGTTCCTCCGGACGCACGCCTCGACCAGGAGGACCGGTAAGCGTCGCGGCCGATCCCACCACCGCTGCTCTCCTCGTCCACAAGCCGGGCGAGCCCGTCGCACACGCTCCCCGCCACGGCAACAGGGCCAGGCACAGGCGCGGTCACCGCCACGGCCTCACCTCGCCCGGCGACCCGAGAAGTACGCAGGAGCCGACGGCCTCGCTCCGGCGTGCTCACCGCCGCCACTGGCTATTGCCGCTGACGTCGGGGTCGCTCACCGCCCGACGCCAGCGGCCGCACCGAGGTGCAGGGCCGTGCCCGGTCGGGGGTCCGGGTACGTCCCTGCCTCAAGTACTTCGTGTGCAGGGGCGGTTCTGGATGCGGCACCTTTGGACGCGACAGAACTTCGTCGACGGCGAGGCTCCGATGTCTTCACCCCTTCCCCGCTCCCGGCGGGGGAGTCTGTGCCCGTACCGGAAACGTGTGTAGGCCTGCCGGTAGTAGTCGAGGGAGAGGCGGTCGGGCCGGGAAGGCGGGGGAGACGACGCGGTGATGAGGACGGAGAGCAGTTCCAGGCCGTCGCGGCCCATGTTCACCGCGTAGGCGATGGCGAAGGCCCGCAGCGCCTCGATGACCGTGATCACTCCGACGATGACGTCGACCGGGCGCAGGGGCGGGAAGACGACGCGGCAGAACGTCTGGCGGGTATGAATGGGCAGGACATCCGATGTCCTGCCATGCCGCTCACCCCTGAGGGCCCGACAGGCCCGCTGAACGACGACTGTGCCATGTGCCCCTCCTCGGACCGCAACCGAACACAACCGAACGGGCGGGGTGGATCTCACGCCCAACAGTCACCGCCGTCGAGGGTTCCGGCACCAGGCAACCGAACCCTTACCGCTCCTCTTCCAACAGAGTCCAACAAGCTCTACCGTAAGCGCCCGCGTGACACGTCCATGCAAGCTCCTCACCCCCCATCTCTCGCGCGTACGCAGGTACGCGGATACGCGAGTACGGAGGAACGTAACGATGCGTCATCTCCCAGCCCGCACGACCCGGACGAGAGTGGTCGGATCACTGACCGCCGCCCTGCTCTGCGCCGCCGGGCTCGCCACACCGACCGCGGTCGCCACGACCCGTGACACCGCCGCCCCGGCTGCCGACACCACAGCCGCCGACACCTCAGCCGCCGACACCCGAACCGTCGCCATGCCGAACTCCGCCGTGCCCTCGGCCAAGCTCCCCGACGGCCTCGCCCTCACTCCGCCCATGGGCTTCAACAACTGGAACTCCACGCATTGCCGGGCGGAGTTCGACGAGGCGATGGTCAAGGGAATCGCGGACATCTTCGTCGAGAAGGGCCTCAAGGACGCCGGATACCAGTACGTCAATCTCGACGACTGCTGGGCGCTTCCGCAGCGCGACGCGAACGGCAAACTGGTGCCCGATCCCGTCCGTTTTCCCGACGGGATCAAAGCGGTCGCCGACTACGTCCACTCCAAAGGCCTCAAACTCGGCATCTATACGAGCGCGGGCACCAAGACCTGCAATTCCGCGGGCTTCCCCGGTGCGCTCGGGCACGAGCGCAGCGACGCCCAGCAGTTCGCGGACTGGGGCGTCGACTATCTCAAGTACGACAACTGCAACAACCAGGGTGTCGATGCCAGGCAGCGGTACATCGCCATGCGCGACGCCCTGAAGGCCGCCTCCGAAAGCACCGGGAGGCCCATCGTCTACAGCATCTGCGAATGGGGCGAGAACAAGCCGTGGGAATGGGCGGCGGACGTCGGTCACCTCTGGCGCACCACCGGTGACATCAGCGACAACTGGGGCTCCATGTTGTCGATCATGAAGAGGAACCTGCCGCTCGCGAAGTACGCCGGGCCCGGCCACTGGAACGACCCGGACATGCTGGAAGTCGGCAACGGCGGCATGACCGACACCGAGTACCGCACCCACTTCTCGATGTGGTCGATCATGGCCGCGCCCCTGCTCATCGGCTCCGACCTGCGCAAGGCCTCCCCCGAGACCTTCGAGATCCTCGGCAACAGGGAAGTCATCGCCGTCGACCAGGACCCGCTGGGCAAGCAGGGCGAGGTCGTCTCGTCCCGAGGCGGACGCTGGGTCGTCGCCAAGGAGATGAAGGACGGCAGCCGCGCCGTCGCCCTCTTCAACGAGACCAACAGCCCGCAGTCCGTCGCCACGACGGCGAAGGCGGTCGGACTCCCCGGCGCCGACGCGTACACACTGCGCGACCTGTGGCAGCACAAGACCTACAACACGGCGGGCCGGATCGCGGCCACCGTCCCCGCGCACGGCACCGTACTGCTGCGCGTCTCCGCCGACGGCAAGTGGGCGCACCACCCGCCGGCCACCGAACTCGGCCTCAAGGGCGGCCTGTTCGTGGAGGCCGACAAGCCCGCCCATGTCACGTCCGAGGTCACCAACCTGGGCCGTACGCCCGCCCGGCGGGTCGCCGTGACGCTCGGCACGCCCTCGGGGTGGACCGTGAAGGCGACCTCGCCCAGCACGGCGCGCTCGCTGCGCACCGGCACGTCGCTCGCCACGTCCTGGACCGTCACCGCGCCGACGGGCACGAAGCCGGGATCGTACGACGTGCGCCTCAAGGCCACGTACCGCTCGCCGCAGGGCGTCCGTGCGGAGACGGTGCTGCCGCTCACCGCCCAGGTGGTCGTGGCACCCCCGACCGGCGACTCGCTCCTCGGCGACCTGCCGTGGCTGTCGGCGACCAACGGCTGGGGCCCGGTGGAGCGCAACACCAGCAACGGAGACAGGGGCCTCGGCGACGGGCGGCCGATCACCATCGGCGGCAAGGTGTACGCCAAGGGACTCGGCGTGCACGCGGAGAGCACCGTCGAGTACTACGCCGGGGCGGCCTGCGAGAAGGTCACCGCGCAGGTCGGCGTCGACGACGAGACGATCGCGAAGGGCACGGTCGCCTTCGAGATCTGGGCGGACGGCAAGAAGGCCGCGTCGACCGGTGTCCTCACCAACGCCATGCCCGCGCAGGAACTCTCCGCGGACGTGACCGGCGCCCAGGTCGTACGCCTCGTCGTCACGGACGGCGGCGACGGCATCGACTCCGACCACGGCGACTGGGCGGAGGCCACGCTGAGCTGTTAGGGCTCGTGCCGGAAGTCCCGCCTGCCCGGCGGCGTCCGGCACAAGCCCTAGCGCCCGGCCGCGGGAGCGGTGAGGCGTGCCGCCGCGCTCGGCTCCAGGTCGAGCGCGGCCGCGGCCGCGCCCACCAGCCCCGCGTCCGTGCCCATCAGCGCGGGCGCCACGGTCAGGCGGCGTACGAAGGACAGCGTGGCGTAGTCCCGCAGGGCGCGGCGCAACGGGGTGAAGAGCACGTCGCCCGCCTTCCCCACTCCCCCGCCGATCACCGCGATGTCGATCTCGACGAGGGTGGCCGTGGCGGCGATCCCGGCGGCCAGCGCCTGCGCCGCCCGCTCGAAGGAGGCGAGCGCCACGGGGTCGCCTGCACGGGCGGCGTTCGCCACCGCGGCCGCCGACGTGTCGCCGTCGGCGCCGGGGAGCCAGCCGCCCTCGATGGCGCGGCGCGCGATGTTCGGGCCGCTCGCCATCCGCTCGACGCAGCCCCGCGCACCGCACGGGCAGGCGTCGCCGTCGAGGTCCACGCTGATGTGGCCGATGTGTCCGGCGTTGCCCGTGGGGCCCGCGTGGAGCCTGCCGCCGAGGACGAGGCCGCCGCCGACGCCTGTCGACACGACCATGCACAGCGCGTTGTCGTGGCCGCGCGCCGCGCCCTGCCAGTGTTCGGCGGCGGTCATCGCCACGCCGTCGCCGACCAGGACGACGGGGAGCCCGCCGGTCGCCGCGCGGACGCGGTCGACGAGCGGGTAGCCGCGCCAGCCGGGAACGTTGACCGGGCTGACCGTGCCGGCTGAGGCGTCCACGGGGCCCGCGCTGCCGATGCCCACGGCCGTCGCGCGCCCCCACAGGCCGCTGGAGGTCAGCTCGCCGAGGACCTCCTCGACCGCCCGCATCACCGTGTCGCCGTCCTCACGCGCGGGCGTCGGACGCTGCGCGCGCAGGAGGATACGGCCGTGCCCGTCCACCAGGGCTCCGGCGATCTTGGTGCCGCCGATGTCGAGTGCGGCGACGAGGTCCATGTGCATCTGTGTCGGGTCTCCTGGTGTATCGGCAGGCCGGAGAGTGCGAAGGTCAGTCTCCCTTGCATCTGACAACGTTGTCCAGGCCCTATGCTCGACGCCACATGCTCATGGACCACATCATGGACCCCCTCGTGGACGACAGGACAGGACAGCGCACCGTGGCCGAGACCGCCGCCCGACGACCCGAGAACCGGTACGGCAACCGGCCGACCATGAAGGATGTCGCCGCGCGCGCGGGAGTCGGCCTGAAGACCGTCTCACGCGTCGTGAACGGAGAGCCGGGCGTCACGCCCGACACCGAGCGCCGGGTGCAGGAGGCGATCGACGCGCTGGGGTTCCGCCGCAACGACAGCGCGCGCGTGCTGCGCAAGGGGCGCACCGCCAGTATCGGCCTCGTACTGGAGGATCTGGCCGACCCCTTCTACGGCCCGTTGAGCCGCGCCGTCGAGGAGGTCGCGCGGGCGCACGGCGCGCTGCTGATCAACGGGTCGAGCGCGGAGGACCCGGACCGCGAGCAGGAGCTGGTGCTCGCGCTGTGCGCGCGGCGCGTCGACGGTCTCGTGGTGATTCCGGCCGGGGACGACCACCGCTATCTGGAGCCGGAGATCGCCGCCGGTGTCGCCACCGTCTTCGTCGACCGGCCCGCCGGGAAGATCGACGCCGACGTGGTCCTCTCCGACAGCTTCGGCGGCGCGCGGGACGGCGTCGCGCACCTCATCGCCCACGGTCACCGCCGTATCGGCTTCATCGGCGACCAGCCGCGCATTCACACCGCGATAGAGCGCCTGCGCGGCTATCGCGCGGCGATGGAGGACGCGGACATTCCCGTCGACGAGGCGTGGGTGTCGCTCGGCGTCACCGATCCGGAGCGGGTGCGCGTGGCGGCCGAGACGATGCTGAGCGGCCCGGAGCCGGTCACGGCGGTGTTCGCGGGCAACAACCGTGTGACGGTGACGGTCGTCCGCGTCCTGGCCGCTCTCGACCGTCCCGTGGCCCTCGTCGGCTTCGACGACATCGAGCTGGCGGACCTGCTGGACCCGGGAGTGACGGTCGTCGCGCAGGACGCGGCGCAGCTGGGCAGGACGGCGGCGGAACGGCTGTTCCGCCAGCTCGACGGCGCGTCGGAGGCGCCGGAAAGGGTCGAGCTGCCGACGCGGCTCATCCAGCGCGGGTCGGGGGAACTGCCGCCCGCGGACCGGTAGTCGGGACACCTGCCGCCGCCACCTCGTTCAGGGCTCCAGGGCACTCAGGGCACTCAGGGCCAGAAGACCACCGCGAGAGCGATGAGCGTGCCGAGGGCTGTCAGGCCTCCGATGGCTCCAAAGACGAGGGCCGCCTTGCCCGTAGGGGGACGGAGTTCCCGCCAGCCCAGTTCCTGGGCCGCTCCGCGGATCAGGCGGCGGCCGTCCGCGGAGGAGAACGAGGTCCGCTCGCTGCCGTCCAGGGAGCGGCTCCAGGTCCGGTATCGAACGCGGCCCCGCTTCACCGTGCGGGTCGATGTCCCGAAGGCGCCCCGCTCGTGGGTGCGGACGATGTCCGTCATCGTGAAGGTCTTGTCGCGCGGGTGCAGTTCGACGCGGTAGGTGTGCACCTGGGTGGTGTTGCGGCCCAGCCCCGGTACGTCCACCGTCATGTCGAAGCCGCGCCCGGTCCGCCGCAGACGGTACGACGTGTCCTCCGCGGCGGCTTGGACGCGGGCGTAGAGCGTGTCACTCATCAGCAGACCGGCAGTCCGGGCAGCGGCTTGTCGTTGTCGCCGCCCTTCACGTAGACGTCGCTGACGAAGACGTTCGTGTTGCCGCTGTCGTCGTCCGTCTTGGCCCACCAGACGTTCGTCCACTGGCCGGACGTCTCGCGGCGGCCCAGGTTCTGCTGGCAGTAGAAGTAGTTGGTGCCCGCGTTCAGCGTGCCGACCCGGGCGCCGCCCGCGGTGTACGAGTTCGCCGTGCGCCACACCTCGCAGTTGTACTTGCCGCCGCCCGCCGGGTGGCAGACCGGGTCCGGCGCGGAGCCGCCCTCGGTCGGCTTGGTGGTGGCGTCGGGGCGGGACGGGGTCTTGCCGCCGTCCTTGCTCGTGTCGGCGTCCCGGTCGGAGGCGTCCTTGCCGTCCTTGCCGGTTCCGTCCCTCTTGGCGGCGTCGGCCGCGTCGTCGGACGGCTTCGTGCGCCGCTCGCGGGGCTTCTCGTCGCCCTGCCCCGACGGCTTGGGCCGCTCCGACTCGCCGCCGAGGGGACCGCTGCTGCCGTCGTCGTCGTTCGACGCGGCGCCTCCGGCTGTCGTGCCCTCCCGGGCCTGGTTGCCCTTGTCCTCCTCGCCGTTGAGGACGGCGACCGTGGCCCCGGTCGCCGCGAGGACGACCGCGACGGCAGCGGCGGCCAGAAGTGCGCGCCCGCGGCGCGGACGGCGCTGCGTGGAGCGCATCTCGGCACGGGTCTCCGCGCGGCTCGGCGCCACGGGGCTCTGCGACGTCGGAGGCGGCTGCGGCACCTCCGGCGGCGGCCCGAAGCCCGGTGGCGGTGTGCTCGGGATGCTGCGCTCCGTCGGCCCGTGGGGCGGCTGCGCGGGCGGCCCCGCGCTGCCGGGCCCCGCGGCCGCCACCTCCGCGAGCAGCAGCCGTGCCGCCTCCGCGTCGGGGCGCGCCTGCGGGTCCTTGTCCATGAGCCGGCGCAGTACGGGGGTCAGTGGCCCCGAACGCCGCGGCTCGGGCAGTGGGTCGACCACGATCGCGGTGAGCGTGGACCACGTCGACGTACGACGGAACGGCGAGGAGCCCTCCACCGCGGCGTACAGCGTGGCACCGAGGGCCCAGACGTCGGAGGCAGGGCCCGGGTCGTGTCCCTGGGCGCGCTCGGGCGCCAGGTAGTCGAGGGAGCCGACCAGCTCGCCGCTGCGGGTGAGGTGCGTGGCCGAGCCGTCGTTCGGGTCCTCCATCGTGGCGATGCCGAAGTCGGTGAGGACGACGCGGCCGCCGGTCTCCAGGAGGATGTTGCCGGGCTTCACGTCGCGGTGCAGGACACCGACGCGGTGGGCGGCAGCCAGCGCGTCCATGACCTTGGCGCCGATGTCGGCGGCTTGGCGGGGGTCGAGGGCGCCGCGGTCGCGCAGCACGTCGTCTAGGGAGGGCCCGTCGACGAGCTCCATGACGATGAGGGGCCGTCCGTCGACCTCCGTCACGTCGTGCACGGCGACGACTCCGGGGTGGCGCACGCGCGCGGCGGCGCGTGCTTCGCGCTGCATGCGCAGGCGGAGGTCGGCCAGTTCGGGGCCTGCCGCGTCCGTATACGTACGGAGTTCCTTGACGGCGACCTCGCGGTGCAGCACCTCGTCGACGGCGCGCCACACGACGCCCATGCCGCCCCGGCCGAGCTGTGCCACGACGCGGTAGCGCCCGGCGAGGAGTCTGCCCGCCTCGCCCGTCTGTTCCTGATCCCCCGAAAACACCGCTGCCCCGTTCCTGTCACGCCACGTTCTGTGGCGTACAGAGTACGGGGCAGCGGTGACCGTCAGTGTCTGCTGTTACCGACCTGGCACGCCGCTACTTGCCGGAGACCGTGAGGTCGCCGCGGCGCGGGCCCGCGAAACCCTGGAGGCGGGCCAGGGTGAGGCCGGTGAGGCGGGTGACCTCGCCGGCGTCGAGGGCGCCGCAGTCCAGGCCGCGCAGGAGGTAACCGGCGAGCGCCTTGGCGGTGGCGGGCTCGTCGGCGACGTCGCCGCCCTCGTGGTGGCCCGCGTAGGCGGCCAGGCGGGCGGCCGCCGCCTCGAAGCCCTCGCGGTAGAACGCGAACACGGCGGCGTAGCGCGTCGGGATGTGGCCGGGGTGCATGTCCCAGCCCTGGTAGTAGGCGCGGGCCAGGGCGCGCCGGGTGAGGCCGTAGTGCAGCCGCCAGGCGTCGTGAACCTTCGCGGTGGAGCCGACGGGCAGGACGTTGGTGGAGCCGTCCGAGACGCGTACTCCCGTGCCGGCCGCGGCGACCTGCATGACGGCCTTGGCGTGGTCGGCGGCCGGGTGGTCGCTGGCCTGGTAGGCGGCGCTGACGTGCAGGCAGGCGCTGTAGTCGAAGGTGCCGTAGTGCAGTCCTGTGGCGCGGCCTTCGGCGGCCTGGATCATGCGGGCCACGGCGGCGGTGCCGTCGGTCGCGAGGATGGACTGGCTGGTCTCGATCTGGATCTCGAAGCCGATGCGGCCGGGCTCGATGCCGCGGGCCTTCTCGAACTCCTCCAGGAGGCGCACCATCGCGGTGACCTGCTCCGGGTACGTCACCTTGGGCAGGGTCAGGACGAGCCCGTCGGGCAGGCCGCCGGCCTCCATGAGGCCGGACAGGAAGATGTCGAGGGTGCGGATGCCGCGGGCGCGCACCGCCTCTTCCATGCACTTCATGCGGATGCCCATGTACGGGGCGGCGGTGCCGTTCTTGTAGGCCTCGGCGACGAGGCGGGCCGCGCGGGCGGCGTCCTGGTCCTCGTCGGCGCCCTTGTAACCGTCCTCGAAGTCGATGCGCAGGTCTTCGATGGGCTCGCGCTCCAGTTTGGTGCGCACGCGCGTGTAGACGGATTCGGCGAGGTCGTCGCCCAGGCCGAGGACGGCGGCGAAGGAGGCGGCGTCCGGTGCGTGCTCGTCGAGCATCGCCAGGGCCTTGTCGCCCCAGGTACGGATCGAGTCGGCGTCGAACTGCTCCCCGGGGACGTACACGGTGTGGACGGGCTGGCGGGTTCCTGGGTCTCCGGGGTAGCGGCGCTCCAGCTCCGCGTCCACCGGGGCGAGGGAAGCGCTGATGCCGTCGCTGACCGCTCCGGCGAGGCTCGTCGCCACCTTCTCTTGCTGACCCATTCCTGCATCCTCCACACGCTCGGTGCCGCGCCCGAAATTTCCGCTTCACGGAATCAACAATCCGTATAGCGAAGTTATCCGTGACCTTCGTGCTGGTCAACACCCTCTCGCGCCGTGGACCCGCCTCCGTCGCGCCGCCGACCCGTCGCGGACCACAGGAGTTCACGCCGGTCCCGGATTCTTCTGCCGCTGTCTCAGATCCTGCTTCCGCACCCGTACGCGCGCACCTCATCCTGACCGCGCGCCCCGAACCGAAGGAGACCGTGTGCCGACCGACCCCCGCGTCACGCGCCGTTCCGGCCTGCGGACGGCGTTCGCCGCAGCCGCCGCGCTCCCCCTGCTCACCACCGCGCTGGCCACCGCGCCCGCACACGCCGTGCAGCGCCCGGGACGCCGACTGGAGGTCATGTCGTTCAACCTCCGCTACGCGAGCACCACGCCGCCGAACACCTGGGCCGACCGCCGCCCGGTCACCCGCGAGCTGCTGCGCCGCACCAGGCCGCACATCGTCGGCACCCAGGAAGGCCTCTACCAGCAGGTGCGGGACATCGCGGCCGACCTCGGGCCGCACTACGACTGGATCGGCACCGGACGCGCGGGCGGCAGCCGCGACGAGTTCATGGCCGTCTTCTACGACACCCGCAGGCTCGCCCCGGTCGAGTACGACCACTACTGGCTGTCGGACACCCCGGAGATGATCGGCTCCAACACCTGGGGCGGCGGATCCATCCGCATGGTCACCTGGGTCCGCTTCCACGACCTACGGACGGACGACGAGCTGTACGTGCTCAACACGCACCTCGACAACGCGTCGCAGTACGCACGCGCGCGTGCCGCGCAACTCGTCGTCGAGCGCCTCGCCCGCCTGGACCGGTCCCTGCCGCTGCTCGTGACGGGCGACTTCAACGTGGCCGCACACAAGAACCCGGTGTACGACACGCTGCTCGGCGCCGGTCTCGTCGACACCTGGGACGCGGCGGACCGGCGCAGCAAGGCGTACGCCACGTTCCACGGGTACAAGCCGCTCACCCCCGACGGGGACCGCATCGACTGGATCCTCGCGACACCCGGGGTGCGGATCCACGAGGCCGCGATCAACACGTTCTCGCTGGACGGGCAGTTCCCGAGCGACCACCTGCCGGTGCAGGCGAGCCTGACGCTGTGACGCGCGAGGCCCCCGCGCCGCGTGGTGCGGTGCGAGGGCCTCGTCGGTTCGCTGAGCTCAGCCCTTGCGGGACTTGACCTCTTCGGTGAGCGCCGGGACGACGTCGAAGAGGTCGCCCACGACTCCGTAGTCGACCAGGTCGAAGATCGGGGCCTCGGCGTCCTTGTTGATGGCCACGATGGTCTTCGAGGTCTGCATGCCGGCGCGGTGCTGGATCGCGCCGGAGATGCCGGACGCGATGTACAGCTGCGGGGAGACCGACTTGCCGGTCTGGCCGACCTGGTTGGAGTGCGGGTACCAGCCGGCGTCGACCGCGGCACGCGAGGCGCCCACGGCGGCACCGAGCGAGTCGGCGAGGGCCTCGATGATCGTGAAGTTCTCGGCGCCGTTGACTCCGCGGCCGCCGGAGACCACGATCGCGGCCTCGGTCAGCTCGGGGCGGCCCGTCGACTCGCGCGGGGTGCGCGAGACGACCTTGGTACCGGTGGCCTTCTCGGAGAACGAGACCGTGAGGGCCTCGACGGTGCCCGCGGCCGGGGCGGCCTCCACGGCGGCCGAGTTCGGCTTGACCGTGATGACCGGGGTGCCGTGGGAGACACGGGACTTGGTGGTGTACGAGGCGGCGAACGCGGACTGCGTGGCCACCGGACCCTCGTCGCCGGCCTCGAGGTCGACGGCGTCCGTGATGATGCCGGACTTGATGCGGACCGCGAGGCGGGCCGCGATCTCCTTGCCCTCGGCGGAGGACGGGACGAGCACGGCGGCCGGGGACACGGCCTCGTACGCGGCCTGGAGCGCGTCCACCTTCGGTACGACGAGGTAGTCGGCGAACTCGGGGGCGTCAGCGGTGAGGACCTTCACCGCGCCGTGCTCGGCGAGCGTGGCGGCGGTGGCCTCGGCGCCGGAGCCGAGGGCGACGGCGACGGGCTCGCCGACGCGGCGGGCCAGGGTCAGCAGCTCAAGGGTGGGCTTGCGGACGGCGCCGTCCACGTGGTCGACGTAGACGAGAACTTCAGCCATGGGACTTCAATCTCCTGCGATTACGAAGAAGTTGGGCGGTTGAGGGGGCGACTGAAGCTCAGATGAACTTCTGGCCGGCGAGGAACTCAGCCAGCTGCTTGCCGCCCTCGCCCTCGTCCTTGACGATCGTCCCGGCGGTACGGGCCGGGCGCTCGGCGGCGGAGTCGACCTTGGTCCAGGCACCCTCGAGGCCGACCTCTTCGGCGTCGATGTCCAGGTCGTCCAGGTCGAGCGACTCCACCGGCTTCTTCTTGGCGGCCATGATGCCCTTGAACGACGGGTAGCGGGCCTCGCCCGACTGGTCCGTCACGGACACGACGGCCGGCAGGGACGCCTCGAGCTGCTCGCTCGCGCTGTCGCCGTCACGGCGGCCCTTGACGACGCCGTCCGCGACGGAGACCTCGGAGAGCAGCGTGACCTGCGGGACGCCGAGGCGCTCCGCGAGGATCGCCGGCAGCACGCCCATGGTGCCGTCGGTCGAGGCCATGCCGGCGATGACCAGGTCGTAACCGGTCTTCTCGATGGCCTTGGCGAGCACCAGCGAGGTGCCCATGACGTCGGTGCCGTGCAGGTCGTCGTCCTCGACGTGGACGGCCTTGTCGGCACCCATGGAGAGCGCCTTGCGCAGCGCGTCCTTGGCGTCCTCGGGGCCGACGGTCAGCACGGTGATCTCCGCGTCGTCCGCCTCGTCGGCGATCTGCAGCGCCTGCTCGACCGCGTACTCGTCGAGCTCCGACAGCAGGCCGTCGACGTCGTCGCGGTCGACGGTCAGGTCATCGGCGAAGTGCCGGTCGCCGGTGGCGTCGGGCACGTACTTCACACAGACAACGATCCTCAAGCTCACGCCGGCTCTCCTACTGCATCGTCTTTACTGGGCTGCTGCCTAGGCTTATGGCTACTGCCTTCTTGCAGGCAGCATAGGCGCCTGAAGCGGCGGATCCCGGTCGGGGCGGCCCGCGCTCCTCCCGAAATATTACTCATGAGTACACCCAGTTCATTCCCCCTGAGCAAGCGCTTTGAACTGTGACCTTCCCAACGCTCCGTAATCGGGGCGCGGCCCCCCCGAACGGGAACTTTCAGTCACGCAACGCGTTGAAGCGCCCGTGGTGGTACAGGAGCGGGCGGCCCTCTTCCACGCCGTCGCCGACGACCGCCTGCGCGAGCACGATGCGGTGGTCACCCGCGGGCACGCGCGCCACGATCCGGCAGACCAGCCAGGCGAGCGCGCCGTCGAGGACGGGAACCCCTTCGGGGCCCTCGCGCCAGCTCGTGGGCGGGCCGAAGCGGTCGGCTCCGCTGCGGGCGAACGTGGCGGCGAGCTCCTGCTGGTGCTCGCCGAGTATGTGGACGCCGACGTGCTCGGTCTCGGAGACCGCGGGCCAGCAGGAGGAGCCCGTGCCGATGCCGAACGAGAGCATCGGGGGCTCGGCGGAGACCGAGGCGAGCGAGGTGGCGGTGAAGCCGACGGGGCGGGAGCCGTGCGCGGCGGTGATCACGGCCACCCCCGCGGCGTGCTGCCGGAAGACCGAGCGCAGCAGATCGGGGGTGGCGAGCCGGGGCGTGCTGAGGGCAGGCGATGCCGTCATGGAGTTGTCCTTCTGCCGGGAGTTGCCGGAGGTGCGAGCGGAGGCGTCGTTGCTCAGCACTGCGGACAGCGGGCGCTGGCGTGGCGGCCGAGGTCCACGTGGACGCGCTCGTACAGAAGGAGGTCCCGGGGCATGCAAGCAGGCTCGCGATAGATGGCGCGTGCAGTCAAGTCTGTTCCGGAATATGAAAGAAGGATCACTGCCGCGGAGCCGTTCCGATCGCCGTGACCTGCGCGTCGGCCCGTCATACGGCCTCGCCGAGCGCCGCGATCACATCGGCCTTGCGCGGCTGTCCGACGGCGCGGCGGACCACGCGGCCCGCCGCGTCCAGGACGAGCACGGTGGGGGTCTTGAGGACGCCGAGTCGCCGTACGAGACCGAGCCGTTCCTCGGCGTCGATCTCCACGTGGGACACGCCGGGGACCATTCCGGCCACGTCCGCGAGCACTCTGCGTGTCGCCCGGCAGGGCTGGCAGAAGGCGCTGGAGAACTGTACGAGCGTCGCCCGCTCGCCCAGCCGCTCCCCGATGTCGGCCGCGCCGAGCCGCTGCCCGGCCCCCTGTTCCCGCACGTGCGCCTCCGCCCTCGTCAGTCCTGCACCAATGCGCTCCCCAGTACAGCGTTCATGCGCCCCCGAATGATTCCGACGTGACGAGAATCTCCCGCATACGCGGCACCAAGGCTGGTCACCCGTCCGTTGATGGGGCACGATCTGCGCAACGCCGAAAAACCTACGGCTGCGTAACTTGATGCCGGGACCCCCCTCCCCAGGCAGAAAACGAAGGGCCCTTCCCACCCATGGCAGAGCTTGTCTACCGTCCCGTCATCGGTGCCGCGAAAACGCTGTTCAAGGCATGGGACCTCAAGATCGACTGCAAGGGGTCGGAGAACATCCCACGCTCCGGCGGCGCGGTTCTGGTGAGCAATCACATCAGTTATCTCGACTTCATCTTCGACGGTCTTGCCGCGCTGCCGCAGAAGCGCCTGGTGCGGTTCATGGCAAAGGAATCGGTGTTCCGGCACAAGATCTCCGGGCCGCTGATGCGCGGCATGAAGCACATTCCCGTCGACCGCAAGCAGGGCGAGACCGCCTACGCGCACGCGCTGGACTCGCTGCGCTCCGGGGAAATCATCGGCGTCTTCCCCGAGGCGACGATCTCGCAGTCGTTCACCCTGAAGCAGTTCAAGTCGGGCGCCGCGCGACTGGCCCAGGAGGCCGGCGTGCCGCTGATCCCGATGGCCCTGTGGGGCACGCAGCGGCTGTGGACCAAGGGACACCCCCGCAACTTCAAGCGCAGCCACATCCCGATCACGATCCGGGTCGGCGAGCCGGTGGAGGCGCCGAAGGACCAGTACGCGGGCGCGATCACGCGGCGGCTGCGCGAGGCCTGCCAGGAGCTCCTGGAGGCGGCGCAGCGCGCCTACCCCGTACGCCCCAAGGGGCCGGACGACACCTGGTGGATGCCCGCACACCTCGGCGGCACGGCGCCGACCCCCGCGGAGGTCAAGGCCGCCGAGGCCGGCTGACCCCGGTCAGCGGACGGTGACATCCGCGCCCGGACTGAACTGTGCGAGCAGCCCGGCCAGTTCCGCACACGCCGCGTCGAGGCCCGCGTCCGGACCCATGCCCTCCAGCAGGAAGACCGCGTTCACCGACTCCTCGGTGAGGCGCGTGCGCGGGCCCTGGCGCCAGTTCCAGCGACGGCATGTGACGCCCTCGTCGTCGCACCAGACGATTTCACGACGAGGACTTCGTGACCGCCGCCGCGCGGGAGCGCGTCGTCGAGCCGCGGGGCGCGTCCCGCGAGCCGGGCGGCGAGGCGGCGGGCCGCGTCGTCGAGGAGGGCGCCTCCGTGGCGTCGGTGCCGGGCCCGTTGACGAGTCCACGGCCCTCGATGACGACGTGGGTGAAGTCGGGCGCGAGGGCACGGACCTCGTCGGAGACGGTCCGGTGGAGGGTCATGGTCCGTCGTGCCTCACAGTCCCGAGGGGTATGTCTGCCAGAGATGCAGCCGGTCCCGGGCTTCCCTGAGCGCGCGGACGGCCACAGGACTTGGTTCGGCATAGAGGACCGGATAGTCCACTTCGTTGCACTCCGGGTCCACGGGCCAGGCCAGCCGCTCCTCGCCGATGCGGAACTGCGCGTCGACGCCGTCCGGGATGTTGCCGCGCGGGTCCTGCCGGTGCCAGGCGCCGTCGAGGCGGACGGCGACCAGGCCGTGCAGGGAGTATCCGCTGGTGTTGTCGTCGCGCAGGCGCTGATAGCAGAACCCCGTGGGAATGCCCTCGGCGCGCAGCAGGGCGGCGAGGGCGTGGGACTTGGCGGTGCAGATGCCGGTGCGTTCCCGCAGGACGTCGGAGGCGCGCCAGGGGACCTCATTGCGGCCCACGTCCTGCGAGTGCGGGATGGCGTCGCGCACGTACTCGAAGGCGGCGCGGGCGTACGCGTACGCATCTGCGGATGTTCGTGCAAGACCGGCCGCCACCTCCCGGACCAGGGGGTGATGGTGGTCGACGACCTCGTCCGCCGCCAAGTACACAGACAGGTCGGGCTTTTCCTGGGTCAGCCGCATGCCACGGGAGCATAGGAATACGCCCGACCGTACGTCAATTACTTTACGGTCAGACGTATACCTATGCAGCACGTCGGCTCAGCGGGCCATCTCCTCCTTGAGCGCCGCGAGGAACCCGTCGACGTCCTCCTCGCGCGTGTCGAACGAGCACATCCAGCGGACATCGCCCGCGGCCTCGTCCCAGAAGTAGAAGCGGTACCGCTTCTGCAGGCGCTCGCTCACGTCGTGCGGGAGACGGGCGAAGACCGCGTTGGCCTGCACGGGGTAGAGGATCTCCACGCCGTGCACCGAGCGGACGCCCTCCGCGAGGCGCTGCGCCATCTCGTTGGCGTGACGCGCGTTGCGCAGCCACAGGTCCTTGCTGAGCAGGGCCTCCAGCTGCACCGACACGAAGCGCATCTTCGACGCGAGCTGCATCGACATCTTGCGCAGGTGCTTCATGTGCCGGACGGCGTCCTGGTTGATGACCACGACGGCCTCGCCGAACAACGCGCCGTTCTTCGTGCCGCCGAGCGACAGGAGATCGACGCCGACGGCGTTCGTGAACGTCCGCATGGGCACGTCGAGGGCGGCCGCGGCGTTGGCTATCCGGGAGCCGTCGAGGTGCACCTTCATGCCGAGCCGGTGCGCGTGGTCGCAGATCGCGCGGATCTCGTCGGGCGTGTACAGCGTGCCCAGTTCGGTGTTCTGCGCGATCGAGACGACCTGCGGCATGGCGCGGTGCTCGTCGTCCCAGCCGAACGCCTGCTTGTCGATCAGCTCGGGGGTGAGCTTGCCGTCGGGCGTGGGGACGGTGAGCAGCTTGAGGCCCGCCATGCGCTCGGGCGCGCCGCCCTCGTCCACGTTGATGTGCGCGGACTCGGCGCAGATCACCGCGCCCCAGCGGTCGGCGACCGCCTGGAGCGCCACGACGTTGGCGCCCGTGCCGTTGAACACCGGGAACGCCTCGGCGGTGGGGCCGAAGTGGCCACGGATCACCTGCTGGAGGTTGGCCGTGTAGTCGTCCTCGCCGTACGCGATCTGGTGGCCGCCGTTGGCGAGCGCGAGCGCCGCCATGACCTCGGGGTGGGCGCCCGCGTAGTTGTCGCTGGCGAAGCCGCGGACGTCCGGGTCGTGGTGACGGCGGGCGTCGGTCTTCGGCGGGTTCACGGCTTCTCGGTCACGACCGGTCGTGTCGCGTGCGGTCACGGCTTCTCGGTCAGCCACAGACGGTTTCCGTTCACTTCTCCTGCGGGCTTGTCCCAGACGCCGGCGACGGCCTCGGCCAGCTCCTTGACGTCCGTGAAGCCCGCGAACTTCGCGTCGGGCCGAGCCTTGCGCATCTCGTCGTGCACCAACGCCTTGACCACCAGGATCGCAGCCGCCGCACGCGGCCCGTCCTCGCCCCCCGCCTTGCGGAAGGCGTCGGCGAGGGCGAGCGTCCAGGCCTCGGCCGCGGCCTTGGAGGCGGCGTACGCGGCGTTGCCCGCGGTCGGCTTGGAGGCGCCCGCGGCGCTGATCAGCAGATAGCGTCCACGGTCGCTGCGCCGCAGGCCGTCCTCGAAGGCGAGTGAGGTGTGCTGGACGGTGCGGATCAGGAGGTTCTCCAGGTGGTCCCAGTCCTCCAGCTTGGTCTCGGCGAAGCTCTTGCTGCCGCGCCAGCCGCCGACGAGGTGGACCAGGCCGTCGATCCGCCCGAACTCCTTCTCCGTGCGCGTCGCCCACTCACGGGCCGCGTCCAGGTCGAGGAGGTCGACGGTGTCACCGATGACGGTGGCCCCGCCGTGCGCGTACCGGGCGGCGTCCACCGCTTCGGCCAGGCGCGCGGCGTCGGCGTCCGACGCCACGACGGTGGCTCCGGCCTCGGCCAGCCTGAGCAAAGTGGCGCGTCCGGCGGGCCCGGCCGCTCCGGCCACGGCCACCACGGCTCCATCGAGTGCGGACATGGTCCTCGCCTCCTCCTGGCGGCCGCTCACGCGGCGGCCTTCTCGGCGCCCGAGGTAGCGGTGATCCCCTTGGTGGAGGCGATCACGTGCTTCAGCTTCTTGGAGAGCGCCTCATAGAACATGCTGAGCGGAAACTCGTCGGGAAGCACCTCGTCGACCAGTTTGCGCGGCGGCAGCGAGGTGTCCAGGGCGTCGGGGCCCTTGGCCCAGCGCGAGCCCGGGTGCGGGGCGAGGTACGTGGACACCAGGTCGTACGCGGCGAACCAGTGGACCAGCTTCGGGCGGTCGATGCCCGCGCGGTAGAGGTCCTCGATCTCGCCGCAGAGCTGGTTGGTGATCTCCGGCGCGCGCTCCCAGTCGATCCTGAGCTGGTTGTCGGTCCAGCGGACGACATCGTGCTTGTGGAGGTACGCGAAGAGCAGCTGTCCACCGAGCCCGTCGTAGTTCTTGACGCGGTCGCCGGTGACCGGGAAGCGGAACATCCGGTCGAAGAGGACGGCGTACTGCACGTCGCGGGCCTGCGGGACGCCCTCGGCCTCCAGCTTCACGGCCTCCTTGAAGGCGGTGAGGTCGCAGCGCAGCTCCTCCAGGCCGTACATCCAGAACGGCTGGCGCTGCTTGATCATGAAGGGGTCGAACGGCAGGTCGCCGTGGCTGTGGGTGCGGTCGTGGACCATGTCCCACAGGACGAACGCCTGCTCGCAGCGGTCCTGGTCGGCGACCATCTGGCGGATGTCGTCGGGCAGTTCGAGCCCGAGGAGGTCCACGGCGGCCTCGGTGACGCGGCGGAAGCGGGCGGCCTCGCGGTCGCAGAAGATGCCGCCCCAGGAGAACCGCTCGGGGGCCTCGCGCACGGCGATGGTCTCGGGGAAGAGGACGGCCGAGTTCGTGTCGTACCCGGCGGTGAAGTCCTCGAAGGTGATGCCGCAGAACAGCGGGTTGTCGTACCGCGTGCGCTCGAGCTCGGCCAGCCAGTCGGGCCAGACCATGCGCAGCACGACCGCTTCGAAGTTGCGGTCGGGGTTGCCGTTCTGCGTGTACATCGGGAAGACGACCAGGTGCTGCAGGCCGTCCTCGCGGTGCGCGGCGGGCTGGAAGGCGAGCAGCGAGTCGAGGAAGTCGGGCACCTGGAAGCCCGTCTCGGCCCAGCGGCGCAGGTCGGCGACGAGCGCGCGGTGGTACGCGGCGTCGTGCGGGACGAGCGGGGAGAGCTCCTCGACCGCGGATATCACTCGGTCCACGGTGAGCTCGGCGATGCCCTTGGCCGGGGCGCCGTCCGCCTCGAAGTCGATGGAACCGTCCGCCGACTGCCAGGGCCGGATGGTCTCCACGGCGTCCTTGAGCACCGGCCACGCGGGGTGGTCCACCACCCGCCCAGCAGCGGAAAGAACCGCACCCTCGACACCCGACTGCACAAGAATTTCCGTCATGCCCCATCCTCCACGGGAGAACCTCGCGTCAGAACACCGTATGCGGGCGAGGTTCTCCGCGACAAGAGGGGCCTCCGGAAATTATCCTGCGCCACCCCCACCTGAGCCGCTGTTTTTCCTGCGACCTCCTGTCGACCCGATGGCTTCTGCCGCACCGGCCAGCGCCCGCACCGCGTCGGGGAGCAGGTCGGGGAAGCCGAGGAAGCCGTGGAACATGTGCGGGAAGTGGGCGGCGGTGACGTGCCCGTCGGCCGCGCGCAGGCGGGCCGCGTAGGCGAGCCCTTCGTCGCGCAGCGGGTCGCAGCCGGCCGTGAGGACGTACGCGGGCGGCAGGCCGCGGAGGTCGGGGGCGCGCAGCGGCGAGGCGTAAGGGTGGGCGCTGTGGCCGTCGGCGCCCAGGTATTGCCGCCAGAACCAGCGCAGGTGCGCGGCGGTCAGGAAGTAGCCGTGCGCGTTCTCACGGTACGACTCCGTGTCCTGGGCCGCGTCCAGCAGGGGGTAGAGGAGTACCTGCAGCGCGACGGCGGGACCTTCCGCGTCCCTGGCGCGCAGCGCGACCGCGGCGGCGAGCCCGCCCCCGCTGCTGTCCCCCGCGACGACGACGGCGTTCGGATCGCCTCCGAGCACGGCGCTCTCCCCCACCGCCCAGCAGAGCGCCGCGTACGCGTCGTCGACGGCCGCGGGGAACCGGTGCTCGGGCGCGAGCCGGTACGCGACGGAGACCACGACGGCTCCGGAACGGGCGGCGAGCGCTCGGGCGGTGGCGTCGTGGGAGTCGATCCCGCAGAGGACGTAGCCGCCGCCGTGGAAGAAGACGGCGGTGGGGCGGAGCTCCACCGGGTGCCGGTCCGGGTCAGGCAGGTAGAGGCGTACGGGAATCTCGGGCGCACCCGGCGGCCCCGGAACGGTCCGGTCCACGACGGTCCCGACGGCGGGCGGCGCCTTCCTGGAGGCGGGCGCGGCGGCGAGGACGCGGCGGGCTTCCACCGCGTCGGTGACGGCCCCGCCCAGGTCGGGGAAGGCGCGCGCGAGGGCGTCGACAAGGGGGCGGGCGCGGGGGTCGAGGCGGTCGGGGGCGGGCCGCCGCATCAGCTTCGCCCCGCCTCCTGTGCGCGGAAGTGCGGGATGACCTTCTCGCCCCACTGCCGCAGCGTCTCCAGGCAGGCCTCCTGGGGGACGGTCCCCATCTGGACGAGGCACATGATCTCGTCGGCTCCCGCGTCGCGCAGGCGTTACACGTAGGCGATGGCGTCGTCCGCGGTGCCGTAGGCGTGGTCGGCGTTGAACGTCGCCGTCGAGGCGGGGCGTACCGGAATGTTCTGCTCGTGCAGGCGCGCCACGACCTGTTCCGCGGCTCCGCGCATCTCCGCGGCCTCGTCGCGCCCCTCCACGACCGCCTCGTCGGGGAGTCCCGCGCCGCCGTACCAGTGGCCGATGGACTGCGCGAAGAACCGCTGGCCGCGGATGCCGACGCGCCGCGCGGCCTCCCGGTCGTCGAGCACGATCGTCGGGCAGAGCACGGAGAAGTGGTCGTTGACGACAGTCGACACGAAGCGGGCGCCGGTGCGGGCCGCGACGGCCGCGTCGTACGCCTGTCGCATCCCGGCGATCGACTCGGGCCCGGCGAACCCCATCACCAGGGCGCCGATGCCGAGTTCGGCCGCCTGTGCCAGGGTCTCGGTCCTGCTGCAGGCGAGGAAGAGCGGCGGGTGCGGCATCTGCTTCGGCCGCGGGAGGATCGGGTGCGGGCCGATGTCGAGGAGTTCCCCGTGGTGCTCCAGCTCCTCCTTCTCCCAGGCCTTGCCGATGATCCGGAGCGCTTCCTCGACCTCCTGGGTCGTACGTTCCCTGTCGACTCCGCAGAGCGACGTCTCCTGTTCCGTGCCGCCGCGCCCCGCGCCGAGGTCGAGCCGTCCACCGGAGAGCAGGTCCAGCATGGCGGCGCGTTCGGCGACCCGCGCCGGGTGGTTGAAGTTGAACGGCATGCAGACGACGCCGTGCCCGATCCTGATGGTGCTCGTGCGGGCGGCGACCCAGGTCAGGAAGATCTCCGGCGCGCTCATGTGCGCGTACCACTTGAGAGAGTGGTGCTCGACCGCCCAGACGCGGTCGAACCCCATCTCCTCGGCGAGCACGGCCTGTTCGACGCTGTCGTGGATGACCTGGTGCTCGCGCTCGACGGTCGGATCGGCGAGCTGTGCCTCGAATATGACGGAGAACTTCACGTGCCCTCCAGAGAGCGAGTCGCGTATGACGGTTAGTCATATGACTAACCGTCAGGTCGCGAAGTCGCAAGGGGCGGCGCACCGGCGTTCCGTCCGGCGGCTCGGTCCGTTCAGCCGCCGAACGCGCCGCCCGCCGTGAAGACCTTCGCCGCGAAGCGCTCGCCGATGAGGCGGTGGGTGTCGGCGTCCGGGTGGAGGTCGTCGGGGAGCGGGTGCTCCGCCACGTCCGCGGGGCCGTACAAGTCACGGCCGTCGAGGTGGTGCAGGTTCGGGTCGTCGGCCGAGCGCTGCTTCACGATGCGGGCCAGTTCGTCGCGGATGACGTTGAGGGTGAGCTTGCCGCTCGCCCGCTCCGCCGGGTCGCCCATCGCGATGAACCGGAGGCGCCCCTCCCCGAAGTCGCTGAAGTCCGGCGCGCTGGGGCCGGGGGTGTCCTCGTGGATGGGGCACAGGATCGGCGAGACGACCAGGAGCGGCGTCTCCGGGTGGCCGTCACGGATGGTGTCGAGGAATCCGTGCACCGCGGGCGCGAAGGCGCGCAGCCGCATCAGGTCGGCATTGACCACATTGATGCCGAGCTTGACGCTGATCAGGTCCGCAGGGGTGTCCCTCATGGCGCGGGCCGTGAACGGGTCGAGCAGGGCGCTGCCCGCGAGACCCAGGTTGATCAGCTCCACACCGCCGCGCGAGGCGGCGAGCGCCGGCCAGATCGTGGTGGGGCTCGCCGCGTCGGAGCCGTGGCTGATGGAGCTGCCGTGGTGCAGCCACACCTTGCGGCCCGGGTCCCGCGCGGGCTCCACCGGGGCGTCGGTCCGCAGCGCGACGAGTTCGGTGGTCTCGTTGTGCGGCAGCCAGATCTCGATGTCCTTCATGCCGTCGGGCAGTCCGGTGAACCGCGCGGTGCCGGGCTCCCCGGTGCTGCGCTCGACGGTGCCCGCGGTCATGTCGATGGTCAGGACGTGGCCTGCCTCGACGGTCGTCGCGCCGGCCGGTCGGCCGTCGACGAGCAGGTCGTAGACGCCGTCCGGGCGGGGCGGGGCGCCCACGTACGACCGCTTGGTGGGCAGTGTGTCGAGTTCGATCGCGGTGGCGCGCGTACGGAACGCCAGGCGTATGCCGGAGGGCTGGGACTCGGCCATGGCGAGCTGCCCGTCGATGTTCTGGGCGCGGGCTCCGGCGGGGAGCCGGTGCGGCAGCAGGCCGTGCTCGGTGCGCTCCACGTCGAGAGCACCTCGCAGGAGCTCCGCGGTGATGGCCGTGGTGGTCCAGGAGGGGTCGTCGTGATGGGTGGGGTGAGTGTCGTCCGTGTGCATTGCCTCAACCTGTTGATCAAGCGTATGGATTAGACGTCCGGTTCGGGCCAGTTCCGCAGCAGCGCGTCAAGAGCGTCGATGACGCGCGTCCACGTCTCGTCGGAGTCCGGTGCGCTGTGGCTGAACCCGCCGCCGAGCTCCAGGCTCACGTAGCCGTGGAAGACGCTGCCGAGGAGGCGGACCGCGTGCGTCTGGTCCGGTTCCGTCAGCTCGTACCCGCGCAGGATCGCCCGCGTCATCTCCGCGTGCCGGCCGCCCGCGCCGGCGGCAGCGGCCTCGGGGGTGAGCCGGAGCTGGGCGGCGGCGTACCGGCCGGGGTGCTCGCGGGCGTAGTCGCGGTAGACGTTCGCCAGCGCGGCCAGCGCGTCCTTGCCCGCCCGTCCGGCCAGCGCGTCGGCGCCCCGGTCGGCGAGTTCCGCGAGGGCGAGCAGGGCGATGCCGGTCTTGAGGTCCTGTGAGTTCTTCACGTGCGAGTACAGGCTCGCGGCCTTGACGTCGAACCGTCGCGCGAGCGCGGAGACGGTCACCTGGTCGAACCCGGCCTCGTCGGCCAGCTCCGCCCCCGCCCGCACCAGACGCTCCGCGGTCAGCCCCACGCGAACCATGGCGTACCCCTTCCTCTCCTCGACCTTCGCCTACCCCTCCCCGACTTAACCGATTATGGAACTGCCTAAAGGCCTTAGGCAAACTGTCATCTCCATTAGGCATCGCGCCCGATGCGCTTCTCGAACCAGTGGTGCGCGTACGGCTCGTCGTTGAACGCGGGCACTTCCTGGAAGCCGCAGGAGCGGTACAGGCCGATGGCCGCGTCGAGCGCCTTGTTGGTGTCGAGGCGCAGGACGGTGCGGCCCTCCCCGGCGGCCAGCTCCTCCAGCTCCGCGAGGAAGCGGCGACCGAGACCGAGACCTCGCGCCGCGGGCGCCACCCACATGCGCTTGATCTCGGCCGGGGCGCCGGGCGGCAGCTTGAGCCCGGCGCAGCCGACGGGCTCACCGTGCACCCTGGCCACCAGGAACAGGCCACGCGGCGGCCGCAGCCCGCCCGCGTCCGGCAGCAGGCTCCGCGCGGGGTCGAAGCCGGTGTCGAAACGCTCCTGGAGCTCGGTGAAGTAGGAGCACAGGCAGTACTCGGCGTCGGGGTGGCCGGGGTCGACGGTGGCCAGGGCGACCGTCGATGCGGTGAGCAGCCGGTCCACTTCCGCCATGGCGGCGACGAGCCGGGCCCGCTGCGCGGTGTTCAGCGGCTTCAGGAGGGAACCCGCGAGCCGGTCGCTGCGCTCGTCGAGCAGGCCGCGTTCGGCGCGGCCTGCTCCGGTCAGCCGGACCGTGCGGACCCGCCGGTCGCGGGGGTGCGGTTCCACCGTCACCAGGCCGTCGGCCTCCAGGGCGCGCAGCAGGCGGCTGACGTAGCCGGAGTCGAGCCCGAGGCGTTCGCGCAGTCCGCGCACGTCCTGTTCCCGCTCGCCGATCTCCCAGAGGAGCCGGGCCTCGCCGACGGGGCGGTCGCGGCCCAGGTAGTTGTCGTGCAGCACGCCCACGCGTTCGGTGACGGTGCGGTTGAAGCGTCGTACCTGATCGATCTGCTCGGCATTGATCTGCTCGGCGTCCATTCTCTGACCTTAGTCAGAGAATGGACGTCGGTGAAGGACGAACCTTCGGTCAGATGACGGTGATGTGGCCGGGCGCGGGCAGACGCGGGGCCGTCGCCGGTTCGTGGATGTCCGCGAGAGCCATGAAGAGCAGCGCGACGGCGAGCGCGCCCGGGTCCGGCACGCCGAGCGCGTGGTCACCGACGTAGCTGGCGCGGCCGCGTCGGGGGCGGAGCGACGCGGTGGCGAGGGCGCCTCGGATGGCCGCCTGCGCCGCCTCGGTCAGCGGCGCCTCGGGGGCGTCCGCGCCCCGGGCGGCGGTCAGGGACTCGGCGGCGGGCGCGAGGGCGTCGACCAGCGTGCAGTCGCCGGGGACCGCGCCGCCCACCCGGTGGATGGCGGCGTGGCCGGCCTCGGCGGCCTCCGCGAGCGCGTCCGCCGTCGGGGCGCCGCCGTCCGCCGGGGACGCGGCGGCCAGGTGCTGGAAGAGGAGGCCGAACAGGGGGCCGCTGGTGCCTCCGACGTCGTTGAGGAAGGCGTCGGCGAGCGCCGCCGTGCCGTCCATGCCGGTCTCGTCGGCCAGCTTCACCGCGCGGCGCACGCCTCCGGCGAGGTTGTCGCCGAAGTCGCCGTCGCCGACGAGCTGGTCGAGCTTGGTGAGGTTGTCGCGGACCTGCGTGACGGTGCGGGCGTAGCGGTCGAGGAGGGCGCGGTCGCCGGTTTCGTGCGGCGCGGACGCGCGGGTGTTCGCGGGCTTCCGTACGGGCGACTCGGGGGTTTCGCCGCCGACGGCACCCTCCAGCGGGCGCGGCAGGACCAGCGGGGTCCGGGTGGGGGCGGTCCACAGGTCGGCCCAGCCGTCTTCGAGCCGCGTGAGGGTGAGGGAGAACCCGGCCATGTCCAGGGCGGCGGTGAAGGTGCCGGGGACGACGAGGACGGGGCGGAGGCCGCGGGCGGTGAGCTCGTCGTTCAGGAGTACCGCGATGGCGTTGAGTTCCAGCTCGGTGGTGGCGCCGAGGCCGTTGACGAGGGCCAGTACGTCGTCGGGTCCGTCGGGCAGCGCGTCCAGGAGGTCGTCGGCCATGCGCCGGACCAGGTCGCCGGTGGCGGGCCGCGCGATGGTGCGGATGCCGCGCTCGCCGTGGATGCCGACGCCGTAGTCGAGGGTGCCCTCGTCCAGCTCGAACGCGCGGTGCAGCGTGGTGGGCGAGGTCTGGGCGCGTGCGGCGACGGCGATGCTGCGGGAGCGGGCGACGACGCGCCGGCCGAGGTCGGTGAGCTCCTCCAGCGTGGCGCCCCGGTCGGCGGCGGCGCCGAGGAGCTTCTCGACGACGACCGTCGCGGCGGTGCCCCGGCGGCCGGTCGCACTGTCCGCGCTGTCGGTGGCCAGGTCGTCGTCGACGAGGACGGTGGCGACGGGGATGCCGTCGTGCCGCAGGCGCTCCGCCGCGATCTGGAAGTTGATCACGTCGCCGGTGTAGTTCTTGACAATGTGCAGGACACCGCCGCTCTTCGCGGCAGCGGCACTCGCCTCGTAGATCTGCCGGTTGTGCGGGGAGGCGAAGATCTCGCCGGGGCAGACGGCGTCCAGGCCGCCCCGCCCCAGGAGCCCGGTGTGCAGCGGTTCGTGGCCGGAGCCGCCGCCGGAGACCAGGGCGACCGTGCGGGCCGGGTCGGCGTCGCGGGCCCGCAGGTACAGCGGGCTTTCGTTCACCTCGATCATGCCGGGGTGCGCCAGGGCCAGCCCTCGGGCGGCGGTCGGCACGGCATCGGTCTCCGGCAGGAAGTGGCTCATCGTCGAACTCTCCAAGGGTGTGCTCGTGGCGTACGCGACGGCTGGTCCGTGACCACTGGTCCGTGCCGGTCGACTCGCCGGTCGGCGACGCGGTGGCTGTGGTCCTCCACCCGGAACCCGGGAGTTCCGGACCATGCCGGGCGGCGTGGCGCCCACCCTGCCTCCGCGCCCCGCGCCAAGGTCGGCACGCCCGGATACCGGCACGCCGACGTTCCGGTCCCCGCCGCGATGTGCGAGGCTGACACCGTGCCCCGGACCGGGCCGAGATCGGCGAAGGGCGCGCGGCACCCCCGTACGACAGCTTCATCTTTGCGAGGTCTTTACAGTTGGTGGACGCGCGACGCGAGGATCTCGGGCGGATGCTGCGTGCGTGGCGGATGGCCCGCGACCCGGCCCTGCTCCCCGGCCCCGTCCCCTTCCGCGGCCATCGCTCGTACCTCACGCAGCTCGACATGGCATTGCTGCTCGGGGTCTCCGAACGCTGGTACCGCGCCCTGGAGCGGGGCGAGGACCGCAAGTACGCGCGCGAGATGATCGACGGCGTCGTACGGATCCTGGACCTCTCCCCCGGCCAGGCGACCGCCCTCCACCGCGGCACCGGCCACCAGCCGCCCCGCTACCGGGCGGGGAGCGTGCGGCCCGACGACGCGATGCTCGATCTGCTGCACCAGCAGCGCCGGGTGAGCTGGATCTGCGACCAGGCCTGGGACGTGCTCGCCGTCAACGCCGTGGCGGCACGCCACTGCCCCTGGCTGGCCCGGCCGGACGCGAACGTCATGACTTGGGCGTTCTCCGCGGAGGCCCGGTATCAGCTGCGTGACTGGGACGCGAAGTGGGCGGTTCCGCTGCTCGGCCGGCTCCGCCTCGCCTGGCAGCGCTGGCCGGACAACGAGCGCCTGGACGACGTGGTGCGGACCGTGCGGCGCGAGCCGGGCGTCGCCGAGCTGTGGGAACGTACGGCGGACGTCCGGGCGCCGCACGACGACGCGGCGCTCCCCGTGTACTTCCCGCTGGTGGCGCCCGACCCGGTCGACGTGCGCGTCGCGGCGTACGGGCGCTTCGGCGACACGGCGCTGCGCTGGCTGGTCCTCACCCCCGTTGACCCGTCGGTCACGTTTCCCTGAGACGGACGGCCCGGGGCCGGGAGGTCAGGCGTCCAGGGTGCCGAGCCAGTCCGTCACGATCCCGTTGACCTCGTCGGGGCGTTCCTGCTGGACCCAGTGGCCGCAGCCGTCGAGGACGTGCGAGGAGCGCAGGCCCGGCAGGGTGTCGGGGAACGCCTCGATCGCGTCGGCGAGCCACGTGGTCGAGGCGTCCAGGGCTCCCCCGACGAACAGGGACGGCCGGCGGACCGGGGCGCCGGCGAAGCGCGGCGTGAGGTCCTCCCAGTCCCGGTCCATGGCGCGGTAGCGGTTGAGGGCGCCGGTGAGGCCGGTCCGTTCGAACTCCTCGGCGTACACGTCGAGGTCGCGCTCGTCGAGCCACGCGGGCAGCCGCGCACCCGAAGCCCCGGGAGCCCCCGGAACCGGCGGTACTCCCGTCACGGCCGGGAACCGGTCCCGCAGCCGTCCGCCGCGGCTCACGAAGTGCGGGTCCGGCGCGTCGGGGCCCGGCATCGTGTCGCCGGAGAGCGCGGCGTAGAAACCGGCGAGCCAGCCCCGTACGTCGGGCTCGATCTCCGCCTCGGCGCGGCCGGGCTCCTGGAAGTACGAGACGTAGAACTCCTCGTCCCCGCCCATCCCGGCGAACACCTCACTGGGTCGCGGCCCACCCGGTGGGGTGTACGGGACACTCAGCAGCCCGACCGCGCGGAAGACGTCGGGCCTGACGAGCGCGGAGTGCGCGGCGACGGTCGCGCCCCAGTCGTGCCCCACGACCACGGCGGTCTCCTCGCCGAGCGCACGCACCACGGCGACGCCGTCCTCGACCAGGTCGAGCATCCGGTACGCGGCGGCGTCCGCGGGGCGCGACGAACGGCCGTAGCCGCGCATGTCGACGGCGACCGCGCGGTATCCGGCCGCGGCCAGGGCGGGCAGCTGATGGCGCCAGGAGTACCAGGACTCGGGGAAGCCGTGCACCAGCAGCACGAGGGGCCCCTGACCCTGCTCCACGAGGTGAACGCGGCCCGCGGGCGAAGGGACCAGACGGTGGGTCGGACGTCCGGCGGACGGCGGACAGGTCAGCGGCTGCGCGGACGACATGGGCACTCCTCGGCTCCGGCGACGACGTGCCCCGAGCATGCGACGCGCGTCCACGACGGAACGATGTTCGTTGCCGTTCCGGCAAACAGGGGCCGCTACCAGCCGTTACGGAACGATCGAGTCCACATAGCCGCCGTCCACCCGTACCGCTCCGCCCGTCGTCGCGGACGCCAGGGGGGAGCTGAGGTAGACGACCATGTTCGCGATCTCCTCCGGCTCGATGAGGCGCTGGATCAGGGACTGGGGGCGGTGCTCCGTCATGAACTTCCGCTGCGCCTCGTCCCACGGCAGCGCGCGGTCCACCAGTTCGTAGACGAAGTCCTCCACGCCGCCGGTGTGCGTCGGCCCCGCGATCACGGAGTTGACGGTGACGCCGGACCCCGCCGCCTCCTTCGCGAAGCCCCGCGACACGGCGAGCAGCGCGGTCTTCGACATGCCGTAGTGGATCATCTCCGCGGGCGTGACGAGCGCCGAGTCGCTGGCGATGTTCAGGACGCGGCCCCAGGAGCGGTCCTTCATGCCGGGCAGGTAGTGGCGGATCATGCGCACGGCGGTCAGTACGTTGACCTCGAAGTAGCGGCGCCATTCGTCGTCGGTGATGTCGAGGGCGGGCTCGGCACCGAAGACGCCGAGGTTGTTCACGAGGATGTCCGCCCGCGGCACGGCGTCGAACACCTGCCGCGCGCCCTCGTCCGTGGAGATGTCGCCCGGCGCGGCGAGGAACCCGGCGCCGTCGCACTCCCCCTTGAGCCGGTCGACGGCGGCGTCCACGGAGTCGCGGGACCGGCCGTTCACCGCGACCTCGGCGCCCGCCCGCGCCAGGCCGACGGCGATCGCCGCGCCGATCCCCTGGGTCGAACCGGTGACGAGCGCGGTCTTGCCGGAAAGGTCGACGAGCATGGGGTGTACCTCCTGGGGTTCCTGTCCTGCTCTGCCTGCTCTGCCCCTCCCTGTCTACCCCTTGCGGGAGAGGGCCCACAGCCCGTCGCGGCGCCATGCGGTTCTCCGTCCGGTCGGATGCCGTCCTGCGGGCGGGGGCCGCTCCCAAGACTGAACCACGTACCCCGTTCGGACGAGCATCACGGGCCTCCCCCGTGTCGTCCTGTTCGAGTGAGCCCATGAAGCGAGTGACCCCATGAAGCGACGGATCGCCGGCGTCGACCGGCGGTGGTTCGAGCGGGTGGCGTCGGCGCGGCTGCCCGGCGCGGAGCAGGTGCTGCCGCCGCTGAGCAGGTCGGCGAACCACGGGCGGCTCTGGCTGGGCACGGCCGCCGCCCTCGCGGTCGTCGGCGGTCCCGCGGCCAAGCGTGCCGCGCGGCGTGGTGTGGGCGCCCTGGCGCTCGCCTCGGTGACGACGAACGCGGTGGCCAAGTACGCCGTACGCCGACGCCGTCCCGTCCTCACCACCGTCCCCGCGATGCGACGGCTCTCCAAGGCGCCGTGGACGTCGTCGTTCCCGTCCGGGCACGCCGCGTCGGCGGCGGCGTTCGCGGTGGGGGTGGCGCTGGAGGCGCCCCGGTACGGCGCGCTGCTCGCGCCGGTCGCCGCGGCCGTCGCGTTCTCCCGGGTGTACGTGGGGGTGCACTACCCCGGCGACGTGCTCGCGGGCTGCGTGCTCGGTGCGGCGGCGGCCGCGGTGACCTGCTACTGGTGGCCGCCGCACCCCCAGCCCGCCCAGTTCCGTCGCACCCGGGTGAAGGCGCCGGCGCTGCCTGAGGGCGAGGGGCTCGTCGTCGTTCTCAACTCCGGTTCGGGGAGGGGCGTTCCGGGGCGTCTGCCCCCGGGCGAGCATCTGGAGCTGCTGCTGCCGAAGGCGGAGATCCTGTCGTGCGGTCCGGGCGACGACCTCGACGCGGTCCTGGACGAGGCGGTCGCGCGGGCGACCGGGGCGGGCGGGGTGCTCGGTGTGTGCGGCGGGGACGGCACGGTGAACGCCACGGCCCGGCGTGCCGCGGCGGCGGGGCTGGCGCTCGCGGTCTTCCCCGGCGGCACGCTGAACCACTTCGCGCTGGACGTGGGCACGCCCACCTTCGAGGACACCGCGCACGCCGTGGCGCGGGGCGAGGCGGTCCGCGTCGATCTGGCGCGGGTGCGGGACGGAGAGGGCAGGGACATCGCGGGGTTCGTCAACACGTTCAGCATCGGCATCTACCCCGAACTCGTCAGCAGGCGCGAGAAGTTGGAGGGGCGCATCGGCAAGTGGCCGGCTGCCGCCGTGTCGTTCGTCGAGGTGCTGCGGACCGCGGCGCCGCTGCGGATCCGGCTCGACGGCCACGACCGTGTGCTGTGGCTGCTCTTCGCGGGCAACGGGCAGTACGTGCCGGACGGCCTCGCGCTCACGCACCGGCCCCGCCTGGACGACGGCCTCCTCGACATCCGTACCGTCGACGCGGAGGCGCCGCTCGCCCGGTCGCGCGTCGCCCTCTCCGCGCTGGGCGGTGCGCTGCGGCGTTCGCGGGTGTTCCGCTCCGAACGCGTCGAGGAGTTGCGGCTCAGCGGTCTCGAGAACGTGACGGGTCTCGCGTATGACGGTGAGACCGCACCGACGCCGGACGCCCTGGTCCTGGACAAGCTGCGCTCCGCGCTGACGGTGTACAGCCCGGCGGCCCAACTCGACGAGATCGCCCAGCGGGCCCGCACGCTGACACTGGCGGCGAACCGGCAGCCGAGGCGGGGACCGGTCGCCTGATCCCTTGCGCCCGCCCCGCCCCCTTCACTTCAATGCGCCCTATGGCGGCCCGTCGAACGACCTCGCAGCGGCAGAACGGCAGCACGGCGTCCGCGGACGGCGGCGGTGACGGTGCCATGGGCGGGGACGCCGTGCTGCCGCCCACCGCGTGGGCCGTGCTCGGGCTCCTGTCCTTCCCCGGGGAGCGGACCGGGTACGAGCTGAAGAAGTGGGCGGACGCCTCCCTCCGCTTCTTCTACTGGTCACCCGCCATCAGCCAGATCTACGCCGAGCTGCGCCGCCTCGAAGCGCTCGGGTACGCCACGTCGCGCCGCTCGGGGCCGGAGGCCCCGCGTACGAAGCGGGCGTACGCCATCACGGACGAAGGGCGTGCCGCGCTGGCCGCGTGGGCCGACGGCGGCCGGGACGTGGGCCCACCCGTCCTCAAGCACCCGCTGCTCCTGCGCATCTGGCTGGGCCACCTCACCGCCCCCGACCGGCTGCGGGATCTCGTGGCCGAACACATCGCACAGACCCGGGGCGAACTGAGGGAGGCCAGGGACGCGCTGGCCCGCGTGGACCGGTCGGACGGACCGCAGTCGTGGTCGCACCCACAGGTCGCCCTGCGCTGGAGCGAACGGCGCCTGGAGGCGGAGGTGGGCCTGGCGGAGGCGATGCTCGACGACTTGGCCGAGCTGGAGGCTCGGGGAGCACGCGGCGGCGTCGACGGACCGTAGGCGTCGGGGCCGGGCGGCGAGGCGGCGACGGCGTGGTCCGGCCGACCGCGCCGGGGGCGCGATCCGCTCCGGCGCGCCGCCGTGGCGGCCCGTGCTGATGCACCCCCGCGGCCGGGGGCGACCGGTGACGGTGAAGCTCGTCGGCGGGGCGTCGTGGCTCCGGGCGGCCGGGCGTTGGTGGGGAAACGGCGCGCCCGGCGTCAACTCCCGCTGCCCGTAGGTCAACTCGTGGAGGACTCGCCCACGCCAGGGTGAAGCGGCTGGCCGTGACGGTGGTGCCGGGGGTAGGACGGGCGGGTCAGTCGTCCTCCGCCGTTCGGAGCAGCGCACCCGTGAGCACCCGTGCCGTCCTTGTCGCAGCCCTGATCACCGGCCTCCTCCTGGGGATCGCGGGGACCAGATCCGAGGAGCCCAGCGGCCCCCGTCCACACGGTTCCGTCGCCGAGGCGGGCCATTAGGCTGCGACATTGCGCGCGGCTCCCCGGCCGCGCGGTCGCCGAGCCTCCGTCGACGGAAGCGAGTGGATCTTGAACTTCCTCACCATCGGTCACCGTGGGGTCATGGGCGTCGAGCCCGAGAACACCCTGCGTTCCTTCGTCGCCGCGCAAGCGGCGGGCCTCGACCTCATCGAGCTCGATCTGCATCTGAGCAAGGACGGCGCGCTCGTCGTCATGCACGACGCCGACGTGGCCCGTACGACCGACGGCAAGGGGCCGATCGCCGAGAAGACCCTCGCCGAGCTGCGGGAGCTCGACGCGGGCCGCGGCGAGCGCATCCCCGTCTTCGAAGAGGTCCTGGACGCGGTGAAGGCACCGCTGCAGGCCGAGATCAAGGACGTCGCGGCAGCACGCGCCCTCGCCGAGGTCATGCTGAGCCGCGACCTGGTCGCGCGCGTCGAGGTGATCTCCTTCCACGACGAGGCGATCGCCGAGATCGCCCGCCTGGTCCCGGGCGTCAGGACCGCCCTCGTCGCGAGCCGCTACGGCACGGACGTCGTGGAGCGCGCCACCGCCGTCGGCGCGACCACGCTCGTCCTCAACATCCGGCGCCTGACACTGGAGATCGTCGAGCGCGCCAGGAAGGCGGACCTGAGGATCATCGGCTGGGTCGTGAACACCCAGGACGACCTGCGCCTGGTGCGGGCCCTGCAACTGGACGGGGCGACCACGGACTACCCCGAGATCAAGCGGACGGGGCGCTTCACCGCCTAGGCGACGGACTCCGGTCCTGCGTCAGGTCCTTGACCAGCAGCTCGAACTGCAGGTCGTCGCGTTGCGGGATGCCGAAGCGCTCGTCGCCGTACGGGAAGGGGGTCATCTTTCCCGTACGGCGGTAGCCGCGCCGCTCGTACCAGGCGATGAGGTCGTCCCGGGCCGAGATGACCGTCATGTGCATCTCGCGGACGCCCCACGTCTCGCGTGCCGTCCGCTCGGCCTCCGCGATGATGACCTTGCCGAGCCCCGCGCCCTGCAGCGCCGGGCTGACGGCGAACATGCCGAAGTAAGCGTGATCACCGCGGTGTTCGAGCTGGCAGCACGCGATGAGCGCGCCGTCCCGCTCGACGGCGAGCAGCCGGCTCGTCGGCGACTCGATGACGCCGACGACGCCCTGCGGGTCGGTGCGCTGCCCCTCCAGGAGGTCTGCCTCGGTCGTCCACCCGACGCGGCTCGCGTCTCCTCGGTACGCCGACTCTATGAGCGAGACGAGGGCGTCCACGTCGGCGGTTTCGGCGGCGCGGAAAGTGAGCTCTCCCGGGGTGGGGCGCGGGGCGGTGTCCATGGACCTGGCTCTCCGAATCTCTGGCGCGATGTCTGGGGCGCCGTCGAGCCTAACCCCACGCCACGGGCGCTAAGGTGCGGCCGCATGGTCCACGTACTGAGCAGCAGAACACTTCTGCGCCCCACCGACCCGGAGCGCTCCCGCGTCTTCTACGGCGAGACGCTGGGCCTCGGCGTCCACCGCGAGTTCGGCACCGGCCCCGAGCGCGGCACGGTCTACTTCCTCGGCGGGGGATTCCTGGAGGTGTCGGGCCGCTCCGACGCCCCGCCCGCGCCGGGACTCCAGCTCTGGCTCCAGGTCGCGGACGTCGCGGCGGCCCACGCGGAGCTGGTGGAGCGCGGCGTCGATGTGGTGCGGCCGCCGGTCAAGGAGCCGTGGGGGCTGATCGAGATGTGGATCGAGGATCCGGACGGCGTCAGGATCGTTCTCGTCGAGGTCCCGCACGACCACCCGATCCGCTACCGGCCCGGGATCTGACCGCATGAGCATCGGCCATCACGGCCATCACCGCTGTCACGGGGCGAGCGGCGGCAGTACGGGGAACGCCTGGTTCCGCCAGATCCCGCGCGACCCTTTCTCCAGGTAGGCCGTGACCATCGGCGCCACGCAGGCCTCCGCGCCGGGCCACGCGGCACACATGCGGACGGGCAGACCGGACAGAGGCGTGTGAAGCACGTCACACGAGCAATCCATCCAGGATGCAGGGGTACAAGGCCACGGGTACGGTCCGCAGAAGATCATTCAGAGTCCCGACAGGCCCGACAGCCCTGAAGTCGATCTCCAACAGCTCAGGAGAGACATCACATGGCAGCTCCCCGGATCCTCATCGTCGGCGGCGGTTTCGCCGGCATGGAGTGCGCACACAAGCTGGAGAAGAAGCTCTCGCCCCACGAGGCGGAGCTGCGGCTGATCAGTCCGACGGACCACCAGCTGTACCTGCCGCTGCTGCCGCACGTCGCCTCCGGAGTGCTCACTCCGCAGTCGGTGGCCGTGCCGCTGCGCAGGATGCTGCGCCGCACGTCGATCGTGCCGGGCGGCGCCGTCGGCGTCGACCCCAAGGCCAAGGCGGTGGTCGTACGGAAGATCAACGGCGAGGAGGTCGTGGAGCGCTACGACTACCTGGTCCTGACGCCCGGCAGCGTCACGCGGCAGTTCGACATCCCGGGCGTCGACCGGTACGCGGTGGGCGTCAAGACGCTCGCCGAGGCCGCGTGGATCCGCGACCACGTCATCTCCCAGCTCGACCTGGCCTCGGCGAGCTCCAGTCGTGAGGAACGCGAGCAGCGGCTCCAGTTCGTGGTGGTCGGCGGCGGCTACGCGGGCGTGGAGACGGCCGCGTACCTCCAGCGGCTGACGTGCGCCGCGGTGAAGCGCTATCCGGGGCTCGACGTGTCGCAGATCAAGTGGCACGTGGTGGACGTCGCCCCGAAGCTGATGCCGGAACTGGGCCCGCGGCTCGGCGACAAGGCGATGGAGATCCTCCAGCGGCGGGGCGTGAATGTCTCCCTGGGGGTGTCCGTGGCCAAGGCGACCGAGGACACCGTCACGCTCACCGACGACCGTGTCCTGCCGTGCCGCACGCTGATCTGGACCGCGGGTGTCGCGCCGAGCCCTCTCATCGCGACGCTGGGCGCGGAGACGAACCGCGGCCGGCTCGTCGTGCGGCCCGATCTGACGGTGCCGGGACTCGACGGCGTCTTCGCACTCGGCGACGCGGCGGCCGTCCCGGACCTCGCCAAGGGCGGCGACGCGATCTGCCCGCCGACCGCGCAGCACGCCATGCGGCAGGGCTGGGCGGCCGGGAAGAACGTCGTATCGGCCCTGCGCGGCTTCCCGCTGACCGACTACCGGCACAAGGACATGGGGCTGGTCGTCGACCTCGGCGGCATCCAGGCGGTGTCGAAGCCGCTCGGCGTGCAGCTGACGGGGTTGCCCGCGCAAGTGGTGGCGCGCGGCTACCACCTGGGCGCGCTGCGCACGGTCACGGCGCGTTTCCGGACCGCCGCGAACTGGGGCCTCAACGCGCTCGCGGGCGACGACTACGTACGCACCGGTTTCCAGGCGCGGCGGCCCGCCACGCTCAAGGACTTCGAGATGACGGACGCCTACCTGACGCAGGAGGAGATCATGAAGCGGGTGGGGGCGGCCTGAAGGGCGCCCGCTCATCCGTTCGGGCGCACCACCGACGGAAACCCAGGCCCCGCACCCCCCACGCCTCACCCCCTCCGCACGCCGAGACGCCCCTCCAGCTGAGCGAGCAACTCGCCGAGGAGTCCGCTGAGTCGCCCCTGTCCCGCGTCGTCGAGCACGGACAGGACGACCGTTTCGTACGCGAGCTGCTCCGGCAGGATCGCGTCGACCAGGTCGCGTCCCGCGTCCGTGAGGCCGACGTGCGCGACCCGTCGGTCCCGGGCGTCGGCGCGCCGCTCGACGAGCTCCCGCTCCTGCAGCAGCTTGAGCCGTTTGGTGACGGCGGCCCCGGAGGAGAAGGTCTCCCGGGCCAGCTCACCGGGGGTCAGCTCATGTCCGGTCCGGCGCAACGCGCCGAGCAGGTCGAACTCGGCGCGGGTCAGGCCCGCCCGGCGCAGCGGCGCGTCCTCGGCCTGCTGGAGGAGGGCGGCGCAGCGGTTGATGCGGCCGATGACCTCCATGGGTCCGGTGTCGATGTCGGGCCGCACCGTCTGCCACTGCCGCACCACCGCGGCCACGGTGTCCCCGCCGTGGCCGGTCACCGGGCCGTTCTCCGTCGTCATGCTCGTGCGCCCTCCCAGGCGTCGGCGGCGCCCGCGCGGGCCCGCGTCCCCTGACCGTTCTCTCCGCCGTGGCCGTGCAGCCTGCGGACCGTCGCCGCGAGCGTACGGTGTCCGGCGCGTTCGGCGGCGAGCACCCGCTGTTCGGGCAGGGCGCGCTGCCACCATTCTCCGGCGGCCGCGTCCGCGGCGGCGCGCAGGTCGACGAGAGCGGCGGTGAGGCGGCGCCGCGCGGGTTCGACCGCGCCCCTCCCGGCGAGACCCGCCTCGGCCTGCTCCCGCGCCCGGTCGGTGGCCTCGATGGCCTTCTCGATGTGGTCGGCGGCGCGCCGGTTGGTGACGAGGACGGCCGCCGCGACGCCGAGCACGGCGCCGACGAGGGTGTCGACGACGCGGTCGAGGATCAGCTCGCCGGGCTGCTGGAACCGTGCGAACTCCGTGACGAGCAGCGCCATCGGCGTCACGCACACGCTGCCCAGCCAGTAGTTGCGGGTGATCAGCGCCTCCGCTCCGAAGGCGAGGGCGAGGCAGCAGACGATGAGTTCGGCGTGGCCGAGGTGCGCGAACGGCGCGATCGCGGCGAAGGCGAGCACTCCGATGAGGTTGCCGACCACACGCTGCACGCCCCGGTTCCAGGTGAGGGTGACGTTGGCCTGGTAGAGGGAGGCGGCCGTGACGAGCGCCCAGTACGGGCGGCCGATGCCGAGTGCGAGCGAGGCGTACCCGGCGAGGGCGCAGCCGAGGGCGGTGCGCAGCGCCACGGGCAGGAGCGGGGAGCCGGGTGCGAGCCGCCGCCACAGCGGCACCTTCGGCCCGGCGAGCTCGGCGTCGACGCCGAGGAGCTCTTCCTCTTCGCCGGGGTGTACGCCGCGGGGGCGCGGGACGGCGCCGGTGCCGCGCAGTCCTGCCGCCCAGGTGCGGAGCGCGTCGGGGTCGGCGGCCTCGGGCACGGCGAGGGCCTCCTCGGCGCGGACGACGAGGCGGGCCAGGGCGCGCCGGGCCTGCACGGTACGGGTGCCGGTGGCGAGCAGCGACTGCCAGGCGGCGTGCACGGCTCCGGCCGCGGCGGCGCGGGCCCGCTCGGCGCCGGGTCCGGTGGCGTCGGCGTGCGCGGCTTCGGCGTAGGCGGCGGTGGCGTGCAGGGCGCGTGCGGTGGCGCGGCGCTCGGGTCCGTGCGGGCGCACGAGGGCGGGTGCCATGCCGACGAGCCAGGCCACGGCGCCGCCCGCGAGGGTGAGGGCGAGGTGCCCGGGGACCTGGCCGAGGGTCTGCGGCGCGAAGAGGGTCGCCGAGCTGATGAACGTGAAGATCAGGTGGCCCGGCGGTCCCACGCGGGTGGCGTCGCAGAGCGTCTTCTGCGCCGCGGCGAGCAGGGCGCCGACCGCGACGAGGACCGCTGCGGAGCTCGTGAGGGAGGCGGTGAGCAGGGCGACGGCGATGCTCGCGGTCATGCCCGCGACGACACCGGCCAGGACCCGGGCGCGCGCGGCGTAGGGGAAGTTGTGGGCGTAGAGGGCGCAGAAGGATCCGGCCATCGTGTACATCACGAGGTCGAGGCGGCCGAGGGCGAGCAGCGTCAGGTTCGGCACGGCGGTGGCCACGACGACGCTGGTCGCGGGCTTGAACCAGATGTCGGACGGCTTGCCCGGACGCAGCACACCGGCGAGCGGGAGCCTGCGGACGCGGACGGGACGGGGTGTGGCTTCGGTGCCGACTTCGGCCTCGGCTTCGGCTACGGGACGCGGGGACGGCGGCGTACTGCTCATGCCCAGAAGGTTAGCAAGTGTTTTACTCGCAAACGATTTCGTGTGATCCAGGTGACAGGTGCCGGAGGCACGTCCCACGTCGCGCCCGCTCCCCCGTGCTCCCCGTGCACCCCCATGCGCTCGCGTACGGCGGCATGTGCGTGGGCATCGACCCGACGACCGACGACACCGTTCGGCAGCCGACCACCGATCGGCCGTTGCCGCCGATCGGCCGTCGACGCCGTCGACAGGGGAGGGTGCCGTGCACGGACCGGCACAGGCCGCGTGGCTGCTCGTCGCGCTCTGCGCGGGCACCGGGGCCTACTGTCTGCTGCGCATGCGCAGCCGGATCGAGGAGCAGCGCCGCACGGCGGGCGGTGAGGCGCTCATGGGGTTCGGGATGGCGGTGATGGCGGTGCCCGCGGCCGTGCTCGCGCCGCCGCGCTGGGCGTGGCTGGTCTACGCCGCGGTGTTCGGCGCGGCCGCGCTGCACACCGTGTGGGCGGCCCGCACCCACCCCCACCACCTCCATCACCTCGTCGGCGCCTTCGCGATGGTCTACATGTCGGTGGCGATGGCCACGGCGCCCGGCGCGCACGCGGGCCACGGGGGTGCCGGAGTCCCCTTGCTGACCGGCGCGCTCCTGCTGTACTTCGCCGGGTACGTCCTGTGGTCCGGCGCACGCCTCGCTCCCCGCGCGGTCGCCGCGCCGACGGGCGACACGACGGGGGGCGGCGCGGCGGTGCTGGGGTGGGCGGACCGCTCCGAGCTGGCGCTGGCGTGCCGGCTGTCGATGGGGATCGGGATGGTGGCGATGCTGTTGACGCTGTAGGGGCAGTGGACAGACGCCCCGTCAGCGTCCGGTCAGCGCGGCCAGTGCCGTGAGACCGTCGATCCGCAGGTCCGCCGCGTCGGCGACGTCGGGATGGTCGGCCCAGTAGTGCCCCCAGGGGCCGCGGCGGATGTGTGCCGTCCGCAGCCCCGCCCGCTGCGCGGGGAAGATGTCGTGGGCCGGGTGGTCGCCGACGTAGAGCGTGGCCTGCGGGTCGGCCTGGGCGGCTTCGAGTACGTGCGTGAAGAAGTCCGGGTCCGGCTTGGCCACGCCCCAGTCGCCCGATGTGGCGATATGGTCGGCGGGCAGGTCCAGGCGGCGCAGGAGCTCCCCGGTGCGCGCCGTACCCTCCCCGGCGACGACGACGCGAATGCCCAGTTTCTGCAGACCGCCGAGGGCCGGCCGCACGTCCGGGTACAGGTCCGCCTCGCCCAGGTGCTCGCCCCGGCCCGCCGTCTCCCGGGCACGGCAGGCGGAGGCGACATCCATGTCGGGGCTGACGAGCCGCAGCGCGTCGGCCCTGTCGCCGCCCTGGGCGACGACGGCTCCGACGAGCGCGGACAGGGTGTGGCGCGGAACCTGCAGCCAGTCCGCCCACGACGACCAGTAGCGGTCGTCCTTGGTGAGGGTCTCCCCCACGTCGAACACGATGGTCTCGATCATCAACCGCACATTAACGGCCACCCGGCGCCCGGTCCGGGACGTCACTCGTACGCGAGATACACCCGTGTCGGCCGTGGCGTGCGTCACTTGGGGTGGCAGCCCATACCCTCGGGCAGCCCGACCCTCATAGGCTGGGCGCCATGATGGTCCCCGTCGCACTGCTGCTGCTGGGCGCCCTGACCGCTGTCGTCGCCCCCCGGATGCTCGCGCGGGCCGACTGGCCGGAGCGCGAACCCGTGGTCGCGCTGTGGGCGTGGCAGTGCGTGGTGGCGGGTGTCCTGCTCTGCTGCGCGCTCTCGATGGTCCTGAGCGCGGCCGCCGCCTGGCAGGCCGTGCGCGGTCACGTCTTCGCGCCCGCGCCGCACGACGTGGTCGAGGCGTACGCGCTGCAGGCGCCCGGCCCTTGGGCCGCGGCGACGGCGGTGCTCCTTGCCTGCGGCGGCGTATGGAGCGCGGCCATGCTGGCCAGGGAGATCGTGCGGGCGAGGGCCCGGCGGGCGGGCAGCAGGGCCGAACTGCTCGTGCGCTCCCCGCTGTTGCCGGGCGAGGAGCCGGGCAACAACCGGCTCGTCGTCCTGGAGGGCGAGCGCCCCGACGCCTGGTGGCTGCCGGGGCAGGCTCCTCAACTGGTCATCACCACCGCCGCGTTGCGGCGCCTGAAGGGGCGTCAGCTCGATGCGGTGCTCGCCCACGAGCAGGGTCACGCGCAGGCCAGGCACGACTGGCTGCTGTACTGCTCGGGAGCGCTGGCCATCGGGTTCCCGCAGGTGCGGGTGTTCGCGGCGTTCCGCGACGAGATGCACCGCCTGGTGGAGCTGGCCGCCGACGACGTGGCGTCGCGTCGATTCGGCCGGCTGACCATCGCTCTCGCGCTGGTCGAACTCAACGAGGACCGCGGTGTCTTCGGCCCCTGCCCGGCCCATCAGGCCCACGTCCCGCAGCGCGTGCACCGTCTCCTCGCGGCCCGCCCCCGCCTGACCGCGGGCCGCAGGCTCCGCCTCACGGCGACGGCGGCGCTGGTCCCGGTGATTCCCGTCCTCGTCACGTTCGTACCGGGCCTGCGCGCGCTCGGCTGACCTGCCGACGGGCCGCCCGGCAGCCGCACGCGCCACGCCCTGTCGCCCCGGGATGGCATAGGCGGCGCCCCGTCGGCGAGGATCACTTCATGTACTCCGCGCCCATCGACACCCCGACCCGACCGCCCGGCGTCCGGGCCGCGCTCACCGCCGCGGCTCTCGGCGTGCCCTCACTCCTCCTGCTCCTCCTGGTCGCACTGGAGTGGCGACCGCTGCTCTCACTCGACGGAGACATCTCGCGCACCACGCACCGCTGGGCGGTGGACGAGTCCGGCGTGACGCGTGTCAGCCGCGTCCTCACCGACTGGGTGTGGGACCCCTGGACGATGCGCGCCCTGTGCGCCGTCGTGGTGATCTGGCTCGCGCTGCGCGGGGCGCTGTGGCTCGCGCTCTGGCTGACCGGGACCTGCGCGGTCGGCTCCGCGGTGCAGCAGGGCCTGAAGGCCGCGGTGGACCGACCGCGGCCGGTCTGGCCGGACCCGGTGGACTCCGCGCACTACGCGGCGTTCCCGTCGGGACACGCGATGACGGCGGTGCTCGTCAGCGGCCTGCTCCTGTGGGTGCTGCACCTGTACGGCGCCCGGCCGGCCGTGTGGCGCGCCTGTCTGACGCTCGCCGTGATCTCCGTCGTCGGCGTGGGAGCGACCCGTGTCTGGCTCGGTGTGCACTGGCCGACGGACGTCGTGGGCGGTTGGCTGCTCGGGGCCCTGATGGTGGCGCTGGCCATCATGACCTACGCGTACGGGCCCGCGAAGCGCACACCCGAGGCGACGTGACCGCGCGGCGCCCCCCGACCCCGCCCCAGCGCCTTGGAGGTGCCCGCCCATGACCGTCAGGGCCGTGCTCTTCGACTTCTCCGGGACGTTGTTCCGCGTCGAATCGGCCGAGTGCTGGCTGCGGGCCGTGCTCGCGGAGCTCGAAGTGCCGCTGTCGGCGGGCGAGTCGGCGCTGGCCGCCGAGGCGCTGGCGAGGGCGGGCGCGCTCCCCGGCGGCGCCCACCCGACCCACGTACCGGACCACCTCGCCGAGTTGTGGGCGGCCCGCGACCGGACCGCGGAGCTGCATCGCGCCGCGTTCACCGGTCTGGCCCGTGAGGTGCCGCTCCCCGACCCGCGGCTCTACGACGCGCTGTACGCCCGGCACATGACCCCACCCGCGTGGCGGCCCTATCCCGACGCCGCGGAGGTCCTGGCCGGGCTGCGGGAGCGCGGCATCGGGGTCGCGGTGGTGAGCAACGTCGGATGGGATCTGCGGCCGGTGTTCCGCGCCCATGGGCTGGACGCGTATGTCGACGCGTACGTCCTGTCGTACGAGCACGAGATCCAGAAGCCCGACCCGCGGCTCTTCGCCGTGGCCTGCGACGCACTGGGCGTGGCTCCTCGGGAGGCCCTGATGGTCGGGGACGACCGGCGGGCGGACGGCGGCGCGGCCGGGATCGGGTGTGCGGTGCACTTCGTCGAGCATCTGCCGGTGGAACAGCGGCCCGCGGGCCTGCGGCCCGTGCTCGGACTCGTCGGATGACGATCGCGGAAGTCCGGGGCAGGCAACACTCCCCCGCGGTGCTGCCTGCCCCGGACCCGCACTGAGTATATTGGCTCGGAGCCAGTCAACGCAGGAGTTACAGGATGTCCCCGCGCAGTCCATCGGTCAATGAAGAATTGCGCAGACGTTCCCGGGAGCGGCTGCTGCAGGCGACGGTGGAGCTGGTCGGCGAGCGCGGGTACGAGGCTACGACGCTCGGGCACATCGCCGACCGCGCCGGCGCCGCCCGCGGCCTGGTGTCGTACTACTTCCCGGGCAAACGCCAACTGCTGCAGTCCGCGGTGCACCGGCTCATGCATCTCACGCTCGACGAAGCGCTGGAGCGGGAGCCGCGCACGGAGGACGGGCACGAGCGTCTGGCGCGGGCCGTCGACGCGATTTTGGGCCTCGCCGTCCACAGACCGCTGCTCATGCGCACGCACATGGCGGGGATTCTCCAGGCGGAGGGGTTCGTGCAATGCCCCGAGCAGCAGCGTCTCGCGGAGCTGCTGCGCGACACCGTCGTGCGGTACGGATCGCGGGACCCCGACCGGGACTATCCGCTGCTGCGCGCGCTCCTGATGGGCGCGGTCTTCGCGCTGCTCATCCCGGGGGCGCCGATGCCTCTGGCGACACTGCGCGCCGAGCTGTTCCAGCGGTACGACCTCGACTGGAAGCTCGGCTTCCCGCCGGGCGGCGCACCGCCCGACGGGATTTCTCCGAACGGGACTAGTCGAAGTAGTCCGGCTGCGTCTGGACGTTGAGCTCGTGCAGACGGACCCGCTGGGCGGAGTCGGTCCGCTTGTCATTGATCTTCAGGACGTCGAGGCCCTTCTCGATGTCGTTCGAGTAGACGCGGCCGTTGTAGTAGTACGCCGACCACGAGCCCGCTGTGGTGATCTTGTCGGTGGTGTGCGGGCCGCGTTCGAAGTAGCCGATCTCCTTCGGCTTGCTCGAGTCGGTGAAGTCCCAGACGGAGACGCCGCCCTGGTACCAGGCCTGGACCATGAGGTCCTTGCCCCTGACCGGGATCAGCGAGCCGTTGTGGGCCACGCAGTTCTCGGTGTCGGCCTGGTGGCGCGGGATCTTGAAGTAGCTCTTGAAGACCAGCGTGCGCTTGTCGCCCTTGCCCTTGATCTCATAGATGCCGTTGGCGCCGCGCTCGGGCCCGGTGGCCGCGTTGCAGGTGGCGCCGGAGCCGCCGCCGAGCTCGTCGGTGAAGACGACCTTGTTCGCCCGCTGGTTGAAGGTCGCCGAGTGCCAGAACGCGAAGTTGGCGTTGTCCTGGACCTGGTCGATGACCTTCGGGTTCTCCGGATCCTTGATGGAGAAGAGGATGCCGTCGCCCATGCAGGCACCCGCCGCGAGGTCCTCGGAGGGCAGCACGGTGATGTCGTGGCAGCCGGTGGTCTTGGAGACGCCCGGGTTGGTGGGCCCGCCCGGGTTTCCGCCGCCGTCGGGGCCCTCACCGGGGAAGAGCACGGGGAAGTTCACGACCGCGGCCTTCTCCGGGGCCTTGCGCGGCACCTTGATGACCGAGATCCCGTCGTGCGGCGGCCGGCAGTCGGGGAACGTCGCGTTCGGGGAGTACGAGGAGACGTACACGTAGACGTTCCTGCGCTCCGGCACCAGTGTGTGCGTGTGCGAGCCGCAGGCCGTCTCGACGGCGGAGACGTACCTGGGGTTCGACTTGTCGCTGATGTCGAAGATCTTCATGCCCTCCCAGGAGGACTTCTCCGTGGCGGGCTGCGTGGTGCTCTTGCAGGAGTTGTCGCTGCGCGAGGAGTCCGTGGACAGGAAGAGCAGGTTCCCGGAGACGGAGACGTCGTTCTGCGATCCCGGGCAGAGCACCTGGGAAACCGTCTTCGGTGCCTTCGGGTTGCTGATGTCGTAGATGCGGAAACCGTCGTAATTGCCGGCGAAGGCGTACTTGCCCTGGAACGCGATGTCCGTGTTGAGGCCCGGCAGCGCGTCCTTGGGGATGTTGGCGAGGTGCTCGATGTTGCGGGAGTGGACGACCTCGTCGGGCGCGGGTATCTCCCCGCGTTCGATGGCCTTCTCCGTCCGCGCCTCGTCGCTCTTGGAGACGCTCTTCGGGGCGGCGGGGCTGTCACCGGGGTCGGGGACGGCGCCCGCGGGCGCGGCGGTCAGCAGCGCGGCGAGCAGTCCGGCCGCGGCCGCTCCGACTCCCAGGCGTCTGCGTCGAGTTCGGGAATTGTTCAACAGGGTCACTGCGTCCTCCCTTGTCGCCGTTCACAGGTGAACGGTTCACGGACACCCGCAGTATCGTGCTCATCATGCACAGATCAACAGAGGGGGAAACGGACCCGTAACGAGAGTGTGCGATCGCGGGTCGTCATCCGCGTGCCAGGACGGACCCCAACTCGTCGCCGCGTGCCGCAGGAGGTCTTTGTGCTCAACCGTCGTACATCCGCCGTCGCCGCGTTCCTGGCGGCAGCCGTTCTCACGCTCGGGGGCTGTGACTCCGAGGGGGGCGGCGGGAGCGGGCCGGGCGCCGGGCCCGAGGCCGCGGCCGGGCCTTCGGTGATCGCGCCGGGCAAGCCGGGCGAGACCGCGGCGACGATGTCCGCGAAGGACGCCGCGCGGCAGAGATCCGAGGACGACTCCCCCAACTCGGCCGACTTCACCTACACGCAGATGATGATCGTCCACCACGGCCAGGCCCTGGAAATGACCGATCTCGCGCCGAAACGGGCGGAGTCGAAGCGCGTCAAGCGGCTCGCGTCGCGCATCGCCGCCGCACAGCGGCCGGAGATCGGCGCGATGAAGGGCTGGCTGAAAAAGCACGGCGGCCCGCGCGAGCACGCCGGGCACGACCACGCCACCATGCCGGGCATGGCCGACGCGGCGCAGTTGAAGCAGCTACGCGCCGCGAAGGGCAAGGCGTTCGACGAGCTCTTCCTGAAACTGATGATCACGCATCACAGCGGGGCGGTCACGATGGCCGCGGACGTGCTCTCCGAGGGCAACAACATCCAGGTCGAGGAGATGGCGAACGACGTGGTGGCGCAGCAGTCCAGCGAGATCGGGCGGATGCGGGAGATGGACTGAGGCGGCGGGCGCCGAAGCCGGCCGAGTCCGCGTCGGCGGACCTTTCAACGGCGGTGGTGGCGGGGCGTCAGGAGGCCCGCGTCGCGTGCTCCCGCGATGAGTCTGAGGGCCTTGCGGCGGCCGTGTCCGGTCGCACCCATCACGGCGAGCACGGGGTCGCGGCCCTGCCCCTGCGCGGTGCGGTACGCCTCGGCGACGATCCTGCGTCCCGCGTGACCGCGCGGCCACGCGGGGCGGGCGCGGCGGCCCGGCTCGACGGCCCGCGGTGCGTCGTCCGCCAGGGGCCGCTCGATCCAGTCGACCAGCGCGGCGAAGTCGTCCGGTGAGAGCGGCGGCTGGGCGTGCAGGTCCTCGATGGTGACGCGGCCGTGCGACACGACGGCGGTCACGTCGACGTCGGCGCCGTCGCTGAACGTCAGCCGGACGCGGAACGAAGGGCCGGGCACCCGGTCCGCCGACGCCCCCGGCCCGGCCTCTCCCTCCGGTACAGCGACATTCGGTCGATAGTGATCAGAAACATCAGCCAATGATCTGTTCCGCACACGCGCACGCTATCCGCGCCGTCGCGGCCTCCCGCGAACGGCACGCACGGCGACTCGCACAGACGGACGCACGGCCGCCCGCACCGGCGGACGCGGACCCCTGACATCGCGCTCCCCCGGTGCGATCCTGAGAGCGTCCCGGGCTCGTCTCGCGGAAGGAGCACCGCCGTGCTGCAGGTCGCCGTCGTCGGTTCGGGTCCCAGCGGGGTGTACGCCGCGCAGTCCCTGGTCCAGCAGGACCGGGTGCCGGACGTGCGGGTGGACGTGCTCGACCGTCTCCCCTGCCCGTACGGCCTGGTGCGGTACGGGGTCGCGCCGGACCACGAGAAGATCAAGTCCCTCCAGAACAACCTGCGCACGGTCCTCGAGCACGAGCGCGTACGCTTCCTCGGCTCCGTCGAGATCGGCCCCGGCGCGCTCCCCCCGGCCCGGCTCCTCGGCCTCTACCACGCGGTCGTCTACTGCGTCGGCGCGGCGGCGGACCGCAGGCTCGGGGTGCCCGGCGAGGACCTGCCGGGCAGCTTCTCGGCGACCGAGTTCGTCTCCTGGTACAGCGCGCATCCGGACGCGTTGGCGGACGTGTCCGCGCAGGACGGGTTCGTGCGGGACGTGGAGTCCGCCGTCGTCGTCGGGGTCGGCAACGTCGCGGTGGACGTCGCCCGCATGCTGGTGCGCGGCGCCGCCGAACTGCTCCCCACGGACATGCCGGACGCGGCGCTCGGGGTGCTCGCGGGCAGCCGGGTGCGCGAGGTGTCGATGGTGGGCCGGCGCGGTCCTTCGCAGGCGCGATTCACCACCAAGGAGCTGCGGGAGCTCGGTGCGCTGCCGGACACGGAGGTCCTGGTGGACCCGGCGGAGCTGGCGCTCGACCCCGCGTTCGCCGACCCGTCGGGGCTGCCCCCGGCGAGCCGCCGCAACGTGGAGGTGCTGCGCGGCTGGGCCGAGCGTCCCGAGCGGGGCCTGGCCCGCCGGATCAGGCTGCGCTTCTTCCTGCGCCCGGTGTCGCTGACGGCCGGTCCGACGGGGCACGTCGCAGGGACCCGCTTCGAGCGGACCCTGCCGGACGGCTCGGGCGGCGTGACGGGGTCGGGACGGTACGAGGACATTCCGGCGCAGCTGGTGCTGCGTTCGGTGGGCTACCGCGGAGTGCCCATCGAGGGCCTGCCGTTCGACGCGGGGCGGGGCACGGTGCCGCACGCGGCGGGGCGGGTGCTGCGCGACGGGGCGGCGGCGCCCGGCGAGTACGTGGCGGGCTGGATCAAACGCGGTCCGACCGGCGTCATCGGCACGAACCGCCCCTGCTCCAAGGAGACGGTGCTGTCCCTGCTGGACGACGCCCCCGCTCTCGTGCGGAGGAAGATCCCGGAAGACCCCCTGGCGGGGCTGCGGGCGGCCGGACTGCGCCCCGTGGAGTGGCCGGGCTGGCTTGCCATCGAAAGCGCGGAGGCAGAACTGGGCCGCTCCCTCGGCCGCACGATCGCCAAGATCCCGGACTGGGAGGGGCTGCGGGCGGCGGCGGCTCGGGGCGAGGGGAGGGGGTTGACCGGCCACACGTGACCGCTCCGCACGGGGCCGAGCGTCGCACGGTGTACGAGGGGACGGACGGCGACGTCGGCTTCGGCGGCTGCCGTCCGGGCGGACCTGCCGTCCGAGCCCGCTGGCAGTACCGCGCCCATCTGCCGTACGAGCCCGCTTGCCGTGTGCACCCGTCTGCCGTCCGAGTCCGCTTGCCATCCCAGCCCACCTGCCGTACGAGCCAGCTGCCACCCGTACTCGCTGCCGGACGAGCCCGCCCGCCATTCCAGCCCACCTGCCGTACGACCCCGGCTGCCATCCGTACCCGCTGCCGTACGAGCCCGCCCGCCGTACGAGCCCACCTGCCACCCGCACCCGCCCGCCGTCCCAACCCCCTGGCCATCCGAGCCCGCCGCGCAACCGCACAACCGCCCGAAGGGGCAGCCCGCAGGGGCAGGCTTTCGGGTGTCCCGTGTGCCTCTCCCGTCCCCCTTCCAACGTCCCGCGGCTGCCCCCTGCGGTCGGCCGCGTCCCAGTCGCCCGTTCCAGGCAGCCCGCGTTCGCGCAGCTCAGGGACGTGTTCGGCGTTCCAGCGTCCCCAACTGTCCGGCATTCCTGGCGGCCGGGACGAGTGACCCCGCAGGGTTGGACCGTGTTCGCCGGGAGACCTCTCCCGGCTTCTGGAGCACGGATCTCGCAGCAACGACATGGGAGTTCGTACATGCTTCGCAAGCGTTCACGTCTGATCGCCGCCCCGGTCGCGGCGGTCGCCCTGACCCTCACCGTGGCCGGTTACCAGGCCAACGCGGCAGGGACGTCGGGCCAGGACGAAACGGGCCGGTCCGCCGGCAAGACCACACGGGCCGCGGCGGCCCCCTGCCTTTCCGACGCCACGACCCTGCTCGGCGACCTCGACGGCGACGGCCGCCCGGACAAGATCGCGAACCCGGGGCTCGACGGCACGAAGACGACGGTCCAATGGGGGGCCGCCGACGGCACGTTCGGCACGAAGCAGAACGTCGGCAAGCTGGTCGGCGTGAAGCGGGGCGAGGTCGCGACCGCGGCGGTCGCCGACTTCCAGGGCGACGGCAAGCTGGACCTGGTCGTCAACATCGTCGAGCCGTCCGGCGTCGACGACCCCGCGACGGCCCGCGTCGCCGACTACCGGCCCGGACCGCTCAAGCGCGCCGGCCTGTCCTCCACGCGCACCCGCCACCTGGACATCGGCGACGCCAGTGAGGCCAAGGAGCTCCGGATCGCCGACTACGGCCACGACGCGTACCCGGACCTCGCGATCCTCGGCAACGCCGGTGACGGCGTGTGGGAGCGCAACGTACGCCTCTCGAAGGCGAACAGCGGTCCGGGCGCCTACAACCAGGAACACGAGGAGAAGTACGGCGCGTGGGGCACCCCGGCCGAGCCGCCCTCCATGCCCGGCGACGGCTGGAAGCACTTCTTCACGTCGTGCTCCTGACCACCGGTTCCTGAACGTCACCTCCGGGCGTCGCCGGTTCCCCTCCGAGCCGGCGGCGCCGCTCCTCGGCCCGGCCGGGGTGTCTCCAGCCGCTCGAAATGAGGAAGTTCCCGTGCCCAGCCCGTCCCCGGCCCTCGTGGCCACCCCGTCGCCCGTCGCCCCCGCCGCCGCCACCACACCCGCCGTACTCCCGGTGCCCAAGGACCGGCGGGTCCGCGTGTCCGTCACCGCCCCCGACCCCATCAGCCGCGAGGGCGTCGTCAGCCAACTGCGCCGCCACCCCGACGTCGAGGTCTGCGGCGACGCCGCGTCCGCCTCGGTCACCCTGTTCGTCGAGGACACCCTCGACGAGGCGGCGCTCACCCGGCTGCGGCGCGCCGTCCGCGGCGAGGGCGCCCGAGCCGTGCTCGTCACCGGAGCGGTCCGCGAGCACGAGCTCCTGGACGTCATCGAATGCGGTGTCGGAGCCATCGTCTGGCGCCGCGAGGCCACCGCGCACCGGCTCGCGCAGGCGGTCCTGACGACCGCCCGGGGCGGCGGCGACCTGCCCACGGACCTGCTCGGCCAGCTCATCGGCCAGGTACGGCGCCTCCACCAGGGCGGCCCCGATCAGCCGGGGTTCATCCTGAGCTTCACCAAGCGCGAGGTGGACGTGGTGCGCCTGGTGGCCGAGGGGTTCGACACCTCGGAGATCGCACAGAAGCTGGCGTACTCCGAACGCACCGTCAAGAACGTCATGCACGGCCTCACCACGCGCCTGCACCTGCGCAACCGCGCGCACGTGGTGGCCTACGCCCTGCGTGAGGGCTACATCTGAGAGGTGCTTGGACGTCACGGGGTCCCGGTGGGAATTCAGACGGTGAACCGGACCCCTTCGAGCGACTGGTTCAGCTCCATCGGGCTCCCGTGGTACTTCCACTGGCCGGGGTCGGTGCAGACCTCGCCCATCCAGTCCCTGCCCGTCACGAAGGGGTCGCTGCACACCGACCCGTCGTTGACCTTGTAGGTGAAGCCCTGCAAGGCGGGGTCGGCGCTCTCTGTGCTGCCGAAGAACATGTCCTCGCCGTCCTCCGCGTCCGACCACGGGATGCCCTCGCGCCAGCCCTCGCCGACGAAGGCGCCGGTGCCGGTGACGCCCTGCGTGCCGGACACGGCGATGTTGAGCGACTTGATGGGCGTGTCCTGTCCGGGCGCGCCCGCCTCCGCGCCGTCGCACACGGGCTCCTGCCAGGCATCGCCCACATAGGCGCGATAGCAGATGTGGCGGCCCTCCCCGAGTTCGTTCACCGCGTCGGCGGCCGTCCTCTCGTCGGGCGCCTCCTCCTCGCCGCCTCCTCCGTCGCCCTCGGGCTCCTGCGCGCCGCCCTTGTCGGACTCCGCGGGAGGCTCGGTCTCCTCGTCCTCCTTGGGCGGCGGCGCCTTCTCGGCCGGCGGGGACGGGCTGGCCGGGGCGATCGCGCCGGACTCCTGCGGCTTCTCCTTCGCCACGGTCCGCATCTCCGGACGGTACGTCAGCCAGATCGTCACGAACGCGATGGTCACGGCCAGGACCAGGCCGAGTGTGCCGGCCAGCCAGCCCGGCAGGATGCCGCGCTGCACGAACGTGCCGTCGACGTTCAGCGGTTCGGTGCCGGAGCGGCGCACGCCCAACGAGTAGGGCTGCTCCTGCTTCGAGCCGAACCAGATGATCTGCCGGGGCCGCAGCGTCGCCTTCACGAACGCCGCACGGCCCGGCTCGATCTGTACGTTGCCTGGCTGGATGTCGTACGACAGCGTGTCGCCGGTGTCGTTGCCGCCGAGCGACGCGGTGACGGTGGTGTTGCCGGCGTTGTCCACCGCCAGTTGCGGGCGGCCACGGAACCATCCCTTCACCGTCGGCGGCACCAGCTCGGCGCGCACCTCGGTGAACGGGTTGACGGTGACGGTCCCCTCGGTGACGACGACGGCGCCCGCGTTCTCCGTCGGGGTGATGCGCACCGCGTACGGATGCGCGCCGGCTCTCGCGTCCGGTGTGCGCGGCGGTGCGAAGGTCAGCTGCACCGTGCCGGTCGTCCCCGGATACAGCCGCAGCACGGGCGGTTCCACGGTGGTCCAGGACGCGAGGTCGCCGACCGGGTCGAACCGGTACGCGTCGACGATGTCACCGGTGTTGCGCACCCGCAGCTGCACCGTGGTGGTGCTGCCGGGGTCGACGGTCACGGAGGCGGGTTCGAGGGAGGTCCAAAGGCTCACCCCACGACGCTAGGCGGGCCGGCGGCGGGCGTCAGGAGTCGGCCGGGCAGACCGGGGTGCCCATAGGGGCGCGCCTGATGACCTCCTGCGCGCGACGGCCTCCCGCGCGCGAGGGCCTGCCGCACCCCTGCCGTCCCGGCGCGCGGCGAGTCACACTGACGCCATGGACGAGGGGGTGGCGGCGGTGGTCGCCGGAGGTGCGGGGCTCGTCGGGGCGGTGCTGGGCGCCTGGCTGGGAGGGCGGGCGGCGACGGAGGGCACGCGGCTCGGGGCGACGATCGCGGCGGCGGAGTCCCATGCGCTGTGGGTGCGTCAGGAACGTACGCGAACGTACGACCAGGTGTGCACGGCGTACTCGGCGATCGGCGTGCGCCTCTATCCCCTCTACGCGGCCGTCTGCCGGGGCGAACTGCCGACGCCCGAGCAGGAGGAGGCGGCTCTGCGCGCGGTGGGCGAGCTCGCCGGGGCCTGCTCGGGGACCGTGTCGTTCCTGGGGACGCCGGTCATCGCGGCGGCCGCGCTGGACGTGGTCGACCGGTGCGACCGGTTCGAGGTGGAACTGCGCCCCTTCCTCACCGCATTGCGTGCGGGCACGCTGCCGATCACGGAGGAGTCCTTCCAGTCCAGGCTGAATCCGTCCGTGCACGCGCTGCGCGACGCCAGGAACCGGCTGGTGGACGAGTTCCGCGGGGTGCTGCTGCCCGACGAGGGCTAGGACGCGGTCGGTGAGCCTCCGAGGCGGGTGTCCTGGCGGGTCGCCGCGTCCAGGACGCTGTCGAGGAGGCCGGGGAAGAGCGCGTCCAGGTCGTCGCGGCGCAGCACGTTGAGTTTGGTCGTGCCGCGGTAGATCTGCCGGATGACGCCGCTCTCGCGCAGCACCCGGAAGTGGTGCGTGCACGTCGACTTGGTGACGGGCAGCGCGAAGTACGAACAGGAGAGGCCCGCCGCACCCTCCTCCCGGGCCAGCTCCCGCACGACGCGCATCCGCATCGGGTCGGCGAGTGCGTGCAGCACGTTCTCCAGGCGGACGTCCCCGGGCTCGGGGTGGGCGAGCGTCCTGCTGCTCGCGCTGCCGGTCGCGGCGGCGGTCGTCATGGCGGCTCCACTTCGTCCTTGGCGTATGTCGACTCATTGTACGAGAGTCATCGTAGTTTGACATCTGCCGTACTACGAGGTCTATCGTACGAGTAGCACATCACCCCCGAGGAACCCATGAGGAATGGAGCCCGCCGTGAGCGCGCTGTTCGAGCCGTACACCCTGCGATCCCTGACCATCCCGAACCGGGTCTGGATGCCTCCGATGTGCCAGTACTCCGCGGTCCCCGAGGGCCCCGAGGCCGGCGCTCCGCGTGACTGGCACTTCGCGCACTACGCCGCGCGTGCCACCGGCGGCACCGGCCTGATCGTCGTCGAGGCCACCGCGGTCAGCGCCGACGGCCGCATCAGCCCGTATGACCTGGGCATCTGGAACGACACCCAGGTCGTCGCGTTCCGCCGCATCACGGACTTCCTGAAGAGCCAGGGCACCGTCCCCGCGATCCAGCTCGGCCACGCGGGCCGCAAGGCGTCCACCGACCGCCCGTGGAAGGGCGGCGCCCCGGTGGGCGCGGACGAGCACGGGTGGCAGCCGGTCGCGCCCAGCCCGGTCGCCTTCGACGAGCGGCACCCCGTGCCGACCGAGCTCACCGTCGAGCGGATCCGCGAGATCGTGGGGCAGTTCGCCGACGCCGCCCGGCGTTCCCTCGACGCCGGCTTCGAGATCGCCGAGATCCACGGCGCCCACGGCTACCTGGTCGGCGAGTTCCTCTCCCCGCACAGCAACAAGCGCACCGACGCGTACGGCGGCTCGTACGAGAACCGCACGCGCTTCGCCCTCGAAGTCGTCGACGCCGTACGGGCCGTGTGGCCCGAGGACAAGCCGCTGTTCTTCCGCATCTCCGCCACCGACTGGCTGGAGGAGGGCGGCTGGACCACGGACGACACGGTCCGTTTCGCCGCCGACCTCAAGGAGCACGGCGTCGACCTGCTCGACGTGTCCACGGGCGGCAACGCGGCGGGCGTCCGCATTCCCGTCGGGCCCGGCTATCAAGTCCCCTTCGCCGCGCGGGTGAAGGCCGAGACGGAGCTGCCGGTCGCCGCGGTCGGCCTGATAACCGACATCGAGCAGGCCGAGAAGATCCTCGCCAACGGCGAGGCGGACGCCGTGCTGCTGGGCCGCGAACTGCTCCGCGACCCCTCGTGGGCGCGGCGCGCGGCGCGCGAACTCGGCGCGGAGGTACACGTGCCGGACCAGTACCACCGCTCCGTCTGACCTCACGCATCTCGTTCACGATGGGTCATAGTGGGCACCTGGACCTGAGAACGGACGACTGCGCAAGAGGGGCGACGATGTCGACAGGTCGACTTCCGGAGCGCGAGCAGCGCATCCTCGACGAGATGGAGTCGGTCCTGCGCCGGGACCGGCAGCTCACGCTCCGCCTCTGGCTCCTGCGGCTCGGGCCCCGCACACGCAGGGCCCTCGCGAACAGGCCGCACCCGCTCACCGTGGCCCTCTTCGCCGTGCTGTCCGGCACGCTCCTGTTCATCGGCCTCACCACGTCGAGCGCCGGCATGGTCTGGGCCTTCGCGGGCCTGTGGTCGCTCACGCTGATCGGCTTCGTGCGGCTGCTGTGCCGGTGGACCGAGCCGTGACCGCCGGACAGATTCTCGGTCCGGCGGTCGTGTGGTGCCGGGCGCGGCACGTCCGGCTCACCGGACCGTCCGGCTCACTCGGGGATGGCCGCCAGGGTGAAGGAGTGCCCTGCCGGGTCCGAGTAGGTCCGGGTGTCCCGGGGGCCGTTGTTGTCCTTCGTGTCGATGGGCCGCGCACCGAGACCGACCGCCTCGCGCTCCGCCTCGTCCATGTCGTGGCGGGCGACCATGATCCGCAGGTGTGCCTGCTGCGAGTCCTCGGGACGGGGCCAGCTCGGCGGGATGTAGTCCCGCTCCCGGTGGACGGCCAGGCAGACCCCACTGTCGTTCGTGACCTCGACGTAGTCGGGGTCCTTGCTCAACTGCACCTCTGCGCCCAGCAGTCCGGCGTAGAACTCGGCGAGCCGCTCGGGCTCGGAACAGTCCAGTACGAGCACGGTGTTCTTGTGGACGGTCATGCCGTCCGGGTTTCCCGCGCCGTCGTTTCCAAACGGCGGCGCCCGCCCCACCGCCCCTACCCGCCCGCACAGAGAGCGGATGCCGCCGCCAGGGCTCACTTCATCCACTCCGCCTCGTACTTCGCATACGTCCCGTCGTGCGTCGCGAGGTGCACGAACTGGTCGACGTACTCCTGGAACTCGTCGTCGCCGCGCGGCGTCGCGTACGCCTTCTCGGAGAAGGTGAAGGGCTTCTCGGGGTGGAGGGCGCACAGTTCGGGGTGGATCCTCGACTGGTAGAGCGTCTCGCTCGCGTCCGTCATCATCACGTCCGCGCGGCCGTCGATGATCTCCTGGAAGATCGTGGTGTTCTCCGGGTGCAGCTTGATCGTCGCCTTCTTGATGTGGGCGCGTGCGAACTGTTCGTTCGTGCCGCCGGGGTTGACGATCACGGTCGTGCCCGGCTTGTCGATGTCCGCGAGGGCACCCGTCCCGAACCTGTCCTTGTCGGCGCAGCGCACGATGGGCGTCTTGCCGTCCTCGCGCGTCGGTTCGCTGAAGTAGACCTGCCGGGCGCGCGGCAAGGTGATCGAGACGCCGCCGACACCGATGTCGCAGCGCCTCGATGCCACGTCTTTCGTCAGGTTCGCCCAGGTCGTCACCACGAACTTCGGCTTCGCGTCGAGGCTTTTCGCCAGGTCACGGGCCATGTCGATGTCCACGCCGGTGTACGTGCCGTCGGCCGTGTCCCGTTTCGTGAACGGGGCGTAGTCACCGGTCGTGCAGACCTTCAGTACGCCCCTCTTCGGGATGGAGTCGAGGAGGGTCGCCTTGGTCCCGTGGTGCCGGCCCGGCCGCGGGGCGGTTTCCGGCGCCGCGGGCGCGGCGGCGGTGACGGCCAGCAGGCAGACCAGGGCGGACAGGGTGGCGGCACGCTTCACGGGGGCTCCTCTGCGCTGCGGGCGTCTCGAAGGGATCACCCTCGCAGACCCGTTCTCGCAGCTGAACCCCCTTCGCACGGAGAGAGCGGGGCGAGCGGGGCGAGTCGGGTCGGTGTCAGGTCGGGTTCCTCATCGTCGTACGCGTCCTCGTCGAACGGGTACAGCGGGCGCTCCACCCGGTGGTGGCCGAGCCGCGGCAGGTCCTGGTCGACGCCTCCCGGGGTGAGGGCGAGGAGCCAGTCGGCGGCCATGTCGTGGAGTTCGGGTTCGAGGTAGCCGATCTTCACGACGACGAGGTCGTACGTGCGGGGGTCGATGCCGAGGCCGCCCTCCGCGGGGCCCATGAAGTCGGCGAGCGTGTGGAACGGCTTGCGGCGCTCGACGAGGATGACGGTGAGGCCGCCGTGGCGGACGGCCGCCATGTCGACGCCGCGGTCGTAGGCACCGCCCTCCGCCCGGTCCTTCCGGTCGGCGGCGCGCTGCAGCGCGACGACGGTGCCGGTGAGGTCGCAGGGGCCGCCGTGGTGCGCGTCGACCTTGCCGCCGACGCTCAGCGTGACCTCCGCGCCGATGCCCGCCTCGAAGCACCGGGCGACGGCCACCGGGTCGGTGATGCCGGGGTGGACCGCGGTGACCCGGCCGGAGCGGATGGCGTCGTCGTCGAGGAGCCTGACCAGCATGTACGCGAGGTCGCCCGCGCCGCCCGCCGTCGGGTTGTCGCCCGAGTCGCTGATCAGGAAGGGCCGCGCGTCCGACGCCACCGCCTCGGCGATGCATTCCTCGGCGGAGCCCGTCGGGCCGACGAAGACGAAGTCGCGGCGCGCGTCCCAGTAGCGGCGGGCCAGCTTCTCCGCCTCGGAGACGGCGAGGCCGGCGTCCTCGCCGGTGACGACGACGGCGGCCCGGCAGCGCGGTTCGTCGGCCCAGGCGTAGCCGACCCACAGTGCGGCGTCGAGGATGCCGGGGAGCTTCTCGATCTCGGCGAGGGAGGCGTAGAGGGACTTGGCGGGCTCCAGGCGGGTGCTGGTCTTCTCACCCGGGAGGAGGACGGGGACCTGGACCCATGCGCGGTGCGGGCGCACGCCCTCCCGCAGGCACCGGACGAGGTTGCGGGCCGCGCGTTCGCGGGTCTCCCAGGCGTCCTCGTGTGGGGCGAGGCGGTGGGCGGTGAGGAGGTCGACGGGTTCGGCGAAGCGGCGTGAGACGTTGCCGTGCAGGTCCATGGCGGCCGAGATCATCGGGCGGCCGGTGCCGTCGGGGGTGCCCACGGAGTCGAGGACGGCGCGCACCGCTTCGGTGAGGTCGGCCTCCGCGTCGGTGAGGCCGATGACGCTCATGGCGCCGTGGATGTCGTGGACCAGACCGTCGAGGGGGCCTGCCTCGCGTATGCGGGTGACGAGTTCGTCCTTGAGGATCAGGTACGACTCCGCTTCCACGGGGCCGCCGGGCAGCGAGGTGGCGTGCAGCAGGGGCACCCACTCCACGGTGTCGGCGAGGTCGGAGTCCGCCTGCGTCCAGGTGTAGCGGTCGAGGAGGTCCTGGCCGCGCGTCCGGCGGAAGTCGTCGACCGTGGAGCGGTGCGGGCAGAACGTGGACGACTCGATGCCGATGCCGCCGATGCCGATGCGCAGGCGGCGGGGGTGTGCGGGGGTGGTCATGCGGGTGCGCTCTCTTCCTGCGGGGCGGGGGTGGGGCCGGGCGCGGTCGGGAGGTGCTTGCTCAGCGCCGTGAGGCCCGCGCCGAGCAGGCCCGCGTCGACACCCGTCACCGTGGTGGTGATCTCCAGGTCGGCCGTGGCGAGGGGCAGGCAGCGTTCGTAGAGGACGCCGCGTACGGCCGCGACCAGGGGTTCCGCGGTGGCGAGTACGCCGCCGAGTGCCACGGCCTGCGGGTTGAAGAAGTTGACGACGACGGACAGGACCGTGCCGATGTGCCGTCCGGCGGTGCGGACGAGGGTGGTGGCCTGGGGGTCGCCGTCCGCGACGAGCCGCAGCAGGTCGCCGGTGTCGGACACCTCGACACCCTGCCGGGCGAGTTCGCGGATGAGGGCGGCGCCGCTGGCGACGGTCTCCAGGCAGCCGATGTTGCCGCAGCTGCACGGGCGGTCGCCGGCGGCGTCGACGCGGACGTGGCTGATGTCGCCCGCGCTGCCGTTGGCGCCGTCGTGCGGGCGGCCCGCGGAGATGACGCCGCTGCCGATGCCGCGGCCCGCCTTGACGACGACGAGGTGCTCCAGTTCCGGCCGGGCCGCGCGGTGCTCGCCGACGGCCATCATCGTGGCGTCGTTGTCGACGGTGACGGGGATGCCGAGGCGCTCCGCGAGTACCTCGCGCAGGGGGTAGCGGTGCCAGCCGGGCATGCGGGACGGGCTGAGGACGCGTCCGGTGCCGGGTTGTACGGGCCCGGGGAAGGCGACGCCGAACGCGCGTACCGTGCGGCCCTCGGTGCGCTGCCGGGCGACGAGCGCGTCGGCCTGTTCGCAGAGCCAGTCGACGGCGGTGTCGGGGCCCGCGGTGATGTCGTGCGGCAGGTCGACGGCGTCGCTGACCGTGCCGCCGAGGTCGACCGCGCCGAGCCGCGCGTGGTGGCTGCCGAGGTCCGCGGCGAGGGCGACGCCGCCCTGCGCGGCCACCCGCAGGAGCCGGGGCCTGCGGCCGCCGCGTGACGCGCCCTCGCCGGACTCGGTGAGCAGGCCCGCGTCGACGAGCTCCTGCACGCGCAGGGAGACCGTGGAGGGGGCGAGTCCCATTTCGCGTACGAGATCGGCGCGGGACGTGGCCGCCCCCGACGAGACCAGGTGCAGGATGTGCTGCCCCGAGCCCGGCTCGCCGAGTGGTGTTCCGGTCATACGGCCGCCCCCAGTTGCATACCCATTGCTTCGACGCGTTTGTTCGACAACGGGACGAACACTAGGGCGAGTCGAAGCAAGTTGGCCAGACGTTCCCGCCTTTTCACTTCTTGCCGAATGAACCTATTGACTTGTTTTTCGGGGTCGGCCTAGCGTTCGGGCGCCGCCCCGTCGTACTCCGGCACGGGCCGGCCCCGTCCCCCCTGGAGGCCCATCGCCATGCGCTCACTCAGGTCCGCGGCGGCCACGCTGCTCGTCCTGGCGGCCGCCCTCACGGGCTGCACCCGCGAGGGCGGCCATATCGACATGGGCCCCACCGGCGGCATCCCGGTCGAGGGCGGTACCGCGACGATGGCGCTGCCGCCGTCGGCGACGCCCAACTGGATCTTCCCGATCGGTGCGCCGGGCTACGGCGCCTCGTACAACTACGGGATCAATTCGCTGCTGTTCACGCCGGTGTACGACGCGGTGCAGGACGAGGCGGAGGGCGAGCTGACGACACACGGCCCCGGCACGCTGGGCCTGGCGCCGAAGTACAGCGACGGCAACAAGACCGTGACCGTGCCGCTGCGCGAAGGCGTCGAGTGGTCCGACGGCAAGCCGGTCACCGCACGCGACCTGGAGTTCTGGTTCAACCTGGTCAGGGCCAACAAGGCGGACTGGGGCAGCTATTCGGTCGGCACGATGCCCGACAACGTCAAGCGGTTCGAGACGCTCGACGACCACACCGTACGGCTGCACCTGACCCGCGCCTACAACCCCGACTGGTTCTCCGCCAACCAGCTGGTCCTGCTGCGTGCGCTCCCCCGGCACGCCTGGGACGCGAAGACCGACGGCGGCAGGATCGGCGACTGGGACCGCACCCGCGAGGGCGCCAAGGCCGTCTTCGCGCGCCTGACGAAACACGCGAAGAGTCTCGGCTCGTACGGTTCGGACCCGCTCTGGAAGACGGTCAACGGGCCCTGGAGGCTGGCGGAATGGCGTGACAGCGGGCAGGTCACGATCGTGCCGAACGAGAGGTTCACCGGCCCGGCGTCGGAGCGCCCGCGCCTGGACAAGGTGGTGTTCAAACCGTTCACGACGGCGGACTCCGAGTACAACGTGCTGCGTTCGGGTGGCGTCGACTACGGCTACATCCCGCCCTCGGTGATGGCGCAGAAGGAGAAGTTCGAGGACAAGGGGTACCGGGTCGATCCGTGGGAGGGCTGGGCGGCGACGTACATCGTCTACAACTTCAACTCCACGCGCGGCGGCCCGATGATGGGCCAGCTGTACATCCGGCAGGCCATGCAGCACCTCGTCGACCAGAAGGCGATGAGCGACGTCGTCTGGCAGGGCAGCGCGACGCCGACGCTCGGCCCGGTGCCGGTCACGCCGAAGAGCCAGTACCTGTCCGAGAAGATGGAGAAGAACCGGTACCCGTTCTCCGTAGACAAGGCCAAGGCGCTGCTGAAGCGGCACGGCTGGCGCACGGAGGACGGCACGGCGCGCTGCGTACGCCCGGGGACGGGCCCCGACGAGTGCGGCAAGGGCATCGCGAAGAACACGCCCCTCGAACTCACCCTGCTCTCCCAGTCCGGGTCCACCGAGACGACGAACATGATGCAGGAGCTCAAGTCGTCGCTCTCCAAGGGCGGCATCGAACTGACCGTGCGACAGCAGCCGCTGAACTCGGTGCTCGGCAACTCCGTCCCGTGCACGGCGAAGGACCCGGGCTGCGACTGGGACATGTCGTTCTTCGGGACGGCCGGCAGCTGGTACTACCCGCTCAACCCCAGCGGCGAGCAGCTCTTCTCCACGGGCGCGTCCGCCAACTTCGGCAACTACAGCGACAAGAAGGCGGACCGCATCATCCGGGCCGTGCAGTACTCCCCCGACATGCAGGCCGTGCACGAGTACGGGGAGTACCTCGCCGAGCAGCTGCCCGTGATGTGGATGCCGAACCCCGCGTACCAGGTGTCGGTGATCCGCAACGACCTGCGCGGCGTCTCGCAGAACCCGACCGTCACCTTCGCGCCCCAGCACTGGTACTACGTCAAGAAGAAGGGGGCCGAGAAGTGACCGGCTTCACCGGCTTTCTGGTCAAGCGTCTGCTCCAGGCGATCGTCGTCCTCTTCCTCGTGTCCGTCATCGTCTTCGTGCTCCTGCACATGCTGCCGGGCGGCCCCGCCCGCGCCATCCTCGGCCCGAAGGGCACACCGCAGCAGATCGAGCACTTCAACCACCAGCAGGGGTACGACCGTTCACTGCCGATGCAGTACGCGATGTACGTGAAGCGGCTGCTCATGGGCGACCTCGGCGAGTCGTTCAAACTCAACTCGCCCGTCCTCGACCTGTTGAAGCAGCGCCTGCCGAAGACGCTGCTCCTCACCGTCCTGTCCACCGTCCTCGCGGTCGTCATCGCCGTCCCGCTCGGTCTGCTGCAGGCCGTGCGGCGCGGCAAGGCGTCGGACTACGCGCTGACGGGCCTCGCCTTCCTGCTGTACGCGACGCCGGTGTTCTTCCTCGGCCTCATCATGATCATCCTGTTCGCGCAGGTCATGCCCGTCTTCCCGGCGGAGGCACCGCAGGGCGAGACGATCGGCGCACTCCTCGGCGACTTCACGGGCCTCGTCCTGCCGGTGGTCACCATGGCCTTCGGCATCATCGCGATGTTCAGCCGCTACATGCGCTCGGCGGTGCTCGACAACCTCACCGAGGACTACGTCCGTACGGCGATGGCCAAGGGCCAGTCGGACCGCCGGATCATGGTCAGGCACGTCCTGCGCAACGCGCTGATCCCCCTCGCGACGCTCCTCGGCCTGTATCTGCCGACGCTGTTCAGCGGCGCCCTCGTCGTCGAGTCGATGTTCAACTACCCCGGCATGGGGCTGCTGTTCTGGAACGCGGCGCAGGGCTCCGACTTCCCCGTCCTGCTCGGCGTGACGCTCGTCGTCGGTGTCGCCACCGTCGTCGGCTCACTGCTCACCGACGTCCTGTACGCCGTCCTCGACCCCCGGATACGGAGCCTGGCATGAGTACCACGGTCACCCCTGTCACCGCCCCGGGCCACGAGGACGCCGCGCGGGCCACGCCGTCGCTGGCCCGCCGCACACTGCGGGTCTTCACCGGCAACAAGCTCGCCCTGACGGGCGTGGTGGTGCTGCTCCTGCTGCTCGCGTTCAGCTACCTCGGCCCGCTGGTCCACGACACCGAGCAGGTCCACACCGACCTGTCGCAGGCCAACCGGCCGCCCGGCGGCTCGGGCCACCTCCTCGGCACCACCGACCTCGGCTACGACATGGTCGGCCGCCTGATGGTCGCCGGACAGACGTCCCTGGAGATCGGCCTGGCGGCCGGCCTCCTCGCCACGCTCTTCGGCACCGTCTACGGCGCGGTCAGCGGCTACTTCGGCGGCTGGGTCGACGCGGCGATGATGCGGGTCACGGACGCCGCGCTCGCCATCCCCGCCATGTTCCTGCTCGTCGTGGTGGCCGCCATCATCACGCCGAGCAAGGGCGTCCTCATCATGATCATCGCGGGCGTCGCATGGCTGTCCCCCGCCCGCCTGGTGCGCGGCGAGGCCCTGTCGCTGCGCAACCGCGAGTACGTGCAGGCGATGCGCATGATGGGCGGCGGCGGCACGCGCGCCGTCTTCCGGCACATCGTGCCGAACGCCGTCGGCACGGTCATCGTCAACTGCACGTTCCAGATCGCCGACGCCATCCTCTACGTCAGCTACCTGGCTTTCCTCGGCCTGAGCATTCCACCGCCCTCGGCCGACTGGGGATCGATGCTGTCGGCCGGCATCACCTACACCCAGAACGGCTACTGGTGGCTGATCTTCCCGCCGGGCATCGCGATCGTGCTGGTCGTCGCCGCGTTCAACTTCATCGGCGACGGGCTGCGTGACGCATTCGAAGTACGGCTGCGGAAGTAAGAGGGAGTGCCCCGAAGATGACCGACCCCCAGCGCACCACGGCGACCGATCCCCTCCTCTCCATCGAGGAGCTGCGCGTCGACATCGCCTCGCGCGACCGCACCGTCCACGCCCTCGACGGCGTGTCCCTGTCCCTCGCCCCCGGCGAGGCCCTGGGCATCGTCGGCGAGTCCGGCTGCGGCAAGACGATGACCGCGCTCAGCGTGCTCGGCCTGCTGCCGCCCGGTGGCGAGATCACCGGAGGCCGCGTCCTGTTCGACGGACGGGACCTCGCCGCGGCTCCGGCGCCCGTCCTCCAGGACGTCCGCGGCAACACCATCGGCATGGTCTTCCAGGACCCGCTGACCTCCCTCAACCCGACGATGACCATCGGCGCGCAGGTGGCGGAGCCGCTGCTCCTGCACCGCCCCGGCATCGGCAGGAAGGAGGCGTGGGCGCGCGCCCGGGAGATGCTGCGGCTCGTCGGCATGCCGCAGCCCGCCGAGCGCATGAAGGCCTACCCGCACCAGCTGTCCGGAGGCATGCGACAGCGCGTCGCCATCGCCATGGCGCTGGTGTGCGAGCCGAAACTGCTGATCGCGGACGAGCCGACGACAGCCCTCGACGTGACGACGCAGCACCAGATCCTGGAGCTCGTCGACGACCTGCGCGCCCGGCTCGGCATGGCCATGATCCTGGTCACCCACGACCTGGGCGTCATCGCCAACCGGGTGGACCGGGTCGCGGTGATGTACGCGGGCAAGGTCGCCGAACAGGCCGACGTCCGCAGCCTGTTCGCCCGACCGCGCCACCGCTACACCGAGGCGCTGTTCGCCGCGCTCCCCGAGCGGGCGGCCGGCAGCGGCACGGCGCTGCACACCATCCCCGGGCTCCCGCCGAACCTCGCGACGCGCCCCACGGGCTGCCGCTTCGCGCCGCGCTGCACCTTCGCGACGGACGAGTGCCGTTCGACGGAACCACCGCTCGCAGACGACGAACCGCTGGGCGCACGCCACCGGTTCGCGTGCTTCCACCCCGTGCCGACCGAAGCCGCCACCGAGGACGAGACCGTGGCCCCGGCGACCGTCCCGGCCACCGGTGCCCCCGGTGGCGTACTCCTCGAACTCGACGCGCTCGTCAAGGAGTTCCCTCTCAAGGGCGGCGCGTTCGCGCGCAGCCGGGGAACCGTGAGCGCGGTCGGCGGGGTGTCGCTGACGATCCGCAAGGGCGAGACGTTCGGCATGGTCGGCGAGTCCGGCTGCGGCAAGACGACGCTCGGGCGGATCGTCGCGGGCCTGGAGGAGCCGACCAGTGGCGCGGTGCGCTTCGAGGGCTCCGACCCGGCGCGGATGTCGCGGGCAGAGCGGCGCGCGCACCGGCGCCGCGTCCAGTTGATGTTCCAGGACTCCACCGCCGCGATGGACCCGCGCATGCGGGTCGGCGACATCCTGCGCGAACCGCTCGTCATCCAGGGCGTGGGCAGCCGCGCCGAGCAGGAGAGCCTCGTCGCCGAGCTCCTCGACGCCGTCGGGCTGCCGCGCGGCGCCGTGCGCCGCTACCCCCACGAGTTCTCCGGCGGGCAGCGCCAACGCCTGGGCCTCGCGCGGGCGTTGACGCTCTCGCCCGATCTGGTCGTCGCCGACGAGCCGGTCTCCGCTCTCGACGTGTCCGTGCAGGCGCAGATCCTCAACCTGATGCGGGAGCTGCAGCGCGAACGCGGTCTCACCTATCTGTTCATCTCGCACGACCTCGCGGTCGTACGCCATCTGGCGGACACCGTCGGAGTCATGTACCTGGGCAAGCTCGTGGAGTCGGGCCCGGCCGAGCAGGTGTACGCGCATCCGCTGCACCCCTATACGCGCGGGCTCCTGGACACGGTCAACCTGCCCGACCCGGCGGCCGCCGGGTCGGGCCCGGAGCGCATCCCGCTGGAGGGCGAGACGCCGTCCGCCGCGAAGCCCCCGTCGGGCTGCCGTTTCCGTACCCGCTGCCCCCTCGCGCAGGACGTGTGCGCCACGACGGAACCACCGGTCAGCACGCCGAACGGCACGGGACACCGGGTGGCCTGCCACTTCCCGCTCGCCTCGCCTCGGCTAGCGTCGACGGTGTGAGACTCGTCGAAGCCCTTGCCCAGCGCCCCCTCGTGCTCGACGGCGGCCTCTCCAACCAGTTGGAGGCCGCCGGGCACGACCTGAGCGACGCCCTGTGGTCCGCGCGGCTCCTCGCCGACGAGCCCGCCGCGATCGAGGGCGCCCACCGCGCGTACTACGAGGCGGGCGCCGAGGTCGCGATCACCGCGAGCTACCAGGCGACGTACGAGGGGTTCGCACGGCACGGCATCGGCGCCGGGCGCACCCGCGAACTCCTGACCTCGAGCGTCGACCTGGCCCGGCGCGCCGGATCGGCCGCCGGGCGTGAGGTGTGGGTGGCCGCGTCCGCCGGGCCCTACGGAGCGATGCTCGCCGACGGCTCGGAGTACCGGGGGCGGTACGGGCTCTCCGTGGACGAGCTGGAGCGGTTCCACCGGCCCCGCCTGGAGACCCTCGCCGAGGCCGGACCCGATGTCCTCGCTCTGGAGACCGTGCCCGACACCGATGAGGCGCGGGCCCTGCTGCGGGCGGTGCGCGGCCTCGGGGTGCCCGCCTGGCTGTCGTACAGCATCGCGGGCACACGCACGCGCGCGGGACAGCCCCTGGAGGAGGCCTTCGCGCTCGCCGCCGACGCGGACGACGTGATCGCGGTCGGCGTCAACTGCTGCGACCCGGGGGACGCGGAGGCGGCGGTGGCGCTCGCCGCGCGGGTCACCGGGAAACCCGTGGTCGTCTATCCGAACAGCGGGGAGACGTGGGACGCGGCCGCCCGGTCCTGGCGGGGGCCCACCCGGTTCGCGGCCGGGCAGGTCGCGGGGTGGCGGGCGGCCGGGGCGCGGCTGATCGGCGGCTGCTGCCGGGTGGGGCCCGCTGCGGTCGCGGAGGTGGCCCGGGAGCTGGGGGCCGGGCGCGAAGGGCTAGGACACGGGGGGTGACCTGCGGGAATGTCGCGCCGCAGGGTGACTGTCAGTGGTGGGGTGCAGACTGACGGATACCTGAGACAACGACGTCGCGGAGGTGGCCACGATGGCCGATGTACTTCTGACCGTAGGCACACGCAAGGGCCTCTTCATCGGCCGCAGGCGAGGAGGTGCCTGGGAGTTCGACGACAGCCCGTACTTCAACGCGCAGGCCGTCTATTCGGTGGCCATCGACCCCCGCGGCCCCTCCCCACGCCTGCTCGTCGGCGGTGACAGCGCGCACTGGGGGCCTTCCGTCTTCCACTCCGACGACCTCGGGCGGACGTGGACGGAACCGTCGAAGCCCGCCGTGAAGTTCCCCAAGGAGACCGGGGCCTCGCTGGAGCGGGTGTGGCAGCTGCACCCGGCGGCCGCCGAGCCGGACGTCGTGTACGCGGGCACGGAGCCCGCCGCGCTGTACCGCTCGGAGGACCGCGGCGAGTCCTTCTCCCTCGTACGCCCCCTGTGGGAGCATCCCACCCGCTCCAAGTGGGTGCCGGGCGGCGGCGGGGAGGGCCTGCACACCGTGCTGACCGACGCCCGCGATCCGCGCGCGGTGACCGTCGCCGTGTCCACCGCCGGCGTGTTCCGCACCGAGGACGGCGGCGCCAGCTGGGCCCCTTCGAACGACGGTGTCTCGGCGGTGTTCCTGCCCGATCCGAACCCCGAGTTCGGGCAGTGCGTGCACAAGGTGGCGCGGGACGCGGCCGACCCGGACCGCCTGTACCTGCAGAACCACTGGGGTGTGTACCGCAGCGACGACGCGGGCGCGCACTGGACCGACATCGGCGGCGGGCTGCCGTCCGACTTCGGTTTCTCGGTGGTCGCGCACCCCCACCGCGGTGGCACGGCGTACGTCTTCCCCATCACCGCCGACAGCGACCGCGTCCCCGCCGACCACCGCTGTCGCGTCTACCGCACCACCGACGCGGGCGAGACATGGGAGCCGCTGAGCGCCGGCCTGCCGGACGAGGACCACTACGGCACGGTGCTGCGCGACGCCATGTGCAGCGACGACTGCGACCCGGCGGGCATCTACTTCGGCAATCGCAACGGGGAGGTGTTCGCGTCGGCGGACGACGGCGACACCTGGCGGCAACTCGCCTCGCACCTGCCGGACGTGCTGTGCGTGCGGGCCGCGGCCATCGGTTGATCACCCCGGCCGTTACGGCAGTAGGGTGACGCCGTGGCACCACGACCCTTGCATGAAATCGTCGAGACCGGCTGGGCCGAGGCCCTGGAACCGGTGGCCGGACGGATCGCCTCGATGGGGGACTTCCTGCGCGCGGAGATCGCCGCGGGACGCACCTATCTCCCGTCGGGGGCGAACGTCCTGCGCGCCTTCCAGCAGCCCTTCGACGACGTCCGCGTCCTGATCGTCGGCCAGGACCCCTACCCCACCCCAGGTCACGCGGTGGGCCTGTCGTTCTCGGTCGCGCCCGATGTGCGGCCGCTGCCCGGCAGCCTCATCAACATCTACCGCGAGATGAACAGCGACCTGGGCCTGCCCGCGCCGACCAACGGCGACCTCACGCCCTGGACGCGACAAGGCGTCCTGCTGCTCAACAGGGCGCTCACCACCGCACCGCGCAAGCCCGCCGCGCACCGGGGCAAGGGGTGGGAGGAGGTCACGGAGCAGGCCATACGGGCGCTCGCGGCGCGCGGCAAGCCGCTGGTGTCCATCCTGTGGGGCCGCGACGCGCGCAACCTGCGGCCGCTGCTCGGGCAGTTGCCGTCGGTGGAGTCCGCGCACCCCTCCCCCATGTCGGCGGACCGCGGCTTCTTCGGGTCGCGGCCCTTCAGCCGGGCCAACGACCTGCTGGTCCAGCAGGGGGCGGATCCTGTGGACTGGCGGCTGCCGTGACACCCCAGCAGTCCGGCGGGCACGGGCCGGAGTGCGTGCTCGGCGTCGATTCGGGCGGTTCGGGTCTGCGGGCCGCCCTGCACGTGCCGCGGGACATGCGCCGCCCCGAGCCCGTGCGTTCCGCGGAGCCGGTGCGCACCGGTGCGCGCGGCATCGACGCCGGGCACTTCGTGGCGCAACTGCTGCCCATGGCGCGGGAATTGCTGGAGCAGGCGGGCGGCGGCCGGATCGCGGCCGTCGCCGTCGGTGCCGCGGGCATGGCGACCCTCGGTGACGACCTCCGCGCCGAACTCCCCGCGGCGCTCGGCCGCGCGCTGGGCGTTCGGCGCACGGCACTGGCCGCCGACGCGGTCACCGCCTACGCGGGAGCGCTCGGTGACCGTCCCGGCGCCGTCGTCGCCGCGGGCACCGGAATGATCGCGATCGGCACGGACCTGACCGCTTGGCGCCGCGCCGACGGCTGGGGGCATCTCCTCGGTGACTGCGGCGGCGGCGCGTGGATCGGCCGCGCCGGGCTCGAAGCGGCCATGCGGGCGCACGACGGCAGGCGCGGCGCCTCACGGGCGCTGCTCGAACGTGCCGAAGCGGTGTTCGGGCCCCTGGCCGAGCTCCCGGGGCAGCTCTATCCGCGCACCGACCGGCCCGCCGTCCTCGCATCCTTCGCACCCGTCGTCGCGGAATGCGCGTCGGACGACCCGGTGGCGGAGGGCATCCTGCGGGCCGCGGCCCGGCACATCGCCGAGTCCGCGGCCGCCGTCTGCCCCGTCGCGGACACCTGCGAAGTCGCCTTCACCGGCGGCCTGTTCAACCTGGGCGACCCCCTGCTCGCGCCCCTGCTCGCCGAACTCGCCGAGCAACTGCCGCACGCGCGGCCGGTTCCCGCGGCAGGCGACCCGCTCGACGGCGCACTGCGCATGGCGGCGGACATCGCCCGGGGCGGGTTGCGGCTGCCGCTCGACTCGCGCATGCTCTCGGTCCACGAGGGGGGTGACCTGGAGGATGGAGCATCACGGCGCAGGTGACCATGAAGAAGGCGACAGTTGACCTCTACGTAATTCATCAGACAAAAACGGACTTATACCGCCCACCTGCACCCTCCCCGAACAGGGATGGCCCGCAAGCCAGTAGCATGCGGGCGCATGAGCTCCCCCACTGGGCCCGCATCCGGCCTGCCTGTACGAATGCCGCGCCCCCGTCAGCCGGGCCGGCACCGCCGTCCGGAGCCCGTCGCGGCTCCTGAGGGCGCGCCCGCACTTGTTCTCGCCGTGCCGGGCGTCCCCAGCACCACCATGCGCGGCCTCGCCGAGGAAGTCGTGAGCATCGCCCGCTCCGAGCTGCCCGGCCTCGACGCCAGGATCGGTTACCTCGACGGTGAGGAAGACGCCACCGTCACGTCGTTCCCCGAGTTCCCCTCGCTGCACTCCGTGCTCGCGCACGCGGCCGCCGAGCGCACCGCCCGCGTCGAGCGTGCGCGTGCCGCGGGCGCCGAGGTGGCCGACCCCGAGGGTCCGGTCGCCGTCGTCGTGCCGCTGCTCGCGGGCCCCGACGCCGCGCTGATGCGCCGCCTGAGGCAGGCCGTCATGGACAGCCGTGCCGCCGCCGAGCTGACGGACGTCCTCGGCCCGCACCCGCTGCTCGCCGAGGCCCTCCATGTGCGCCTCTCGGAGGCGGGGCTCGCCCGCGCCGACCGCGCCCGCCTGTTCACCGTGGCCACGGCCGCGGACGGCATCGTGCTGGCCACCGTCGGCGGCGAGGAGGCCGTGCAGGCCGCCGGGATCACCGGCATGCTGCTCGCCGCGCGCCTCGCGGTGCCGGTGATGGCCGCCGCGCTCGACGAGGAGGGCGCCATCGCGGCGACCGCCGAGCAGCTGCGCGGTTCCGGCTCGACGCAGCTGGCCCTCGCGCCGTACCTGATCGGCCCCGAGCTCGACAGCGCCCTGCTGGAGGCAGCCGCGAAGGAGGCGGGCCTCTCCGTCGCCGAGCCGATCGGCCCCTACCCGGCCATCGGCAAGCTGGCGCTCGCCAAGTACACGACGACGCTCGGCATCACGCCGCAACAGCCCTCGGGCGCGCCGGCGCACTGAAGCGATCCGTACGTACGACGACGGGCCCCGCCCCGATGTGGGGGCGGGCCCGTCGTCGTACGGTGGCACGACCCCGCTCAGCCGAAGACCACGCAGGAGGCCGCGGGCGCCGCGACGGAGCCCGTGCGGCCCGGGATGCCCGTCTCCTGGTCGATCGCGAACCAGGTGACGTCCCCGGAGCGCTCATTGGCCGCGTACAGGTGCCGTCCCGCCGGGTCGATTGCCAGGTCGCGCGGCCACTTCCCGCCGCACGGCACGGTCGCCTTCAGGCTCGGCACGTCGCCCGTCTCATCGAGCGCGATGACCGAGATGACGTCCGGGCCGCGCGTGGCGGTCCACAGGAACCGCCCGTCGGGCGCGATCACGACCTCCGAGGGGTATGTGTCGCCCTCCGGGGCCTCCGCCAGGATCGGCAGCTCGCCGAGCGGCTTGAGGGAGCCGTCGGCGGCGTCCCAGGCGCAGACGGTCAGGGTGGGGCTGAGCTCGTTCAGGACGTACGCGCGGTCGCCGCGCGGGTGGAACACGAGGTGCCGCGGTCCGGACCCCGGCCGCAGCGCCACCTCGCGGTGCAGGGTCAGCCCGCCCTCGCCGAACGCGCAGACCCGCACGGAGTCCGTGCCGAGGTCGACACTGACCGCCCAGCGTCCGCTCGGGTCCGCGAGGACCTGGTGCGCGTGCGGACTCTGCTGTCGCTGCGGATGCGGTCCCGAGCCGGTGTGCCGGAGCTCGCTCGACGGCGTGGGGGCGAGGGTGCCGTCGGCCCGTACCCGCACGGCGGTGACGCTGCCCGACCGGTAGTTGGCGGTGAGCACGTGTCCGTCGTACAGGGCGAGGTGGGTCGGCGCGGAACCGACCGGCACGGGCGGCCCCGTGAGTTCGGCCTTGTCCCCCGCGGTGCGGAACGCGGCGACACCGCCGTCCGAGGTCTCGCTGACCGCGTAGAGCGTCTCCCCGTCGGGTGAGAGCGCGAGGTACGAGGGGTCGGCGACCGTGTCCGTGGCGCCGAGCACGGTCAGCGCACCGCTGTCCGGCGCGACGGCCGCGGTGAGGACACCCGGTCCCCCGGCCGCGGTGAAGGATCCGATGTACGCCCGCCCCGCCTGTCTGCCGACGACCACGACTTGTCCCCTCTCGACCCGGGCGCACCGTCCGTCACGCCTCTCGTGCGCCAGACGCTAGCAGTCGGTCTAGACCATCGGGCGGTCCAGGGGACGTCATTCCACCGCCGCCACCCCCACGCCCACCGCGATGAACAGCCCGCCGGTCGCCCGTTCCCAGCGTCGGCGCCAGGCCGGGCGGTCCAGGACCGTGCGCAGGCGGACGGCGACGCGGACGAGGGACAGCCAGTAGACGATGCCGATGACGACGTCGACCGCGCCGAGCAGGAAGATCTGTTGTGTCAGGGAGCCGCCCCGGTCCACGAACTGCGGCAGGACGCTGAGGAAGAACAGGGCGGCCTTCGGGTTGAGGACGTTGCTGAGGAAGCCCTGCGTGAAGCTGTTGCGGCGCCCTCCGACGGGGGTCGTCAGTTCCGGGGCCGGGATGTCGGCCTTCCGTGCGTCCCGCAGGGCTCGCACGCCCAGATAGATGAGGTACGCCGCACCGGCCAGCTTGATGACGGTGAAGGCCACCGCGGATCTCGTGGCGATCACCGAAAGCCCCAGCGCCGCCGCACACATGTGCACGCACAGGCCTGTCTGGGCGCCCAGCGCCGCCGCGCGCCCCAGGGACGCGTCCCGCGCGGCCGCCCGCACGATCACCAGGAAGTCGGGGCCCGGCACGAGATAGGCCAGCAGTACGACCCCGAGGAATCCGGCGAGATCGATCGACATCGCATTGCTCCGTCCTGCGGTCGGGCGCGTCCCGCCCGCACCGCGGGACGCCTCATCCCTCGTGGGTTCCACGGATGCGACGGCTCACCCACATGAACCCGATTGCGCCGGGACCCTGCGCACGGGCGGTGCGCGGGGGTAGGCGTACCCGGCAGCAGACCGACCCCGCCCTCCAGAAAGGCAGCCCCATGAGCACACCGGCCCATCCGTACACGGCGCCCGGGACCGGCCGCGAGCCGCGCAGGTCGATGGTGGTGTGCGGGGTGATCGGCGCGGCGGTCACCGCGGCGCTCGACGAGATCGTCTTCCACCAGATCCTGCACTGGCACCACTTCTACGACCGCTCCACCCCCGGTGTGGGGCTGCTCTCGGACGGACTGCTGCACACCGCCGAACTGCTCGCCCTGGTCGCCGGGTTCTTCCTCTACGCCGATCTGCGCCGTCGCCGCGCGCTCGCCCCCGCGCACGCCCTGGCCGGGCTGTTCCTCGGCGCGGGTGCCTTCCAGCTGATCGACGGCATCGTGGACCACAAGCTGCTGCGTCTGCACCAGGTCCGCTACGGCGTGGACGTCACGCCGTACGACTGGGCGTGGAACCTCGCCGGTCTCGTGCTGCTGGGCGTCGGCGGGGCGCTGGCCGTCCGTGCGGCGCGCCGGAGCAGGGCGAGGTCCGTGGCGTGACGGGCTCGCACGGTCAGCACGGCGCCGCCATGGGGCCGGGTGCCGGGGAGCTGATCGCGGTCGTCGGCGCGGGTCTCGTGGCCTGCGGCTACCTGCTCGCCGCACGCCGGCTGCGGCGGCGCGGCGACACCTGGTCCCCGTGGCGTGACGTCGCGTTCGGCACCGGTGCCGCGGGCGTCGTCTGGGCGGCGGTGGGGCCGCTGCCCGGCGGGCCGTTCACCGCCCACATGGGCCGGCACCTGCTGGTCGGCATGGCCGCCCCGCTGCTGCTCGTCCTGGCCCGCCCTCTCACCCTCGCCCTGCGCAGCCTGTCGCCCGGCACCGCACGCCGGTGGCTGCTCGCCCTCGCCCACTCCCGGCCCGCCGGATGGCTGGTCTTCCCGCCGCTGGCGGCCCTCCTCGATGTCGGCGGGCTGTGGGTGCTGTACCGCACGCGGCTCTTCGCGGGCATGGGGCACGAGCCGTGGCTGCACGCGCTGGTCCACGCGCACGTCCTCGCCGCCGGGCTGCTGTTCGCCTTCACCGTCTGCCGGCTCGACCCCGTGCGGCGCCGCTGGGGCCTCACGGTGCGCGGCACGACCCTGCTGGCCGCGGGCGCCGCGCATGCCGCGCTCGCCAAGACCCTGTACGCGACGGCACCGCCCGGCACCTCCTTCACCGCCGGTGATCTGCACGCCGGGTCGCAGCTCATGTACTACGGCGGCGACCTGGTCGAAGCCGCGCTCGCCGCCGTGGTGGCCGCCTCCTGGTACCGGGCCGCCGGGCGGCGGCAGCGGCGCCGGGCCTCCGCTGACTGGGCGTACCGCGGTTGTGCCCGCCCCGCGGACAGCGGATTCTTGGGAAGATGAACGGGGCTGGTGTGGCGCCATGACGGCGGGGAACCGTGAGCAGGCCGACTTCCGTGGTCCCCTCGACGTCACCAGGGCGGCCACGGCGGTCATCGACGCCCACGACACGGTCATCGGGTGGAGTCCGGCGGCGGAACGGCTCCTCGGCTACGCCCCGGGGGAGATCGTCGGGCGGCCGGTCGCCACGTTCCTGGCACCGGGCGCGACGTCCTCCGGCCCGCCGCTCCGGTTCCAGGGGAACGAGATCCGCGTCGCCCGGCACCGCGACGGGCACGACGTGGTCGTCGCCACCGGGGTGTGCACCCTGCCGGGTGCGGGTCCGGCGGTGCGCGTCCTCGTCGCGGCGGAGCTCACGGCCCTGCGGCAGTGGGAGGCCCGCCTCGCCCTGCTGCACGGGCTGGCCACCCAGTCCCCCGTCGGCCTCGGCATCTACGACACCGACCTGCGTCTGACCTGGTGCAACACGGCGTACGAACGGGAGATAGGGCGTCCGTTCGACGAGTTCCGCGGGCTGCGCGCCGACGAGCTGTACTCCGACGGGAAGTTCGTGACCAGGGGCCACCCGCCGACGCTCGACGCGGTCATGCGGCACGTCCTCGACACCGGTGAGCCCTTCCTGGACCTGCACTTCCAGGGCCGCCCGCCCAGCGATCCGGACACGGAGCACCTGTGGTCCTGCGCCTACTACCGGCTCCAGGACGCCGATGGACGCGTGATCGGGGTGTGCGAGGACGCCTTCGACATCTCCGACCGCTACAAGGCGCAGCGGAGGCTCGCCCTGCTCGTCGAGGCGGGGCGCCAGGTCGGCGGCGCCCTCGACGTTCAGGTCACCGCCGAGAAGATCACCGAGGTGGCGGTGCCGGAGTTCGCCGCCGAGGTCACCGTCGACCTGGCGCAGGCGGTCCTCGACGGCGAGGTGCCGGCCACCAGCGGCGCGGCGGCGGCGTCGCTGGTGCGGGTCGCCCGCTGCTGCCCGGGGGAACGGGCCCATGAGTCCGGCGGGCCCTCCCCCGTGCGGTACCCGCCCGGTTCTCCGCAGGACCGCAGTCTCTCCTCCGGTGGGCTCGTGCTCGACGAGTCGGAGCTGGTCGTGCCGTTGCGGGCCGGGAACAGCGTGCTCGGCCTCGTCACGTTCCTGCGTGGCACGGGTGGGGCCGCCTTCGACAGCGGGGAGGTCGCGCTGGCCGACGAGCTGGTCGCCCGTACCGCCGTGTCCATCGACAACGCCCGCCGCTTCACCCGCGAGCGCACCGCCTCCCTCGCCCTCCAGCGGCAGCTGCTCCCCCAGCAGCTGCCGGAACAGTCCGCGGTCGACCTCGCCCACCGTTATCTGCCCACGGACGACGTGACGGGCGTCGGCGGCGACTGGTTCGACGTCATCCCGCTGTCCGGGACCCGGGTCGGGCTCGTGGTCGGGGACGTCGTCGGCCACGGGCTGCAGGCGGCGGCCACCATGGGGCGGCTGCGGACGACCGTGCGGGCCTTCGCCCAGCTGGACATGGACCCCGTGGAGCTCCTCGCCCGGCTCGACGACCTGGTGGCGCAGTCGGCGGAGGAGCAGTGGGGCGGCCCGTTGGCGGCGGGCGGGGCGTACGCCGACGTGACGACCGGTGCGACGTGCCTGTACGCGGTCTACGACCCGGTCTCGCGGCGCTGCGTCATGGCCAGGGCCGGGCACCTGCCGCCCGCGGTCGTCGACCCGGACGGCCGGGTCTCCTTCCCCGAGCTGCCGGCCGGGCCGCCCCTGGGGCTCGGCGGCCTGCCGTTCGAGTCCATGGAGATCGAGCTGCCGGTGGGCAGCCTGCTGGCCCTGTTCACCGATGGCCTGGTGGAGGCTCGCGACCGCGACATCGACCACGGGCTCGACACCCTGGGCCGGGTGCTCGGCGACCGTGACGCGTCGCTCGAGGAACTCTGCGACCGGGCCGTGGCGGAGCTCCTGCCGAGCGGCTCCACGGCCGACGACACCGCGCTGCTCCTCGTCCGCACCCGCGAGCTCGATGCCTCGCGGGTCGGCGAGTGGGAGCTGCCCGCGGACCCGGTGGCGCCGGGTCGGGCCCGGGAGCTGGCCACCCGGCAGCTGCACGCATGGGGCCTCGAAGAGCTGTCGTTCGCCACGGAACTCGTCGTCAGCGAGCTGGTGACCAACGCGGTCCGCTACGGCGGTGGCCCCATCCAGGTACGCCTCATCCGTGACCGCACCCTGCTGTGCGAGGTCGCCGACACCGGCCACACCTCACCGCATCTGCGCCACAGCACCGAGGAGGACGAGGGCGGGCGTGGCCTGCTCATCGTCGCGCAGCTCGTCCAGCGGTGGGGCACGCGGTACACCCACTCCGGCAAGACCATCTGGACCGAACAGACCTTTCCCGCCTCGAACTGACGGCTGCCGGTCGCGAGTTGGTTAGGGTGGCGGGCAGAGCGGCGTCAACGGCCCTGACGGGAGGGGAAGGTGGACCGCCTTGCCACGGAAAGGCCGGTGACCGGCCGCCCGACGACGTCCGCGTCACTGCCCGCCGCGCTGCGCGCGTGGCTCGGGCTGATCGCGGTCCTCGCCGCGTCGTCGGTCGCCGTCGTCGGAGTCCAGTACGCGGGACACAGCGAGGCGGGCCGGGTCGACCGGTGGTTCATCGACCCGACGGCGGACAGTGTGCGGGGGCCGTGGCGGAACGTCGCCCTGGCCACGGACTTCTGGGGCGAGCCCGCGGGGGCGGCGCTGCTGGTCGTGGCGGCGGTGGCGGGCTGTCTGCTGCTGCGGCACCGTCGTGGGGCCGTGCTCGTGGTCGTCGGCGCCGGGCTGGCGGTGGCGACGACGACGCTGGTCAAGTCCGTGGTGGACCGCACCATTCACGGCGCCGACAACCTGTCCTACCCGAGTGGGCACACCGCGTTCGCCACCGCGCTCGCGGTCGCGGTGGCGCTCGTCGCGTCCGGCCGCCTGGGCCTCGGCAGGGCGGCCGGTCTGTCGCTCGTGCTCGGTGCGGCACTGGTGGCGGGCGCCGCCATGGGCTGGGCCCAGGTGGCGCTGAGCGCGCACTACCCGACCGACGTGCTGGGCGGCTGGTGCACCGCCCTCGCGGTGGTGCCGATGACCGCGTGGCTGGTCGACCGGGTGGCCGACTCCCGGCCGAACGACGGAACCTGACGCCCGATCAGTTCGCGCGCTGACCTCAGACCAGGCGTCGGAAGACCGGCTTCACCGGCCGTCCCGCCAGCCAGGGCGTGGGGTCGCCCGCGTCCAGCGCCTTGCGGTAGACGGCGCAGGCCTGGGCCACCACGTCCACGGTGCGGTCGATGTCCGCGTCGTCGAGCGCGCTGCTCACCACGAACGACGGGGCGAGCACCCCTCCCGCGAGGAGGCGGCGCAGGAACAGCGTGCGGTACCGCTGCGACGGCTGCCCGTCCACGTCGAGCGTGCCGAAGACCAGGTTGCTGGCCCGGCCCCGGACGACGACGTGGTCGCCGACACCCATGCTCGCCGCGGCGTCCCGCACCCCGGCCGCGAGCCGTTCGCCGAGCGCGTGCAGCCGGGCGGTGACGCCCTCCTCCACGTACACGGTCTGCACCGCCATGGCCGCCGCGAGGGAGTGCGTCTCCGCGCCGTGCGTGGTGGACAGCAGGAACACCCGCTCCGCCGAGTGCCGGAGCCCGCCCCGCTCCATGAGCGCGCGGCGCCCGGCGAGCGCGGAGACGGCGAACCCGTTGCCCAGCGCCTTGCCGAACGTGGACAGGTCGGGGGTGACGTCGTACAGGCCCTGGGCGCCCGCCTCGGACCAGCGGAAGCCGGTGATCATCTCGTCGAAGACGAGGACACACCCGTGCCGGTCGGCCAGTTCGCGCAGGCCCGCGAGGTAGCCGGGCGGGGGCTCGGTGTGCGAGGCGGGTTCGAGGATCAGGCAGGCGACCTCATCCCGGTACCGGGTGAGCAGGTCGTCGGTGGCGGCCAGGTCCCCGTAGGGGAACGACACCGTGAGCGCGTTGGTCGACTCCGGGATGCCCGCGGACATCGGTGTGGTGCCGATGAACCAGTCGTCGACGGAGAAGAACGGGTGGTCGCCGCAGATCGCCACCCGCTGCCGCCCGGTGACGGCACGGGCGAGGCGGACGGCGGCGGTGGTGGCGTCGGAACCGTTCTTCGCGAACTTGACCATCTCGGCGGTCGGTACGGTCGCGAGGAAGCGTTCGGCGGCGTCGGCCTCGACGATGGACGGCCGGACGAAGTTGCTGCCGCGGTCGATCTCGCGCCGCACCGCCTCGGTGACCCGGGGGTGGGCGTGGCCGAGGCTGACGGAGCGCAGGCCGGAGCCGTACTCGATGTAGCGGTTGCCGTCGACGTCCCACACGTGGGCGCCCCGGCCGTGGCTGATGACCGGGGCCAGGCGCTCGGGGTACTGGTCGTCGCCCTTGGCGTACGTGTGCGCGCCGCCGGGGATCATGGCGTGCAGTCGCTCGTTCGCGGCCCGCGACCGGGGCAGCGAGAACTCTTCGTCGGCCACGTTGCGTTCGTCCACGGGGCGTTCAGCTCTCTTTCTGCTTCAGGACCTCGGCGAGGGTCGGCGCCTCGCGGTCCCGCTGGGACAGTTTCGCGGGCGGCAGCGGCCACGGGATGGCCAGCTCGGGGTCGTCGAAGGCGATCGTGACATCCTCGGCCGGGTCGTGCGGGCGGTCGATCCGGTACGAGGTGTCGGCGGTCTCGGTCAGCGCCTGGAAGCCGTGCGCGCACCCGGCCGGGATGTACAGGGTCAGCTGTGTCTCGCCGGACAGTTCGAAGAAGGCCCGGCCCAGGTACGTCGGCGAGTCCTTCCGCAGGTCCACGACGACGTCGAAGATCTTCCCGTACGAGCACCGCACGAGTTTGGCCTCGCCGGCGCCGGAGCGCAGGTGCATGCCGCGGAGCACGCCGCGGGCGGAGCGGGACAGGCTGTCCTGGACGAAGGCGTCCGGGTCGAGGCCCACGGAGCGGACCACGTCGGCGTCGAAGGTGCGGCAGAAGAAGCCGCGTTCGTCGGCGTACGGCGTCGGCTCGAAGAGGTACGCGCCGTCGATCTCCGGGACTCGGGTGGCTTTCATGATGTCTCCCGCAGGGCGTGGGCGTCTTGGGTCTTCGGGAACAGGACGGCGTTCAACTCGGCGAACTGGTCCCGCAGTTGGCGGGCGGCGAGCCGGTTGCGCTCGGTGAGGGTGCGGCGTAGTTCCGCGGACTGTTTCTCCAGCGCCCGGAACTGTTCCAGGAGCCGGCCGGGGTCGACCTCGCGGGCCGGGTGGCAGTAGGAGCCGAGGCCCATGCGGTCCATGAGCGCGTCGCTCTTGGCCGCGTAGCTGAGCGCGAGCGTCGGCGTGCCGGCCTTCAGCGCGCAGACCAGGTTGTGGTATCTGGTCGCCACCGCGGAGTCGGCGGCGGCCAGCTCCCGCATCAGGTCGGTGAGCGAGCCGGTCCCGGCGGCGGTGACCAGCGGCGAGTCCACCGCGTCGATGATCGCCTCGACCACCGACGTGTCGCACGCGTCGCCGGTGAGCAGCCGGACCGGCCTGCCCTCCTCGACGAGCGCGCGGACGAACCGGGTCGTCCCCTCCACATAGCGCCGGTGGATCTCCTCGGCGCGCGCACGGTCGTCGTTGCCGCCGTGGAAGTCCATGACGCCGACGCAGACCGTGCCGTTCGGGGTGCCCGGCGGCGGTGTCGGCAGGGCGAAGGCGAGGTCCGGGTAGACCTCGTCGCGTGCCGTGTCCACACCCATGGCCCGCATCGCGTCGCGGGACAGGTCGTCGCGGTACGAGCGGTATGCGGCGAGCCGCGCGGACAGGCGCACCAGGGCCCGGGTCGGGCGGTCGCGGATGGGGGCGGCGCCGACACCGACGAGCGCGACCCGGGTGCGGAGGATTTTGCCGCTCGCGCAGAGCAGGAACAGCGAGTACGGGAAGCCCCAGGGCCGCAGCGGCAGGGTGGCCTCCAGGACGCCCATGCCCGGCACGATCACCACGTCGTGCCTGCGCACCCAGGCGGCGGTGCGGACGATGTCGACGAGCTTGCCGACGCCCTTCGCGGCGACGGCGCCCACGCGGGACGCGGTCCGGTACTCGCCGCGGTTCCAGTGCAGCCGCGTGGCGGGGATCCCGTACCGGGCCGTGACGGTCCCGGGTCCGCCGCACAGCGCGTCCACGGCCGCGTCGGGGTGCTCGGCGCGCAGGTATCCGAGTACGGCTTCGAGCGATCCGTCGTTGCCGAGGTTGCCGGAGCCGAGCAGGCCGAACACGCCCACTCGTGGAGCGGTGTTCATGCCCCGCGCCCCTCACGTCCGGCCACGAGTGCGTCGACGGAGACGTCGAGCTTGGCGGGGTCGACCGGGGCGCGGTCCTCGACGCGTTCACCGGCGCCGGGGCGGGCCCGGCTGGTCATCCAGGCGGCCAGGTGGCCGTAGCAGGCGCTGCGGTCGGCCGCGGAGAGCGGTGCCCGCCGGATCGCCGAGACGAATCCGGCGACGTACTCGGCGAGCAGACGGGGCGTGGGGTGCAGCAGCCCCGCGCGGCGCGGGTCCAGGTTGACGCACCGGGAGCGCTTGGAGGGGTTGGCGCGTTCGGCGCGTGTGGGGTGGTCGCGGCGGAAGTAGAGGAGTTCGGGCACCTGGTGGAAGGGGCCGTGCAGGCCGATCTCGGCGACGAAGGTGCGGTCCGCGTGGTGGTAGCTGTCGTGCGGCTTCACGCGGCGCAGCACGTCGGCGCGCATCACGCCGTAGAAGTCGTCGCCGCCGGGCTCGAACAGCATGCTGCGGAACCGCTCGGGCGCGCGCGGCGAGTCGGTGGCGAGCGTGTACTCGTAGGGGACCTTGACCTTGCCCACGCCGTCGATGACCGCCTGGTCGGCGTGGGCGAGGATGACGTGGGGCCGTTCGTCGAGGGCCTCCACGCAGCGCCGCAGGAGGTCCCTTGCGTACAGGTCGTCGTGCGAGGCCCACTTGAAGAGTTCGCCGCGGCACTCGGTGAACACGTAGTTGTGGTTCGGTGCGGCGCCGATGTTGCGCGTGAGGCGGATGTAGCGGATGCGGGGATCCTGCGCGGCGTACTTGCGGCAGATGTCCTGGGTGCCGTCGGTCGACGCGTTGTCGGAGATGACCAGCTCGAAGTCCTCGTAGGTCTGGCCGAGCAGGGCGTCGAGGGATTCGGCGAGGTACTCCTCGCCGTTGTAGACGGGCAGGCCGATGCTCAGCCGGGGGTTGCCCCGAGGTGCAGTCATGTGGTCCTCACTTCACGAAGGGTGTTCTGGTGGTGCTCGCGCAGGGCCCACCGCAGGTGCAGCCACCACACGGCCGAGCCGCAGACGGTCGCGGCGGCGACGCCCCAGGCCGAACCGACCGTGCCGCCGACGGCCGCGCCGCCGAGTCCGCCCGCGACGTAGCAGGCGGAGGCGAACAGTTGGCTGCGCAGGCTGCGCCGGGCGGCGCCGAGCGCGCGGAGTCCGGCCGCGGCGCCGGTGCCGAGTCCCGCGCCGACGACGCCGAGCGTGACCGGCACGATGAGTTCGGAGGCGGCGTCCCAGACGTCGCCGAGGACGAGCTCACCGGCCCGGTCGGGGATCAGGAGCAGCGCCCCGCCCCAGAGCAGGGCGGCGACGGCCTGCCCGCCGCCGAGGACGAGGCAGAACTTGCCGAGGCGGTGCGGTGCCCTGCGCAGGACCCGTGCCGCCTCGGCGACGGTGACGAGGGAGAGCCCCATCAGGACGGCCATGAAGGGGCCGAGCAGGAGTTCGGCGCCCCGGATGACGCCGACCGCGCCGACGCCGACGATGACGCCGAGGCCGTACGCCCGGAGTTGGCTCGCGCCGCTGTTGCTGACGTTCTCGACCAGGTACCGGGTGCCGAGGTCGCGGTGCGTGCGGAGCCATGCGCGCGCACCGGTGACCCGGGGCCTGATACCGGACTGGAAGCAGCCGTACGCACCGGCCACCGCGGCGGAGCCGCCCCAGGCCAGGACGAACGCCCCCACGCTGCCGACGCGCGCCGCGACCAGCAGGGCCGGGATGAGGGCGACGCCCCACACGAGGTCGTTGACGAACGCCTTGCGGCCGTTGCCCGCGGCGAAGAACGCGAACCGCCACGCGTCCTGGAGGAGCAGCCCCGGCAGGACCACGCCGAGGCAGGCGAACGCGGAACCGATGCGGCCGCCGACGGCGAGGCCGATCACCGCGGACGCCGCGCCGAGGGCGAGGCCGGTGCCGAGCGCGGTGCCCGACGCCCGGCCGGCGGCCTCGCGCCACGACTTCTCCGGTACGCCGCTGAAGCGGACCACGAGCGGGTCGGTGGCCAGGCCGCGGGAGACGTTCAGCACCACGCCGTAGGTCACCCAGGCGAGGCTGAAGACGCCGAACGCGGTCACTCCGAGGGAACGGGCCACGTAGACGCCCACGGCGAAGTTGCTGATGCTGGAGGCAGCCTGGTCGGCGAGGCCCCAGGACAGCCTGCCGATGACGCCCCGCCTGGCGCTCGGCTCGGCGGGCTCCGCCGGTGTCGTCTTCTCCCCCTCGGTGGTCATCGGCGTCATGCCTTGAGCAGCCCTGCGCCGTGCAGGGCGTCGGCCGCGACGGCGACGGCGTCGAACGGCAGCCCCGACCGTTCGGCGATGTCCAGCAGGCTGTGGTCGCCGTCGGAGAGGTTGAGCACCCAGAGCATGGCCATCTGGGCGTCCTTGGTGTCGCTGCGCCCGCCGAGCGCGTCGTAGAGCCCACGGCGGCCCAACTGCGGTTCTCCATAAGGGCTGAGGTTCTGGTACCTCCGGTTGCGGTCGAGGACGCCGAACGCCTCGCGGCAGACGGCGAGGGTGTCCGCCATCGCCTCCGGAAGGACGAAGTCGGGGTTGTCCGCCGAGGTGTGGTACTCGGGGTAACCGGCGTACGGGGTGCGGCTGAGGGAGCCCACGCCGAGGTCGAACCCCGGCGAGCAGTACTGGCGCTCGTCGTAGCCGTACGGCGTGAACCCGGCGATCCGGTGCGGGCGTTCGGAGACGGTCAGGACGTGCCGGAGCACGCGGTCGATCTCCGCGTCGCCGCGCCTGCTCTGCTTGTACGTGAGCTGCCCCGAGTCACCGGCGCAGGCCAGCACGAGCCCGTGCTTGACCTGGTCGATGCGCTCGGCGTTGCGGGCGAGCCACGTGATCGCGCCGATGGTGCCGGGCGCGTAGATGAACCGGTACGTGTAGTACGGGTTCCGCTCGGCCAGCTCCCGGGCCAGGAACGTCGCCACCGCGATGCCGGCCAGGTTGTCGTTGGCCAGCGAGGGGTGGCAGACGTGGCAGGAGACGATGACCTCGTCGGCGACCAGGCCGGGGACGACGTGCTCGGCGTAGGTGAGGTGGCCGTCGGCGAGCGTGGAGTCGATGCGGACCTCGTAGTCGCCGTCCGGCAGCGCGTCCAGGGTGTCCTGGGACAGGCAGAACCCCCACTCCGGCTTGTAGTAGCTGGTGCGGTACGGCACCCAGCCCGGGTGGTCCGGCAGGGTGTGCAGATGCTCGCGCAGCTCGGACAGCGGCATGGTCCTGGCGACCGGCACGCTGTAGCCGAGCACGTGCAGGCTGGACGCGGCGAAGTCGACGACCCGGCGGCCCGTGGAGTCGGCGACATACGCGTCGCGGATGTTCCACTCCTGCGGGACCGTCCAGTCGAGCACCTGCGTCCCGGTCGGCACCTCGTGCACGGTGAGCGGGACGTACTCGTCGACGATCTTCAGGGTGGCGCGGACGCCGTCGCCCGTGATGCTCCGGCAGAGCGGGTGAAGACGCTCCACCAGCGCGTGCATCTGCCTGCCCGCCTCGGTCATCGGCGCCACCGCAGGGTCTCGTCGACGGTGCCGGCGTCGGACGCGGCGCGAAGGACGGCGAGGCGGGTGAAGCGCTGCTCGAAGTCCTCGCGGGTCAGGCCGTGCTCGCGGTAGGCGTCGGCGAGTTCGAGGGCGCCGCGCTTGACCGTCCACTCGCAGTCGAAGCCGGGGACCGCGGCGCGGAACCGGGAGAAGTCGACGCGGTAGGAGCGGGGGTCGGCGCCGTTCTCACCGGTGATCCGCACCCTCGCGCCGGGCACCGCGTCGGCGACCTGCTCGGCGATCTCGGCGACGGTGACGTTGTTGGTCTCGCTTCCGATGTTGAACGCCAGGTCGTGCACAGCGTCGCGGGGTGCGGTGAGCGCGGCGGTGAAGGCACGCGCGATGTCGGCGGCGTGCACGAGCGGGCGCCAGGGCGTGCCGTCGGAGAGGACGAGGACCTCGCCGGACAGCAGGGCGTGGCCGACCAAGTTGTTCAGGACGATGTCGGCGCGCAGCCGGGGCGAGTAGCCGAAGGCGGTGGCGTTGCGCATGTACACCGGGCTGAAGTCGTCGTCGGCGAGCGCGTGCAGGTCGTCCTCGACGCGCACCTTGGACTCCGCGTACGGCGTCACGGGGCGGAGCGGGGCGTCCTCGGCGACGAGTTCGCCGCCTCCCGCGGCGCCGTAGACGGAGCAGGTGGAGGCGTACAGGAAGCGTCGCACTCCGGCCTCGCGGGCCAGCCGGGCGAGGCGTACGGAGGCGTGGTGGTTGATGTCGTACGTGAGGTCGGGTGCCAGCGCGCCCAGCGGGTCGTTGGAGAGCGCGGCCAGGTGGATCACGGCGTCGATGCCGGTCAGGTGGTCGGGTGTGACGTCGCGCAGGTCGACGCGCGGGCCCGGCGGGTCCTCGGGGCGCGGGCCGAGGACGCAGTCGGCGAACAGACCGGAGTCCAGGCCGACGACGTCGTGTCCGGCGGCGGTGAGCACCGGGGCCATCACGGTGCCCAGGTAGCCCTGGTGTCCGGTGAGCAGTACGCGCAAGGTTCAATCCCCCAGCTTGAGTGCGAGTTTGGTGACGGCGAACGCCTCGGCGTAGCGCGCGTGGCATTCGATTCCGCGGATCCGGGCGAGGCCGAGGAAGGCCTCGCGGTCGTACCAGGGCCGGTGCCGTTGGGAGGGGTAGTGCTCCTGGAGGAGCCGTACCTTCTCCTCGGCGGTCTCCGGGGTCAGCGGCTGGTACGCGTTGGGGCGGCCGAGGTCGCCGTCCCACTTGACGATCTCGTAGCCGAGGACGAGGTGGTCGCGGAACGCGGTGGGGATCAGCCGTGCGAGGCCGCGGTGGTCCTGGTGCGCGTCGTCGGTGCGCGGGGCGAGGACGAGGTCCGGTTCGGTGCGTGCGCGGAGCTCCTCGACCGCGGCCTTGGCCTCGTCCCAGTGCACGGGCATCCGTCCGTCGGGCAGTTTGAGGACGGTGACGCCGAGTTCGGCGCCGGGGCAGAAGGCGGCGAGCGCCGCCAGCTCCTCCTGCTCGCGTTCGCCGCCGCCACCGGAGAGCACCAGCGCGTCGACCCGCAGGCCCGGCCGTGCCGTGCACATCGTGAGGAGTGTGCCGCCGGCGCCGATGGCGATGTCGTCGCAGTGCGCGCCCACCGCGACGATCCGGTCGAGGGGTCCCGCCCCGAGCCTGATCACGCGCCCACCTTGGCGTCGTCCCGTTCCCACACGGCCCACGGGCGGTCGCCGCGGGCGTAGGCGTCGTCGAGCGCGGCCCGTTCCTTGACGGTGTCGGTCGGCTTCCAGAAGCCGCGGTGCTGGTGCGCCACGAGGCGGCCGCTCTTGGCGAGCTGGGCGCAGCCGTCGGCGACGAGGTCGCCGTTCTCCGGTATGTGGTCGAAGACCTCCTGGCGGAGCACGAAGTAGCCGCCGTTCTCCCACATGGGCAGCTCGCTGACCGGCGTGATGCCGCCCACCAGGCCGTCGTCGCCGAGCTCCACGCAGTGGAAGGAGGACTGCGGCGGCACGACCATCATCGACGCGCCGGCGTCGCGCCGGGAGAACTTGTCGATCATCTCCGGGAGCGGGGCGTCGGTGAGGACGTCGGCGTAGTTGGCGAGGAACATCTCGTCGCCGCCGAGGTGGTGGCGGACCCGGCGGAGACGTTCACCGATCGGCGACTCGATGCCGGTCTGGGCGAACGTGATCGTCCAGTCGGCTATGTCGGTGGAGAGCAGTTCGGTCTGCCCGCCGCGCAGCACGAAGTCGTTGGACGTCGTCTCCTCATAGGTGAGGAAGAAGTTCTTGATGTGGTGGGCGCCGTAGCCGAGGCAGAGGATGAACTCCTTGTGCCCGAAGTGCGCGTAGTAGCGCATGACGTGCCAGATCAGCGGGCGCGGGCCGACCATCGCCATGGGCTTGGGCACGTCGTCCGCGGCACCGCTGCGCATCCGCATGCCGTAGCCGCCGCAGAAGAGAACGACCTTCATGCTGTGACCTCCTTCGAGGACGCGGCCTCGACGATGCTCAGTTCGGGGATGGGGAAGACGAGGCGGCCGCCCCACTCGTGCACGTACGCGAGCTGCTCGGTCAGTTCGGCCCGCAGGTTCCACGGCAGGACGAGGACGTAGTCCGGCTTGTCGGCGGCGATCTGTTCGGGCGCCAGGATCGGGATACGGGTGCCCGGGGTGAACCTGCCGTGCTTGTAGGGGTTGCGGTCGACCGTGTAGGCGAGCAGGTCAGGGCGGATCCCGCAGTGGTTGAGCAGGGTGTTGCCCTTGCCGGGGGCGCCGTAGCCGACGACGGTCTCGCCGCGCTCGGCCGCCTCGACGAGGAACTTGAGGAGGTCGCGGCGGACCTTCGCCACGCGGGCGGAGAACTCGGTGTACCCGGACAGCTCCTGGAGCCCCGCGGCCTTCTCGCGGGCCAGTACGTCGGCCACCCGCGCGCTGGGCTCCCCGGCCACCTCGGCGGGGCGGGCCCACAGCCGGATGGAGCCGCCGTGCGTGGGCAGCAGCTCCACGTCGACGAGGGCGAGGCCGCCGCTGGCGAGGGCGCGGATCGCGGACGCGACCGTGTAGTACTGGAAGTGCTCGTGGTAGATCGTGTCGTACTGGTTCTCCTCGATGAGGGTCAGCAGGTGCTGCACCTCGATGGAGACCCAGCCGTCGTCGGCGACCAGGGCGCGCAGTCCCTGGGTGAAGCCGACGACGTCGGGGATGTGCGCGTACACGTTGTTGGCGACGACGAGGTTCGCCGGGCCGTGTTCGGCGCGGACGGCCGCGCCGGTGTCCGGGGAGAGGAACGCGGTGAGCGTGGGGACGCCCGCCTCGCGTGCCGCGGCGCCGACGTTCACCGACGGCTCGACGCCGAGGCAGCGGATCCCGCGCTTCACGACGTGCTTCAGGAGGTACCCGTCGTTGCTGGCGACCTCGACGACGAACGCGTCCTCGCCGAGCCCCGCCCTTTCCACCGCGTCGGCGACGAACGTGCGGGCGTGCTCCACCCAGGAGGTCGAGAAGGAGGAGAAGTAGGCGTACTCCGTGAACGTCTCCTCCGGCTTGATCAGCGGTGGGATCTGCGCGAGCCAGCACTCCGTGCAGACCCGCAGGTGCAGTGGGTACGCGGGCTCGGCCAGGTCCAGTTGGTCCGCGGCGAGGAAGCTCTCGCACGGCGGTGTCGCCCCCAGGTCGACGACGCTCGATAGCGTCGCCGAGCCGCAGAGTCGGCAGGCTGTCATCGGGTCCCCCCATATCTGCTCGCGCGTGTCCCCCACCGCGAGCCAGTGCTTGCTCTTCCTGTCGGCGACGGGCTTTCCCCGTCGCCGGACCGTCCCGCGATCGCGGAGCGGTACCCCTCCTCCAGGCGCTCCAGGCCCACGGCCGGGCTGAACCCCTGTTCGTAGCGGCGTCTGGCCGCCCGTCCCATGTCCCGGTTGGCGGCCGGGTCGGTGGCGACGCGGCGCAGGCACGAGGCGAGCGACGTGGCGTCGCCCGGCCGGTGCAGCAGCCCGGTCACGCCGTCGTCGATGAGTTCGACGAAGGCGCCGTGGGCGGCGGCGACGGCCGGCACCCCGGCCCCCATGCCCTCCGCGACGACCAGGCCGAACGTCTCCATGGCCATCGAGGGGGCCACCACGGCGACCGACTTCGCGACGCCCTCGCGGCACCGCTGCGGGTCCCACAGGCCGACGTACCGCACGTCGTCCCGGCCCTTCGCCCAGGCGGTCACCTCCCGCTGCAGCGGCCCCGCCCCCGCGAGCACCAGCGGCACGCCGATCCCGCCGCCCGCCGCGACCTCGTCCCACGCGGCCATGAGCAGCCGTATGCCCTTGGCCTCCGCGAGGCGTCCGAGGTAGAGCACGTGCTCGCCGTCGCCCGTCCTGCGGGCGTCCGGGTCGGGCACGAAGTTGTGCTTGACGGTGAGCCGTTCGGCGGGCATGCCGGACCTGACCAGGGTGTCGCGCTGCGCCGCGGAGATGCAGAAGAACCGCTCCACGCCGGACCACCACCGCCGCCGGTTGACCGCGAGACTGACGGCGAGCGGCACCGTCGCGAGGCGGGAGTCGCGGTAGCAGCCGTGCCGTACGGCGGGCAGCGACATCGACGAGCCGACGCATTCGGTGCACGCCCGGCCGTCCCGGTGCAGGGTGCCGGGCGGGCAGACCTGCGTGTAGTTGTGCAGCGTGGCGACGGCGGGCACACCGGCGTCGGCGCAGGCGGCGAGGACCGCGGGCGACAGGAGCGGGAAGACGTTGTGGACGTGCACGACGTCGGGCCGCTCGGCGCGGAGCCGGGCGGCGAGCTCGGTGCGGACGGCCGGGTTCCACGGCACGAGCAGCGGCACGGTGGCCTTGCTCAGGAGGGAGCGTGCGGCGATGTCGTCGCTGCGCCGCTCGAAGACGTCGACGTGGTGTCCTGCCGCGCGCAGCAGCGCCACCTCCTCGTCGACGACTCTGTTCTCGCCGCTCGGCTGGGCCGATGAGTAGCGGTTGTGCACGACGAGAACGCGCAAGGCGCGCGCTTCGTGCGGATCGTTTCCTGCGTGCATGCTTGAGGTCACCTCCTGGCCCATCGCGGGACGTGTCGTCGGGGAACTGCGGGCGTCGAGAGGGGCGGAGGCGTGGCGGGCGTCGCGAGGAGAGCCGCGGCCAGGCCCAGGTGGAGCAGGTAGGGCGAGGCGTCGCCGAGTCCGGCCTCGGTGTACGAGGAGATCCCGACGTAGCTGATGAGGAAGATCGCGCAGGCCCGCGACAGGGACGGTGGCCGCAGGAGTGCGACGCCGCCGAGGACGAGGAGCATCGACGCCACGATGGTGACGCCGGTCAGCCCCTGTTCGTTGTAGACGGCCAGCCAGCTGTTGTCGATCGGCAGCCCGTTGAACGACTTGTCGCCGAGGCCCGTGCCGAACACCTTCTCCCCGCTCGTCCGGGGCGCCGAGAGGAGCGCGTCCCAGACCTTGGCGCGCCCGGTGAGGTTGGAGAAGTTCTCCTGGCTCTGGCCGCGCAGGAACCAGGCCTGGATCGCGGAGTAGAAGACGACCGCGCCGACCGTGACGCACACCACCGTCCAGGCGAAGAAGCGGCGGGCGGCGGCGCTGGTCATGACGAGCGAGCAGATCGCGAGCGTCAGCCCGACGAGCATGCCGACGGTGGCCGTGCGGGTGTGGGTCAGGGCGAGCAGGACGAGCGAGGGCACGATGACGAACGCCCCACTGCCCCTGGTGGTCCTGCGGCCGATGAGGAGCAGCACGGTGAGCCCGATGATCACGGCGGCGTACTGGCCTATCTGCGGCGGGGTGAGCGGCCACAGGGCGCCGACGAGGCGGCCGCCGTAGTACTCGGGCATGGCCGTGCCCGGCGCGATGGCGAGGCCGACGGCGACCGTGCAGAGCGCCGCGAAGTACATCCGGATGTGGTGGCGCACGAACGTCAGGCTGCCGTCCCACCAGCGGGTGAGCAGCCACAGCGTGCCGACGAAGAGCGCGAGCCTGAAGCAACGGAACAGTGCGCCGTACCCGACCTCCAGGTTGGCGCTGGAGATCACGCTCGGAATGAGGAGCAGGGTGAGCAGGAGGACGAAGGCGCTGGGCCGGATGCGCAGCCGCGGGTTGAGCGCGAGGGCCAGGGCGAACGCGGTGACGAGCGCGCCCATGGTCGCCATCTGGATGAGGGAGCGGGGAATCGTGACGATGGTCTTCGCCCCGGCGGAGCCCAGCGTGTTGAGGCCGAGCAGCGCCCAGACGACGCCGACGGCCTTGGGCGTGCCGGTCGGGCGTATCGCGGCGTCCGTGCTCATGTCAGCCACCGCCCTGCCGGACGAAGGTGCTGCCCGCGTCCTGCCGGGGCGGCGTGTCCTGCCACTGTCCCGAGTCGAGCTTGCGTGTCTGGTCGCCCGCGACGAAGTTCCAGGGGCCGCGGTAGTCGTTGTCGTGCCAGCGGTTGCGCTGCTTCTCGGTGATCGCCTCGGAGACCCGCCTGCCCTTGTACGGCGACCACTTGGGGTAGGTGCCGTAGTTGGAGATGATCGCCATGCGTCCGCAGTCGTCCCCGCAGTCGACGACGGAGGGGTCCAGGTCGAACCGGTTGTCGTGGATGTCGACGCGTTGGGTCTTCCAGCGGCAGTCGGCGTACAGCGGGGCCTTGGTGATGGCGGGGCGCCTGCAGCTGTCGGTGTCCTTCACCAGCAGTGTGCAGTAGCCGGTCGAGGTGTTGGCGGGGCTGTTGCAGAACCGGTCGGCGTTCTCCCAGAGGGTGATGCCGTTCCAGTTGTCCTCCAGCACGTTCCGGTAGATCTCGATCTTGTCGGTGCGGGCGCGGACCCGGGGTTCGCCGCCGGACTCGGAGACGTAGATCGTCGCGTACGGGAAGTCGTCCCCGCGGTCGGCGTTCCTGCGGCCCTCGACCCAGTTGTTCCTGCGGAACGTGTTGTTGCGGATGACCGCGTTGTAGCTGGTCTCGTACATGAGCGCGGCGCCGTCATTGGCTTCGATGACGTTGCCCTCGATGCGGAAGTCGTTGTTGTTGTTGTCGGCCCACAGCCCGGCGCCCCGGTTGTCGTGGACCCAGTTGCCGCGGATGTCGGCGCCGTCGACGGCCCAGAACTTGATGCCTCCGGTGCAGCCGCAACCCGGGCGACGCCGCTCCCAGTTGCCGGTGTTGTTGCCGACGACCTCGTTGCCCTCGACCACCAGGCCCTTGATGGAGTCGCCGGTCTTGTACGCGTTCATTCCGTACTGCCCGTTGTCGCGCAGGCAGTTGTCGCGGACCTGCTGCCGGGCCCCGGCCATCATCCCGGCGCCCGAGTTGTTCTGGATCCTCGTGTGCTCGATGACCCAGCCGTCGGCCATGTCGTGGTTGACGACGCCCTCGTTGTGCGGCGCGACGAAGCGCTGCACGGTGAGGTGGCTGATGGTGACGTCGTCGGCGGTGCCGCTGAACGCGTACTGGTTCTTCTTGCGGCCGTCGAGGACCGCGCCGGGCGCGCCGAGGTAGCGGTTGCCCTTCTTCGTCATGACCTGCGCGTACCGGTCCGATTCGAGCCGGTGCCTGCCCTGCTTGAGCCAGAACGTGGTGTTCGGCGGGTTGCTCTTCGTCTTCTCGGCCAGGTCACCGACGACCTTGGGGTCGACCGTCACCGCACCCGCCGGCGCCTTCTCGGGACCGGCGGCGGGCTTGGCGCACACCCGTGCCACGGGGGCGGCCGGCGCGGCGGTCGGCTTCGACCGCGCGTCCGACGTGCCCGGCGTGCCCGGCTCGTCCGACGAGCTGTCACAGCCGGTCACCGCGAGCAGGGCGAGTGCCAGCGTTGCCGCCGGCAGCGCCCCGTGCCGCCACTTGATCCCCATGAGGCCCCCTAGCCCTGGAACCTGAGTACGGAGGCGAAACTTCGCACGCCGTCGGCGGACCCGCCGGTGCCGACCAGCGTGGTGGCGGGCTCCTTGCGCCCGAACCCGGCGGAGTACCAGCCGAGCGGAGGGTCGCTCTCGCCGCGGTGTGCCCGCCAGCGCAGCTCCTCGGGCAGTTCGAGCACCGCGGAACGCGCCTCGCCGTCCCGGGTCCAGGTGAGCGTGGCCCGGTGCCCGTCGAGGTCCGCGGTGATCGCCGGTCCGAGGTGGAAGGCCAGGCGCACGGTCCGGTGCGGGCCGAGCACCTCGTCGGTGATCCGCACCTCCTGCTCGGCCGCCGCCACTTCGACGCGGCGGCGGTGCACGGAGGGCTGGTAGCCGTCGTGTTCGGCGCACCAGCGGGCCACGTTCCGCCCCGCGGTGTCGGCGACCAGGACGCGGGTGCGGGCGTGCCTGGTCCACAGGAACGGGCCGCCGGACACGGACTGGTCGGCGCCGTCCAGTTGCAGGGTGTTGTGAGCCAGGGTGGAGCGGAAGTACTGCCGCCAGTGGGGCTGCCCGTGGTAGCAGTACGTCCCCGGGTCGGCGAGCACGTCGACCCCGTCGTGCCTGACCTCCACGGACAGCGCGTCGGCGTGGGCGTGCGCGGCGATGGAGAGGAAGCCGTGCGGGCCGCCGTCGCAGCGGCACCAGATCTTCTCCGGGCCGCGCAGGATGGTCATGCCCGCGTCGGCGAAGTGGGCGGGACGGCTCCTCGGGCGGGTCACGCGCCGGGGGCTGTCGTTCTTCGCGTACGGGCGGATGAGCGCGGCGAGGAGCGGGGTGCGCACGCCGCCTTCCGGCACCTCGGGCCACCAGTCGAGGCGGCCGAACACGGCGTCGCCGGTGGCGAGGAGCGAGGCCCAGCGGTCGGTGCCGGGGCCGTCCACGACGAGTCCGTGCCCGTCGTCCGCGTCCCCCTGGCGGGGCGGCCGCAGCCGGTTGTCGACGACGGCGGCGAGCGCGTCGGTCATGCGCAGCAGCACGAGGCGCACGGTCGCGGGGACGGCGACACCCGCGGCGTCCGCCTCGGCCACGGCGGCGAGGCCGAGTTCGAGGACGAGTCCGTGGTATTCGCTCGCCAGTTCGCGGTTGAGGCCGGAGGGGAAGGTGTTGCCGCGCAGGTTCCGCTCAAGGGACCGCAGCGCGTCGTCGCGCCAGCGCGCGGAGGTGGGGAACCAGGCGAACGCGCAGGAGGCCGCGAGCTGGCCCGCGGCCTCGGCGATGACGTGGTTGTTCGCCGAGGAGCCGCGGCTGGGGAAGGCGGCGAGCCAGCGCTGGTGGTGCCAGATCTGGTCGACCGCCACCGGGTTGTTCTCGAACAGGTCGGCCGCGCCCTGCCAGCCGTCCAGCAGCCTGCGGATCCACACCCACGACAGGAGGCGGATGCCCAGCTCGATGCCGCTGGTCCAGTGGACCCCGCGCAGCGGCGCGTTCGCCGCCCACCAGGACCGCAGGTGCTCGGCGACCCGCTCGGCGTACCGCTCGTCCCCGGTGACCGCGTGGGCGGCGGCGAGCACGGTGAGGTACTGGTGCCGGGACGGCTCCCAGATCTGCTTGATGTCGCCGACCGCGTCCTCGTCGCGGTACGGCACGTCGAAGGCGTAGCCCCACGGGGCGCGCCGCCCGGTCTTCGGGTCGTACCACCAGTCCGGGTCCACCAGGTCGTCGCGGACCACGCCGAAGAACTCGGCGTGCCCGGCCATCAGCCGGTCCGCCTCGGCGACGAGCCGTTTCGCGGCCTGCGGCGGCACGGCGTCGAGCGTCCCGGCGGGCAGGACCGCGGTGAACCGGGCGTCGGCCGGGCGCGGGCAGGCGGGCGGCGCGGACCGCCAGCGCCGCCTGCGCACGACGTCGCCGGCCCGGCCGCCGATCTCCAGCGGCCCCATCCGGGAGAGCCGCCGCAGGTACCAGCCCGCGCTCATGCTCATTCGGCGCCCGCCAGCGTCACCGGCGCGCCACCGGCCAGGCCGGTCCGCACGGCGAGGGTGGCCGCGGTGGTGGCCGCCAGGGACGTCAGCGGCACCGGCATCGGACCGCCGGTGCGCACGGCCCTGACGAACGCGGCCAGTTCGGCTTCCTGGCCCTTGTCCCTGGCCTTGGGCAGCCGGGAGCTGACCCACCGCTTGTTCCCGTACACGGAGGCGCGGACGAAGTCGTCGAGCCGCAGCGCCTTGCCGTCGGCGACCAGGTCCAGCGTCTCCTTGGGGAGGCCGGCGGGACCTGAGGTGACGTAGCTGATGGTGGCGATGGAGCCGTCGGGGTAGCGCAGGACGACCTGGAGGTCGTCGTTGCCGGGGGTGGCGAGCGCGTACACCGAGATCGGGTCGGCGTCGAGCAGCCAGCTCACCGTGTCGATGAAGTGCCCGCCCTCACCGGCGAACCGGGTGCCTTCGCTGCCCTGGCGCAGGTACCAGCTGCCGTGCTGCAGTTTGCCCGCGTTGACGAGGTAGCGGACGCTGGCCGGTCCCGTGCGGGCGCCGAACCGCTTCTTGGCCTCGCGCAGCAGCGGCGAGAACCGGCGGTTGAAGCCCACCTGGAGCCGGTCGTTGCCGGACTCCTCCACAGCCTTCAGTACATCGGCCAGTTCGTCCTCGCCGAGGGCCAGGGGCTTCTCGACGAAGACCGCCTTGCCCGCATGGAGCGCCTGCTTCGTCAGCTCGGCGTGGGAGCTGTGGCGGGTGACGACGAAGACCGCGTCGATGGACTTGTCGCCGAGCACGGCGTCGAGGTCGGTGGTCGCCTCGGCGAAGCCGAACTTCCGCTTCGCGTTGGCGGCGGAGAGCGCGGTCGTGGTGACGACGGTCGACAGCTCGACGCCGTCGCGGCCGGTCAGGTGGGGCAGCAGCATCGACGTCGCGTAGTTCCCGGCACCGACGAACGCGAGGCGCACCGGCGACTTGTGGGCGCGGACGGGGGCCGCCGCCGCGGAACCGCTCAGCTTCACCGCGGGCACGGTCACCGACGGAGCCGCCGCCTCGCCGGTCTCCGCCGTGTGTTCGGGGTAGCGGAACAGCACGGCGACGGCCTTGAGTTCGCCGTCCTTCAGGCTCCGGTACGTCTCCACGGCGTCGTCGAAGTCGGCGATGTGGGAGATCAGGGGCTCCACGTCGACGCTGCCGCGGGCGGCGAGGTCGAGGAAGCACGCCAGGTTGCGGCGCTCGGTCCAGCGCACGTAGCCGATCGGGTAGTCGCGGCCCTCCAGTTCGTACGCCGGGTCGTAGCGACCGGGGCCGTAACTGCGGGAGAAGCGGACGTCGAGTTCTTTCTCGTAGTACGCGTTCCAGGGCAGGTCCAGGCTGCACTTGCCGATGTCGACGACCCGGCCCCGGTCGCGGCTCAGGTGGGCGGCGAGCTCGACGGGCTGGTTGCTGCCGCCGCCCGCGGCCAGGTACACCTGGTCGACGCCGTGGCCGCCGGTGAGGTCGGCGACGGCGGCCTCCACGGCGGCGGACGCGGGGTCGCCGCAGGCCGCGGCGCCGAGCCGCTCGGCGAGCGCGCAGCGCGACGGGTCGGGGTCGGCGCCGACGACGCGGACGCCCGACGCGACGAGGAGTTGCACGACGAGCTGCCCGATCAGGCCGAGGCCGATGACCAGCGCCACCTCACCGAGCTGCGGTTCGCCCTGGCGGACGCCCTGCATGGCGATCGAGCCGACGGTGCCGAAGGCCGCGTGCCGCGGCGCGAGGCCGTCCGGCACCGGGGTGTAGAGGTTCTCGGGCACCCAGTTCACTTCGGCGTGCAGGGCGTGCTCGTTGCCCGCGCAGGCCACGAGGTCGCCGACGGCCACGTCGTCGATCCCGTCGCCGACCTGCTCGACGACGCCGCACAGCGAGTAGCCGAGCGGCGTGTAGGAGTCGAGCTTGCCCATCACCTTGCGGTACGTCGCGGGCACCCCGTTGGTGGCGACGCTCTGCATGACCTTGGCCACCTGGTCCGGCCGGGAGCGGGCCTTGCCCACCATCGACATGCCGGCCTCGGACACCTTCATGAGCTCGGTTCCGGTGGAGATCAGCGAGTAGGCGCTGCGCACCAGGACACCGCCGGGCTTGCACCCCGGTGCCGGTACGTCGAGCAGCGCCAGTTCGCCGCTCTTGTAGTTCTGCACAACCTGTTTCACCCGAGCTCCTCTTGTTTCACGTGTTTCAGGCCGCCTGGCTCCGGCCGGAGCCGGAGACAGCGCCGCGGTACCAGTACTCGAGGGTCAGCACATGCCACAGATGCTTGGAGAAGTCCCGCTGACCGGCGGCGTCCTCGGCGACCATGCGGGCCAGCGCGTCGCGGCGCAGGATCCCGGAGTTCACGAGCACGCCGTCGTTGACGACCTCGCGCACCAGCGGCGCCAGGTCCCGGCTCATCCAGGCCCGCAGCGGCGCGCTGAACAGGCCCTTGGGCCGGTACACGATCTCCTTGGGCAGGATCGAGGTGGCGGCCTCCTTGAGGACGGCCTTGCCCTGCCGCCCCACGATCTTGCGGTCGCCCGGCACGGTGAACGCCGCCCTGACCACGTCGACGTCGACGTACGGCACGCGCACCTCGGTCGATGCGGCCATGCTGGAGCGGTCCGTGTAGGCGAGGTTGAGGCCCGGCAGGAACATCCGGGCGTCGGTCAGGCACATGCGGTTGACGTGGTCGTCGAGTTCGTTGTCCCGGTAGACGTCCGCGTGCTCCGTCAGCACGTCGTCGACGGTCCCCGCCAGGTCCGGGTCGACGAGGGCGAGCAGTTCGTCCTGGTCGTACATGGTGTAGCTGCGGCGGAACGCGGTCTCCTCCGGCAGTCCCGCGAAGGAGAGGAACCGCTTGGCGAACCGCACCGAGCGGTAGCCCCGGCGGGCCGTCGCGACCGGCAGCCGGTCCACCACACCGGACACCCCTCGCCGCAGCGGCCCGGGGACGCGCTGGTAGCGCAGGGCGAGCAGGTTGGCCAGGTGCTTGCGGTACCCGGCGAACAGTTCGTCGGCGCCCATCCCGGAGAGCATCACCTTGACGCCGGCCTCGCGGGCGGCCGAGCAGATCAGGAATGTGTTGATCGCCGCGGGGTCGCCGATCGGCTCGTCCAGGGAGTACGTCATCTGCGGGAGCAGGTCGAGGACGTTCGGGGCGATCTCGATCTCGTGCAGGTCTACCCCGTACCGCCGGGCGACCTGCCGGGCGTAGCGCAGGTCGTCGGGCATCGCCTCGAACTTGGCGTCGGCGGCGCGGAATCCGATGGTGTAGGCGGAGATCCCCGGCTGGTGGCGGGCCGCGAGCGCGGTCAGGTAGCTGGAGTCGAGGCCGCCGGAGAGGAAGGTCGCCACGGGCACGTCGGAGAGCAGGTGCTGCCGGGTCGACTCCTCGACGATGGCGGCCAGGTCCGGCCGTTCGCCGCTGCGGGCCCGCTCCCGGCCCTCGGCGGCGACGTCCTTCAGGTTCCAGTACGTGCCGCGCTCCTCCCGGCCGTCGGGCCGGATCCGCAGCCAGCTTCCCGGCGGCAGCTTCTCCGCCTCGCGGAACGCGCACCGCGAGTCGGGGACCCAGTAGTAGAGGAGCGAGGCCACCAGGGCCGCGTGGTCGACGTCGAGGGATCCGCCGGTGACGGCGGCGAGCGCCTTCAGCTCGGAGGCGAACACCATGCCCCCGCCGCGCCGCAGCAGGAACAGCGGCTTGATGCCGAGCTGGTCGCGGGCGAGCACGAGTTCGCCGGTGCGCTCGTCGAAGACGGCGAACGCGAACATGCCGCGCAGCCGGGGCAGGCAGTCCGTGCCCCAGCGCCGCCAGGCCTCCAGGAGCACCTCGGTGTCGGAGGTGCCGCGGAAGCGCACCCCGGCGCCGGTCAGTTCGGCACGGAGTTCGGGCGCGTTGTACAGCTCGCCGTTGTAGGTGAGGGAGAGGCCGTCCGAGACCATCGGCTGGGCGCCGGTCTCGGAGAGATCGATGATGGCCAGGCGACGGTGCCCGAGGTGCACTTCGCCGTCACCGGCCGGGTGGCTGTACCTGCCCGACCCGTCGGGGCCGCGGTGGGCGAGGACGTCGGTGAGCCGGTCGGTCACCGCCTTGCCGTCGGGCCAACGGTACGTTCCTGCGATGCCGCACATGTTCTACCTGGCCTCCTGGTCGCTGTACGGGACCCGTGCGGCCGGCACCGACGGCCTTTCCGTCCGCGGCTGCCCAGTCCCGTTCTGCCGGGGCAGCCGCTCATGAGGGCCTCGCAGCGCGGTGTGCAGTCCGTCCCACAGCGTGCCGTCGGTCCGGTCGCGGGGGTCGGGGTCGATCAGCACGACGCCGATCACCGGGATGCGCTGGTCGGCGAGTTGGCGTGCGACGGTGTGCAACCAGGCGGCGCTGCCGTGTCCGGCCCGTACGACGAGCACGGCCTGGCCGCCCAGGTACTGGAGGTCGGTCCACGCCGTGCCGGGCGCGACGGAGCCGACGCCGATGCGGCGCACCTGGTGCGACACGGTCGCGGCACGCTCGCCGCCGACGATCGTGACGTCCCCGGGTATGCGGCGGCTGTCGGAGAGTTCCGAGCCGGGCAGGCCGTCGATGACGACGACGGGCCCCTCCGCCGCGAGCACCCCCGCGACGTCCAGGGCGAGCGCGCTCGTGCTGCGCGCGCACCCCAGTTCCAGCAGGGACACCGGTTCCTTGGAGCCGCGCGCGGTGCGGGCGAGGGAGGCGGCGAGCCGTTCGCGTGCCACCCGGGTGCGCTTGAGCTGCCAGCGCCCTGCCGGGCGGCGCGGAACCCGGGGCAGCTCGGCGATGACCGAGGCGCCCAGGTGCGCCGCCATCTCCCGGCGCAGCACGGGCCGGTCGGCCACCAGGGAGGTGACGGCGGCCAGCGCCAGACCGAGGACGAGCCCGAGGACGAGCCCGATCGCGGCCTTCGTGGCGGCCGACTTGGGCAGCGACTGTTCCACCGCGCGTGGGGCGTCCACGATCTGCGTACCGGCGATGATCTTGGGCGTGCCCATCTGGGCTTCCTCGGCGCGCTGGTCGTAGTCGGCGATGCGCGAGGTGAGTTCGGCGCGGCGGGAGAAGAGGGACTCGATGCTCGCGGAGTCCTGCGGGTCGGTCTCCGGCGACCTGTCGCCGATCGACTCGTTGACCTCCTTGAGTTCGTCCCGCATGCGGTCGCGCTGGTCGCGCAGCGCCTTGGCCTCGGCCTTCGCGGCCGCCTGCATCCGGCGTACGTGGTCGGCGACGAACGCGTCCGCCAGCGCTTTCGCTCGCGCGACCGCGTCGGCGTCGTCCTTGCCCGTCACGTCGATCTGCATGAGGTTGTTGGTCAGGCCGGTGCCCCGGTAGTCCTGGAGGAAGTCCTCGGGCTTCTCGGTGGACTCGAGGGACTGGAGGGCCTTGCCCGCGATGCGGGTGGTCCCCAGGATCTCGACGTCGGTGCGGATCAGCGTGCCGGTGTCGTTGGGCTGGTCCTCCTGGTGGGCGACGAGCACCTTGGTCACCGCGCTCGGCGGGGGCGGCATGAGGACCGCGAGGGCCGCGCCGATCAGGAATCCGAGGAGCGCGAGCGAGCACCAGAGGCGGCGGCGCCTGCGTACCGACACCACCAGGGAGTGCAGGTCGAAGAGCGGGGTGGGCGCCGGGGCGTCCGCGGTCGCGTTCGTCGTCACGCCGGGCCTCCCGTCGCGTTGCCGCGCACGGCGAGGGCCAGGGTGGCCTTCTCCGGGGGCTGGTCGGCGGGGCGGTCCTCGCGGGCGCGGACCGCGCCCGCGACGACGACGCCGACGATTTCGTGCCCGCCGTCCGCGCACGCCTCGGCGATGCCGGCGAGCTCGGCGGCGGTCCAGTTGCCCGCGCTGAGCACGACCAGGGCGCCGGACTCGGCGCCGCTGTCCGGCACGACGGGCCGTGACACCGGGACCTCGACGACGCGCAGCGCGGGGTACCCCCTGTTCGCGGCGTTCACGGACGGATCGCTCGCGGACTCGGCGACGAGCTGCCCGGCGGCCCGGTGGGCGACCTCGTCCCCCTCGGGCACGACGACGAGGAGCCGCCGGGCGGCGGGCATCTTGTTGCGGAGGCGGGTGCACACGCGCCGGTAGCGGATGCGCCGTCCTGCCTCGTCGGCGGAGCGCTGCGGGGCAGGTGTGTCCCAGCGGGTGTCGAGGCCGAGGAAGTGGCGCACCATCGCTCGCGGGCCGTCCGGCCGGTGCGCGCGTCCTTCGTCGGGTACGTCGACGGTGCCGAGCAGTTCGGAGCGGAGCGCCGCGGCGATCTCGGGTTCGGTGCGCAGCCTGCGGTTCGTGCGGGCGGCGGCGAGGTGGCCGATGACGGCGGACACCAGGAAGAGGAGCGCCCCGCCGGCCATGAGCTGGGTGCGCGTCGGAGGTGCCTCGCCGGTCGGCTTGGGCGACTTCCCCATGACGACCATGCCGGCCTTGCCGGACACGGTCTCGGCCTGGTCCAGCTTCTTCATGGCCTCCTCCAGCGAGGCCCGCAGCTTCTCCAGGGACGTGCGGGCCTGTACGCCTTCGACGGTCCGGCCCGGGTCGGCCGAGTCGGCGAGTTCGCTGATGCGGCGGTTGGTCGCCTCCACCTTCTTGCGCAGGGCCTCGGGGCCCGTCTCCGTTCCGTCGTCGGTGCTGCCGCCCGTGAGCCGTGCGGAGAAGCTGACGAACTCCTGTGCCACCCGGTCGGAGAGCTCCTGTGCGCGCTCCGGGCTCTCTGCCGTTCCCGAGATCTTGATGATGTTCCCGTCCGTGGCCTTGGCGCCGACCTTGTCCTTGAGTTCGGTGGCGTCGACGTCCTTCCATCCGAGCTCGGCGGCCGCGCGGTCGACGACCGACGAACTGGTCGCGACCTGTGCCTGGGTGAGCAGTTCGCGCTCCTCCCACTGCCCCGGCAGGAGTACGGACGCCGATGCCGTGTACCGGGGCGGGAAGAGCACCACCGAGGCGCCGTACCCGACGAGTGCGCCCACCAGGGTGAGGACCGCGAGCAGCCGCCACCTGCGGCGGAGTATCCGGCCGACCGTGGCCAGTCGTATCGTTTCGTCGCTCAACGGAGCCGCCTCCTCCCCTGGCGTCCCGGAGCGGCTCTCGGCGCCGCGGTGCGTCCGCGGCAGGCGGCGTCGTAGGCGGCGAGCAGTTGCTTCTGGGAGTTCTGCCAGGAGAGCGGGCCGGTGATCCGCTCCTGGCCGATCGCGCCCATGCGGGCGCGCTTCTCCGGGTCGTCGAGCAGCTCCGTGACGAGCTTCGCGAACTGCGCCTCGTCGTTGGCGGGCGCGTAGACGGCGGCGTCACCGGCGGAGACGCGGGCCTCGCGCAGGTCGAACGAGACGATCGGCTTGCCCATCGCCATGTACTCGAGGACCTTGTTCATGGTCGACACGTCGTTGAGCGGGTTGTGCGGGTCGGGCGAGAGGCACACGTCGGCGGTGGACAGGTAGCGCACCAGGTCGGCGTCGGGTATTCGCCCGGTGAACTCCACCTGGTCGGAGAGCCCGAGCTCCCCGGACAGTTCCACCATCGCGTCGAAGGCGTCGCCCGCGCCGACGAACACCGCGTGCCAGTCGGTCCTGCCGAGTTCGTCGCGGAGTCGCGCGAGGGCCCGCAGGGCGTAGTCGACGCCGTCCTGCGGTCCCATGACGCCGAGGTAGCAGAGCAGATGGGGCTTGCCGTTCTTCAACTCCGGTTCGGCAGCCACCGGTTGGAACCGCTCCACCTGGGGCGCGCTGCGCACCACGAAGACGTCCTCCGGCCGTTTGCCGCCGCGGCTCACCGCGACGTCCCGGTAGCTCTCGTTGGTGGCGAGGACGATGTCGGCGGCCCGGTAGGTCATCCGTTCCAGCGCGCGCACGCCCCGGTAGAGGAGGTCCTCGCCGCGGTCGAACCGGGAGAGGTACAGCTCCGGCACGAGGTCGTGCTGGTCGAAGACGAACTGTGCGCCGCGCCGGGTCAGCCACCGGACCGGCAGGAACAGCAGGTCCGGCGGGTTGCAGGCGTGGACCACGTGGACCGGGCCGACCTCGCGGATCAGCCGTGCGGTGTGCCACAGCGCCGATCCGTACTCCCGCACATAGCCGGCGGGGCCCCAGGTGGCGGCGCGCAACGGGTAGCGGTGGATCCGCACCCCGTCGATCTCCGCCTCCGGTTCGGTGTCCCGTTTGGTGCCCTGGGGGCAGATGACGTGCACCGTCCACCCCGCGTCGCGGAGCGTCGTGCACTCCTGCCACACCCGCCGGTCGAACGGCACCGACAGGTTCTCCACCAGGATCAGCGCGCGCCGGCGGGGCCGGTCGTCTTGTACCGCATTACCAAGCAAGGCCCACGTACCCGGGTTCGGTCCGGCGCGCGTCGGCGTCGGGAAGGTGGATGAGGTCGATGAGCACCGGCGACTCGCCGTGGGGCAGCGCCGCGAGCACGGCCGGGTCCTTGGTCCCGACCAGGCACACGTCGGCGTGCTCCAGTACGTCGTCGACGGAGTCGGCGAGCAGCTGCGCGAGGTGCGGCAACCGGGTCTCGATGTATTCGCGGTTGGCGCCGATCAGCCGCGAGAGGCTGACGTTGGCGTCGTAGATCCGCAGGTCGTACCCCTTGCCGAAGAGTCTCTCCGCGAGTTCGACGAGCGGGCTCTCGCGGAGGTCGTCGGTGCCGGGCTTGAAGGAGAGCCCGAACATCCCCACCCGGCGCCTGCCGGTGCGCTCGACCAGTTCGACCGCGCGCTGCAGGTGGTCGGCGTTGGAGGGCAGGACGTGGGACAGGATGGGCACCGAGACGTCGGCGCGCTGCGCGGCGTGGACCAGGCTGCGCAGGTCCTTGGGGAGGCAGGAGCCGCCGAAGGCGAAGCCGGGCCGCAGGTAGGCGGGGCTGATGTTCAGTTTGCGGTCGGCCATGAACACGTCCATGACCTGGTGCGAGTCGACGCCGAGCGCCTGGCACACGGCGCCCAGTTCGTTGGCGAAGCCGATCTTGAGGCCGTGGAACGCGTTGTCCGCGTACTTGATCGCCTCCGCCGTCGGGACGGGCACCCGGAACACCTCGCCGGGCAGTCCCTCGTACAGCGCGGCGACCGCGTCGCCGCTGGCCGGGTCGAGTTCGCCGATGACGGTCTTGGGCGGGTCGAAGAAGTCCCGCACGCTCGTGCCCTCGCGCAGGAACTCGGGGTTGACCGCGACGCCGAAGTCGACCCCGGCCGTGCCGCCGATGTGCTTCTCCAGGATGGGCACGAGCAGGTTGAGGCAGGTGCCGGGGAGCATGGTGCTGCGGAAGACGACGGTGTGCCGTCCGCCCCGCTCGGCGAGCGCGATGCCGATCTCCTCGGTGACGCGCTCCAAGTACGTGGTGCACAGGCTGCCGTTGGGCTCCGACGGCGTGCCCACGCAGATCAGCGACACCTCGCTGTCCATGATCGCTTCGCGGACGTCGGTGGTGGCGCGCAACGCCCCGGTCCGTACGACGTCGGCGGTGAGCTCGCCGATCCGCTCCTCGACCACGGGGGCCTTGCCGTCGTTGACCAGGTCGACCTTCACCTGGTTCACGTCGACACCGACGACCTCGTGCCCCCTGCCGGCCAGGCACGCGGCCGACACACAGCCCACGTAGCCGAGCCCGAAAACGCTGACCTTCATGACTGGCCACTCCCCCCAGGCCGGCTGTCCCGGCCTGCTGTACGCGTCCTGTGCGGACGCCGGTCCCCGTGCATCAGTAGGCCCCCTGGCCGTGGATCACCGCGCGCAGCGTCTTCCACAAGATCACTGTGTCGAGGGCGAGCGACCAGTCCTCCACGTACCGCAGGTCGAGGCGGACGGCCTCCTCCCACGGCAGGTCGCTGCGTCCGCTGATCTGCCACAGGCCGGTCAGGCCCGGCTTGACCAGCAGTCGCCGCCTGATGTCCGGGCCGTACGCGGCGGACTCCTCGGGCAGCGGGGGCCGGGGCCCGACGAGCGACATCGATCCGGTCAGTACGTTGAACAGCTGCGGGAGTTCGTCGATCGAGTACCGCCGCAGCACCGCTCCCACCCGGGTGACCCGCGGGTCCCTGCGGAGCTTGAAGAGCAGCCCCGCGCCTTCGTTGCGGTCGGCCAGCTGGGCGCGTGCGTCGTGCGCCCCGGTGACCATGGTGCGGAACTTGAAGATGGTGAACTCACGGCCGTCCTTGCCGACTCTTCGCTGGCGGTAGAGCGCCCCGCCCCGGCTGTCCGCGAGGACGAGCAGCCCGACGAGCACCATCAGCGGCGCGAACAGGATCAGCAGGAACGCCGCGCCGAGGCGGTCGACGATGCCTTTGACCACGCGGCGGCCCCCGGTGAAGGTGGGCATGCTCACCCGCAGCAGCGGGATCCCGAGCACCGCGTCGACGTGCAGCCGCGGTCCCGCCACCTCCATCAGGACGGGCGCGACGACCATTTCGGCGTCGCTGCCCTCCAGGTTCCAGGCGAGGCGCTGCAGCCGGTCCGGTGACCAGTGCGGGTCAGGGGTGACCGCGACGACCCGGTAGCCGTCGCGGCGGACGTGGTTGGCGACGTCCGCGAGGCCGCCGACGATCGGCACTCCGTCGAGATGGTCACCGTCGGGCCCGAGGCCGTCCGCCGTGCACACCGCCTCCACACGCCAGCCGAGGTGCGGGAACTTGCGGGCCCGGGTGATCAGGTCGCTCACGGTTTCCGGGCTGCCGGCGGCGAGCACCGGCCGCAGGCACCGCCCGTCCTGCCGCTGTCTGTGCAGCCGCAGGCGCAGCAGGTACCGCGCGGTCATGGTGACGAGCCCGATGGCGGGGATCGCCACGAAGATCCAGAGTTTGATGTTGCGCGAGGTGAGGGCGATTCCGCCGAGCGCGAGAACCACGACAGCGGTGAACAGTGAGCGTCCGAGGCGCCGGAATTCCTCGGCGCCCTGTCCGAGTACGGACGGGGACCACGCACGGCTGACCGCCAATGCGCCCAGCACCAGGAGTTCGGTGCCGAATGCGAGAATGCCCCACTTTTCGTGCCAGTTGGCCGCGTCCCGGGCCCCGAAGAAGATACCGATCCCCGCCACCACGAATGCGGTGGCCACGGTATCGCTGGTGATCACGGTACGTCGGTACCGCTGCTCCCATTCGGTTGCGGGCTCGCTGATCGCCCCGTTCGCCAGACGCCCGCGCGCCGACGGAAACGGGCTGACTAATCCCCCCTGCCGCACAGAACCCCCCAGGTCCCCAGTGGTTCGACGTGTTCGCCCAGCACTGCCCCTCCCCCCGGGAGGCCCCCGCCTCCCGCACTGGTCCTCCCCCGGGAGACCCCCGCCTCCCGTGCCGCGCTGTTCCTCCCCGCGGAAAGCGCGCGCCCCTCGCGCACGGCATTCCGCTCAATTCAGCGCTTGTGAACCTTGTGAACAACCCACCCCGGCGGCAAAAAGGACACACTCGTCCTGCCGGACTCACGAACTGATGCCGAAACCCGTCGGAAACCCCGGATGCTCCCCGCACCCGAAGCCCGCACCGGGCCCCGGAATTGATCACCCCCACGTGCGGCGCCGGGACGCGATCGCTCGCTGTCCGTAACGCCGGACTATTGATCATTTATGGCTGCCTCGCGCCCGAACAGCTGAAGCACGGACAATCTAGAGCATGAGGACGGGTATGGAGAGGGGATGTGTGGAATTTGTGCTCGACCTTGGAGGCCGGATCAACCATTCCGTGAACACCCTCGGCTCTGTAACGGTCAGGACACGCGCTGTGACCAGCGGCGATAGGAACCCGTGACCGCCCCGGCGGTGACAATCCGGAGTCGGGGCCACCGGGCGGGGGTTCCGATGCGTGACGCGATTTCGACCCCGGAACGGCGGCCGAATGGCCAATTCCATGGCCATGGGCACGAGTTGGTACAAGTTCGAACATCGCCCGCCCGCGGGTGCCGCCCATGCCGTCCCGGTGACGGTCGGTAGACGGCAGCCGGGTGCATCCGGCGGGCCTCCGGCGCCCGAAGCGTTCTGTGACCCGTATCGATCAAGTGTCACGGTGGGAGGACGCGCCATGCTCTCGGGACCCGCGGAGGGGACCAGGCAGGACGCCCTGGACGGTGTGAGCGCGTGCGACATCGACGCCGATGTGTCCGCCGCGGTGCACCGCACGCTGGAGGGCATCCTCCATGGACGGCTGGAGGAGGCCCGGTCCATCGACCCCGCCTTCGCCGGGGACATCGCGGACCGCGTGGCCCGGTTCACCCTGCGCGGCGGCAAGCGCATCCGTTCGCGGTTCCTGTGGTGGGGCCTGCGGGCCTGTGCGGGCGGTGCCGGGCCCGGTCAGGTGGACGCGGCCCTGCGGCTCGCCGCCGGGCTCGAACTCATCCAGACGTGCGCCCTGGTCCACGACGACGTCATGGACGGCTCACCGCTGCGCCGGGGCAGGGACGCCGTGCACGTCGACCTCCAGAACCAGTACGGCGCGTCCGAGAAGCAGGACTTCGGGACGGCCGCCGCGATCCTCGCCGGTGACCTGGCGCTCAGCTGGGCCGACGACGTGGTCGCCGCGACCGTCCTCGACCCGGCGCGGGCGCACCGGGTCCGCGGGCTCTGGCGGGCCATGCGGGCGGAGATGGTCGCGGGCCAGTACCTGGACCTCCGGGGGCAGGCCACCGGGACCCGGTCGATGACCGGGGCCGTACGGACAGCCGTCCTCAAGACCGCCCTGTACTCGGTGGAACGCCCGCTGGCCCTCGGCGCCGCGCTCGCCGGCGCCGACGACGCGACGACCGGGGCGCTCTGTTCGGCGGGTCGCTGCGCGGGAATCGCCTTCCAGCTGCGGGACGATCTCTTCGGCGCGTTCGGCGATCCCGGGGAGACCGGCAAACCCTCGGGGGACGACATCCGCGACGGCAAGGGCACCTACCTCCTGGCGGTGGCGACCGCCAGGGCCGAGGCCGCCGCGGACCACGACGTGCTGGCCCTGCTCGACCGCTGTGTGGGCCGGGCCGATCTTTCCGAGGACGACGTGCGCGAGGTGCGGGAGGCGTTCGTGACGACCGGGGCCCGCGGGATCGTCGAGGACAAGATCCGCAAGCTGGTCGGACAGGCCCACCGCCACCTGGCCGCCGGCGCCCTGGTCCCCCATGCGGACCGGCGCCTGCACGAACTGTTCCGCGGGGTGGCGGGGCTGCCCGTGTCCGGCGCGACCGCCGACCCGCACCTTCCCCTGATCGAGAGCGGGAGCCGATGAGGACCCTTCCTGGCCGCACCGACCATGTGGTGATCGTGGGCGCGGGGCTCGCGGGCCTGTCCGCCGCACTGCACCTGCTGGGTTCCGGCCGCACGGTCACGCTCGTCGAACGGGACGACCACCCGGGCGGCCGGGCCGGACTCATGGACCGCGGCGGCTACCGGATCGACACCGGCCCCACGGTCCTGACCATGCCCGAACTCGTCGAGGACGCCTTCGCCGCGGTCGGTGAGAGCCTGCGCGACCGCCTCGACCTCGTCGCGCTGCACCCCGCCTACCGGGCCCGGTTCGCCGACGGCAGCTCCCTCGACGTGCACACCGCCCCCGACGCCATGGAGGCCGAGATCGAACGCTTCGCCGGCGCCCGGCAGGCCGTCGGCTACCGGCGGCTGCGCACCTGGCTCACCCGGCTCTACGAACTCCAGATGCGCAGGTTCATCGACACCAACTTCGACTCGCCGCTGGAACTCCTCACCCCCGACCTGGCCCGGCTCGCCGCCCTCGGCGGCTTCGGGCGGCTCGACGCGCGCATCGCCACGTTCATCTCCGACGAGCGGCTGCGGCGGGTCTTCTCCTTCCAGGCGCTGTACGCGGGCGTGCCGCCGGCCCGCGCCCTCGCCGCCTACGCGGTCATCGCCTACATGGACACCGTCGCCGGCGTCCACTTCCCGCGCGGCGGCATGCACGCCCTGCCGCGCGCCATGGCGGCCGCCGCCGAACACGCGGGCGCCGACGTCCGGTACGGGCACACGGTCCAGCGCCTGGAACGTTCGGGCTCGCGGATCACGGCCGTCGTCACCGACCACGGGCGCATCCCCTGCGACGCGGTGGTCCTCACCCCGGACCTCCCCGTCGCGTACGCACTCCTGGGCCGCGCCCCGCGCCGCCCGAGCCCGCTGCGGCACTCGCCGTCCGCGGTGGTCCTGCACCTCGGCACCGACCGCACCTGGCCCCAGTTGGCCCACCACACGATCTCCTTCGGGTCGGCCTGGAAGCAGACCTTCGACGAACTGACCCGCACCGGGAAGCTCATGTCCGACCCGTCCCTGCTCATCACCCGCCCGACGGCCACCGACCCCTCCCTCGCACCGGACGGCCGCCACCTGCACTACGTGCTCGCCCCCTGCCCCAACACCGACATCGGCCCCACCGCCCAGGACTGGACCGACCTCGCTCCCCGCTACCGCGACAGCCTCCTCACCGAACTGGAGCGACGCGGACTCGCCGGGATCGGGGCAGCCATCGAAGAGGAGTGCATGGTGACCCCCGCGGACTGGACCGATCGAGGGCACGCGGCGGGCGGCCCGTTCTCCGCCGCCCACACGTTCCCGCAGACCGGCCCCTTCCGGCCCCGCAACCTCGTCCGGGGCACCGACAACGCGGTCCTCGCGGGCTGCGGCACCACGCCCGGCGTGGGCGTGCCCACCGTCCTGATCTCCGGCAAGCTGGCCGCCGCGCGCATCACGGGGAAGAGCCGATGACCGCCCGCGAGCTGGACGCGGCGGGCATCACCGACCCCGTGCTGCGCGCCGCCTACGCCCACTGCCGACGCCTCAACGCCCGCCACGGCAAGACGTACTTCCTGGCCACCCGGCTGCTGCCGGTCGAACGGCGGCCCGCCGTGCACGCCCTGTACGGCTTCGCGCGGTGGGCGGACGACATCGTCGACGACCTGGAGATCACCACCGCGCCCGCCGAACGCTCCCTGGCGCTGCGGCGGCTCCAGGCACAGCTCGACCGGGGGCTGCGGACCGGGGAGAGCGGCGAACCCGTCGTGACGGCGCTGGCCGACACCGCCCGCCGGTACGCCATCGACCCGCTGCACTTCGGCGACTTCATGACGTCCATGCGTCAGGACCTGGAGGTGACCGAGTACGCCACCTACGGCGACCTGGAGCGGTACATGCACGGCTCCGCCGCCGTCATCGGCCTGCAGATGCTGCCCGTGCTCGGCACCGTAGTCCCCCGCGCCGAAGCCGCCCCGCACGCCGCCGCCCTCGGGGTCGCCTTCCAGCTCACCAACTTCCTGCGGGACGTCGGCGAGGACCTGGACCGCGGCCGGATCTATCTGCCCCAGGAACTCCTCGCGGCGCACGGCGTCGACCGTGCGCTGCTGCGGTGGAGCCGCACCACCGGGCGCGGGGACCCCAGGATCACCGAGGCGCTGAAGGAGGCCGCCGCGTTCACCCGCGGCGTCTACGCCACCGCCGCCCCGGGCCTCGCCATGCTCGACCCCGTCGCACGCCCCTGCATCCGCACCGCGTTCGTGCTGTACGGCGCGATCCTGGACGCGATCGCCGACGGCGGCTACGCCGTCCTGCACCGGCGGGCGGCCGTCTCGCGCCGCCGCCGTGCCGCGGTCGCCTGCGACGGCCTGGCCCGGCTGACGGCCGCGCGCCTGAGGCACCGGCTGACCGACTCCCCCGCGCTGCCGCCGCCCGCACCGCCCGAAGAGCCGGCCTCGCACGACGGCACGTACACGCCGCACACCCGGAAGGAACCGGTATGAGCCGCTACCCCCTGCGGCTGCGCCGCGAACCCCTCGCGTGGGAGGACCAGCAGCCGACCTGGCGCGAGGCACGCCCCGCCGTGATCGCCGACGCGCTGAAGCGCGCCCAGGGCCGCCCGTCCGGCAACTGGTACGTGGTGGGCGCGACCCGGCAGCTCAGGGACGACCGTCCGCTGGGCCGCACCGTGGCGGGGCGGGAGATCGTCCTGTGGCGCGACGCGGAGGGAACGCTGCGGGCCGGACCGGGTGCCTGCCCGCACCTGGGCGCCCCGCTCAAGGACAGTCCGGTGCGCTGCGGGACACTGATCTGTCACTGGCACGGCATGTCCCTGGACGGGCAGCCGTTCGCGGGCTGGAGCCCCTGGCCGGCCTACGACGACGGTGTCCTGCTCTGGGTCAGACTCGACGACGTCGGCGGCGAACAGCCCCTGGAGCGGCCGGTGTTGCCGGAGCGTCCCGACCCGGCGGAGAGCGTGGCGGCCGTGCTGACGGTGGCCGGGCGCTGTGAGCCCGAGGACGTGGTGGCCAACCGGCTCGACCCGTGGCACGGCGCGTGGTTCCACCCGTACTCCTTCGTGGATCTGACGGTGGCACCCGTCACGGACGGCGGCGGGGACGACCCGGGGCTGGACGCGTTCACCGTCGACGTGTCGTTCAAGGTGGCGGGACGCGCGGTCGTACCCGTGCGGGCGGTCTTCACCGCACCGGAGCCCCGTACCGTCGTCATGCACATCACGCGAGGCGAGGGCGAGGGGTCGGTGGTGGAGACCCACGCGACGCCCCTGGGCGCGGACCGGGCGGGGAATCCTCGTACGGCGGTCGTCGAGGCGGTGATCGCCACGTCCGGGCGCCCGGGTTTCCTCGCCGCCAGGGCCGCCGCGCCCGCGCTGCGGCCGCTCATGAGGGCGGCGGCGGCCCGGCTGTGGCGCGACGACCTGGCGTACGCGGAACGCCGGTGGGCGCTGCGCAGCACGGGCCGCTTCCCGGGCTGAGCCGCGCGGCGCCCCGGCTCATGTCCCGAACAGCCGGTCGAGTGCCCGCAGCGCCGGCACCCTGCCCCGGTCGGGGACCGACCACAGTGTCTGCCCGTGCAGTCCCCAGCGTGCGAGCAGCGCGTTCGCGGCGAGGAACCCCGTGGTCACGGCGCGCTCCATCAGGGCGGCCGGCAGGTCGGTGCGGACCAGGTCGCCCGCGACGGTGAGGGCCGGGTCCGCGGTGTGCACGGTGGGCCGGTCCTCGTAGCCGCCCACCGCGAACAGCGGGCAGTCGGCGCGCCATTCGTGCCGCTCGTCCACGATCTTGGCGTCGCGCGTCTCGGGGTAGACACGTTGCAGTTGCGTCCGCAGACGTTCCTGTTCCGCGGTCCGGTCGGCGCCGGGATCCACCGCGTACGCGTGGAGTTCGACGACCGAGCCGCCGGTGCGCGCGACCCGGCGGAGCGCCTCGCCCTCCCAGCGTTCGAGGACGCTCACGTTGTCCAATGGCCCGTATCCGCTGGTGCCGAGGAACCCCGGGCGGTCGGCGGCCACGGGGCGGTCGAGCCAGAGGCGGGAGACGAGGAAGGGCGGCGCGGTGCGCAGCCGCATGATCCGCTCGCGCCACCGGCGGTCGGCGAGCCGGGGCGAGCGCGCGACGACGTGCTGCAGGCCGGTCGTGTCGAGGGCGAGCACCACGGTGTCGTGCTGTGCGCCGCCGTCCTCGGTGGTGACACGGAATCCGCCGCCCGGCACCGGCTGCACGCTCTCCACCGCCTGCCCGGTGCGGATGTCGACGCCGTGGCCGGTGAGGTAGGCGGCCAGGGGGTCCCAGAGGGCCGTGGGGAAGGGTTCCTGCGGGACGTCGAAGAGCAGGCCCTCGCTGGAGCCGAGGAAGTAGATGTGGAACATGAGGGCGAGTTCGGCGGCCGAGAGCAGGCGCGGGTCGGCGAAGAAGCTGCGGGAGAACACCTCGAAGGCCAGGTGGTGGGCGGCCTCGGGGAACCGGATGCGTTCGAGGAGTTCGTGCGCGCTGGTGCCGTCGAGCCGCCGGTAGGTCGCCGGGACGCGGACGTCCATGAGGGGCAGGGCGGCGCGCGGGTTCATCCGGGCCAGGTCGCGCACGCCGAACGTGGGGCTGAGCGCGGCGAAGCCGACGGCGCTCCACGGCGGGGTGCGCGGCACCTTCGCGAAGCTGTCCCGGAACCCCTCGCTGTGCCACAGCGGATAGTCGGGCAGGCCGGTCAGTGTGGTCAGCCCCGGGTCGGTCCGGCGCAACAGGCCGCGCAGGTTGTAGTACTGGCGGAAGAACGCGTGGAAGCCGCGGGTCATGGTCGCGGTGGAGCCGTCGGCGAGCTCGATGGGCCAGCCCGCCAGGCGGCCGCCGAGCTGGTATTCGCGTTCGTACAAGGTCACTTGGACGCCGCGCTCCGCCAGGGCCGTGGCGGCGGCGAGACCGGCGAGGCCGCCGCCCACGACGGCCGTCGTGCGTGTCTCGCCGTCCGGTACGCGCGCGAGGCCGGTCGGCGCGTGCCACACCCGGGCGCGGCGGTCGCGGCCGCGGCGGGGTGTCGCGTACGGCTGTTCCGTGCCGTTCAGGTTCATCGGGCCGCTCCGCCCGAGCCGTCGGCCGAGGCGAGCACGGTGTGCACGATGCCGGTCTGCCAGCCGGGCATCGGCAGGACGCGCACGTGACGGAAGCCGGCTTTGCGGGTGCGTTCGGCGAACGCGTCGGCGGTGTCGAAGCCGGAGACGCTCCGGAACAGGTGCCGGTAGAGGGCTCCGTCGCCGGACAGGGTGCCCGCGGGCTGCACCACCGCCTTGCACACGGCCGTCCACACCAGACGGTCCGTCAGGCGTCCGCTGAGGGTGTACTCGTGCACGGCGAGGCGGCCGTGCGGGGCGAGCAGGGCGCGGACCGCGGCGAGCACGGCGTCGGGGTCGGCGAGGTTGCGGAAGAGGTACGCGGCGAAGACCGCGTCGAAGGGCCCTCGCACGCCCGCCTGTTCGAGCCGCTCGGCCGGGGCGTGCACGAACGTCACGGAGGGCGGCCAGGGTTTGGCCGCCGCGCGCTCCAGCATGCCCGCCGACGCGTCGACCGCGACGATCTCGGCGAGCGGGGCGGCGCTGCGCAGCGCGGCGGTGGAGGCGCCGGTGCCGCAGCCGAGATCGAGCAGGCGCAGGCCCGCGCCGCCGTCCGGCAGCCGCAGCCGCCGGGCGGAGCGGCGCAGGTGCGCGTGGTAGCCGGGGTTGGCCGCGACGAGCCGGTCGTAGGTGCGGGCGGCGTGGTCGAACGCGGCGGACAGGGTGTCGTCGCGCAGCACGGTCATCTCAGTTCTCTTTCCGTTCGGCCGGGTGTACGGGCCGCGGGGCGGGCGCGGGGGTGGGGGCGGAAGCGGGGGCGTGGGCCCGGTACCTGGGCAGGCGGGGCAGTTCGGCCGCCGTGCGCAGCATGGGGCCCACGGGGGTGTGCAGGCCGATGGTCACGTCCTCGCGGACACTGGTGCGGCCGTCGAGGAAGCGGAGCAGCCGTTCCATGGGGACCTCGCGGAAGAGGCGGGTGAAGAACGACGCGCCGCTCACCCGGCCGGTGTCCAGGGCGCGCAGCAGTACGGCGTCCATCGCCCGGGACCGTGCCGAGTGCGCGGGCGGCGGCTGCGGGGTGCGCCCCTGGTGGTAGGCGGCGGCGATGGCGCGTGTCTGTCGCTGGATGGCGGCGAAGGTGTACCCGGTCGAGGGACGGGTCGCTCCGCCCGCGGTGCCGATGCGGAAGACGGAGCGGCCCGCCCTGCGCGGGAAGCGGGCGTCGGTCATGGGGATGACGCCGTGCTCCACGCGGACGACGTCGTGGGCGCCGAGGGCCAGTTCGTCGGTCAGGTACCGCGTCAGGGCGCGGTCGTACGCCTGGTCGTCGAGGACCTGGCGGGAGAACTCGGTGTACTCGACGAGGGCCTGGTGCGGGCTTGTGGGCAGGACGTAGGCGAAGGAGAGGCCGTGCGGGGGCTGGGGCGTGCGGAAGTCCATGAGGTCTGCGACCAGCGGATCGAAGGCGGGGCGGTCGGTCGTGACGAACCAGCCGTGAAAGTGCTGCAGCAGGGTGGTGCGGCCCGGCGGCAGGACCCGTGCCGGGCGCGAGTCGAAGACCCACCGGGCGCGCAGCGACAGGGGGCGTCCGCCGGGTGTGCGCGTGCGGACCTCGGCTCCGTCGCCGACGTCGTGGATCTCCTCGACCACCGCTTCCAGGCGCGCCATGTTCGACTCGTCGGCGAGGCGGTCGCCGACGAGGGACTCGAAGGCGCCGGAACGCAGCATCTTGTAGCGCAGCGGTGCGGGCGACGCGGCGACGGCGGTGCCGTCCGGGGCGCGGACGCGCAGGGTGTCCCAGACGGCGGTGAGGGCGGCGTCGAACTCACCGTGCGGCTCCTCCCAGAAGCACCAGGTGCGCTCGGCGGGCTTCAGGGGGCCTGCGGGGGCGTCGATCAGGACCACCGACGGCATGGGGCCGCCGGGGCGGTCGACGGCGAGCCGGTGGGCGAGCGACAGGCCCGCCGCACCGGCCCCCACGATGGCGATGTCCGCGTCCTGCATATGGCCCCTCGCCGGTCGTCCGCCCATGCCCATGCCCATGCCCAGCATTCCGCACGGGATCGCCGCTTGGATGCACCGACCGCGCGCGAATCGCCGGTCGACCGGTGTGGCGGTGGCTCTCTAACGGGGCTGAGGCGCACTCAAGAGGGTGACGGCGTCCCGGAGGCTGCCGCAGCGGGTGAACCCGGAGGGCGCGGACCGCCCCCAGCCCGGTCCGGACGGCAGCACGAGCGCGCGGCGGCGAGCCCCGGCCGGACCCCACTCCATGCCCGCCACACGGCGGGCGACCGCCTCGCCCACCGTGGCGCGGGCCTGCGCCCACAGCACGACGGCGGAGGGCCCGGTGCGCCGCACTGCGGCGACGAGCGCCTCCAGCGGGACGGCGGCGCCCAGCATGAGGGTGGGGACACCCTTCTCGTTGAGGGCCGCGTTGAGCGCTTCCAGGGGCAGGGTGTGCTGCTCGTCCGGCATGCAGGCGAGCAGGACCGGTGAGGTGTCGAGGAGCGGTGCGGTGCGCGGGCGGAGCAGGTGGGTGCTGCGCAGGGTGGTCGAGATGTGCCAGGACAGCAGGTGCTCGACCTCCACGTAACGGTCGTCGGACAGCTCCCACTTGCGTCCCACCGCGCGCAGCGTGGGCACCATGACCTCGTCCCACACGGGTACGAGGCCGTGCTCGCCGACCAGCGTGTCGAGCCTGCTCTGCATCTCCTGCGCGTCGAGGCGGACCGCGGCGCGGGCGAGGCCTCTGCATTCCTGGCGCACGTCGCCGAGGGGCAGGACGGTGCTGGCGTCGCGGCGGGGCCGGCGCGCGGGCGGCGCGCCGGGTTCCCCGGTCGCCTCGCCGGTCACCTCCGCGGTCGCCTTCTCGGAGGCCGCGCGGGAGCCGTCCGCCGCCAGACGTGCCGCCTCACCCGGAGGGATCCCACTGGCCGTGAGCCTGCACATGTGTTCCAGCACCGCGATGTCCTCGGGCGTCCACCGGCGGTGGCGTCCCCGCGTGCGGGCCGCGGGGCCCAGGCCGTAGCGGCGGTCCCAGCTGCGCAGGGTGGTCGGTGAGACGCCGAGGCGCCGGGCGACGGCTCCCGAGGTGAGCGCGGCCGCTGAATCGTTCATGCCTCCTACGGTACGACGCAATACGACGCAGAATCGATGCACGTTGCTCGTGCGCCCGCCCGCGCGAAGGATCGGCGCCAGGCCGCCCGCACGCCACGGACCACCCCGGGACGGAAGAAGCGGCCGCTCGGCAGAAGGAGCAGCCGCACATGAACGCCAGCCAGCCGGTCACCGAGAGCGCCCCCGTCCCCTCGCCGGGCCGCGCGGCGGGCGGGGACGACGAGGAGCTGGTCACCGGCTTCGTGGCGGGGGACGAGGCGTGCCTCGCCCTCGTCCACCAGCGGTGGTCGGCGCTGGTGCACTGCGTCGCCCGGCGTTCGCTCGGGGACGCGCGGGAGGCGGAGGACGTGACGCAGCAGGTGTTCATCGCCGCCTGGCGCGGCCGGGCCGGCTACTCCCCCGGGCGCGGCACCCTCGCGGGCTGGCTCATCGGCATCACCCGGCGCAAGGTCGCGGACGCGCTGTCCGCGCGCAGCCGCCGGGCCGCGCTGGTCGACGCGGCGGGCGCGGCGCTCGCGGTGCGCCCGCAGGAGTCGTCGTCCCTGGACGGCGTGCTGGACCGGGTCCTCGTGGCACACGAACTGGCCCGCCTCCCCCCGCCTCAGCGCAAGGTCCTGCGTCTGGCGTTCTACGACGACCTGACGCAGCCCCAGATCGCCGTGGTCACGGGTTGGCCCCTGGGCACGGTGAAGAGCCACGCCCGCCGCGGCCTGCTCCGCCTGCGCCAGGCCTTCGAACCGGCCCAACCCCCGAGCGACGACACACGCCCGGCCGCCTGCGCGGCACGTGGGCCGTGACACCGGGCCGTCCTCGGCGGTTCAGGCACCCGGTTTCAGGTGTCCTGGTCCAGGCGCCCTGGTTCAGGCGCCCAGCAGGGGCGTACGCCCCGACCTCTGCAGCGGGTGGGCCAGGTCGATCAGGGCTCGTTCCAGGCTGTGCAGGTGGGCCAGGGCGGGCTCGACGACGGCGTGGGGCAGGTCGGCGACGGCGCCGACCTCCGCCCGGGTCCCGTGCGGGGCAGTCAGGGACTCGACGGCCGCCTCGACGCGGCGGCACGCGGCGGCCAGGCGGGCGTCGTGGGAAGCCTCCGGGTCCGCGGCGACGGCGGCGAGTCCCCGTATCTCACGCGCACAGTTGTCGAGCAGCGCGACCACCTGGAGCGCGCGCCCCTTCCGGGTCCGCAGCGGGCTGAACGGGTGCACGAGCGGTGCGAGGGACATGCGCACCCGGCCGAGGATCGCCTCCAGTTCGGCGATGCGGCGGGCGGGGTCGGCGCCTTCCGTGCCCGCGAGCAGCGCCGCCGCCTCCTTCGTGCAGTCGTGCACGCAGTGCAGCGCCTGCTTGATCCACGCCTCGGTCGTCGCGTGCGTCGTGATCGGCAGGACGAACAGCACCGCGAGGACCGCGCCGAGCGCGCCGATGCCGGTCTCGGCGAGCCGCAGCGCGAGCAGGCCCGCGTCCAGCACGCCGAGCAGGCCGTACAGCGATCCGGCGAGCACGGTCACCGAGAGCATCATCCACGTGTACGACACCGCGGCCGTGTAGAAGATGCCGAAGACACCGACGGCGACGAGCAGGGCGCTGGGGACGGGCGCGCCCTCCAGCGGTACGACGAGGACGAGGCCCGCGCCCATCCCGATCAGCGTGCCGAGCACGCGCCGGAAGCTCCGCACGACCGTCTCGCCGCGCGAGGTGGTGTTGACGAAGACCCACCACGTGGCGCCGACCGCCCAGTACCAGCGCTCACCGGAGAGCAGCTGGCCCGCGGCGAGCGCGAAGGCCCCGCCGATGGCCGCCTGGACGGCCTGCCGGGTGGTGGCCCTGGCCAGCCCCCGGGCGGCGGGCGGCGCGGGCGGCAGGACGCCGGGCGGCAGCCTGCGCTCGTAGCACCACGCGCCGAAGCGGACGGTCGAGGAGGCGGCCAGCGACAGGAGCACCGCGACGTAGAGCTGGGGGAGCTGGTGCGGCTCCGTGTGGAGGAACTGGCTGATGAAGAAGGTCATGAAGGCGAACACGCCGAGGGAGTGCCCCCGCGGACCCCACCGTCGCGCGTACACGCCGAGCCCCATGACGAGGAGGAACGCGCAGTCCCGCGCGACCGGGGTGTCGTGGAGTGACGCCGCGAGCGCGAGGACGGGGAACCCGACGGCGGGCAGCAGCGCCGTGGTGATCGCCTGCCCGCGCACGGTCGTGTCCGTGACGGTGAAGAGGGCCAGGAGCGCGGCCAGTCCCCCGGTGATCGCCGCGACGAGCGAATGCCCGGCCAGACCGCACACGACGACCGCCAAGGAGATGCCGAGTACGGCCCGCGAAGCGAAGCGGAGCCGCATCCGTCCCGGATCCGGCGCCACGAACACCCTCTTCAGCAAAGCTTCCCCGCCCTTCCGTGCACATCTCGATCTGCTCGCATGAAAAAGGCGCCGCGGAGATCCGCAGCGCCATCGACAGAACCATCAGACCATCTGAAAGCCATCTGGCTCAACTCAGCCTCGCGAGGGTGGACCATTGGCCCACTTTCACCCGCCGATACCCGCCACGTCCGGCGCCAACGGCTCATGCGGTCCCGCAGTACGGCGGCGGCTGTTGCAGGACGGTGACATAGCGGGCACAACGTACGCCGTCGGCCGTCCGTCTCAACAGTCGTGAACAGCCCGAATGGGAGACAGCAGACCTTTTCCTCCCATGTCCTCACGGAAGGCACCCTCATGATCGTCACCAAGCGGAACTCCCTGCGCATGGCTGCCGTAGGCATCATCGGCGCGGTCGCCCTCGGCACGGCCGGCGCCGCCATGGCCGCGACCCCGGCCGCACACCCCGTGTCCGCCACACAGGAGGCCGGCGCGGCCAAGCCCACCACCGCCAAGGCCATCACCGCGAAGCCCTCGGTGAAGTCCGTCAAGGCGTGGCAGCTGTTCCGTGTCACCGGCACCACGACCGGCCTGAAGCCGGGCAGCAAGGTGACTCTGCAGCAGAAGCAGCGCGGCCACTGGGTCGCGCTGCCCGCCTCCGCTCCGGTCACCCGCGGCGGCAGCTACTCCCTCGGCGTCAAGCTCGGCATGAAGGGCAAGAACGAGCTGCGCGTCGTCCAGGGTTCGACGGCTTCCGGCGCGTTCACCGTGACCGTGCGCTGACCGGTGTGCGGGCGGGACGGGACAGCAGGAGCAGGCTGTGCGGCTCCAGGGTGACCTCGCTGTCCGCCTTGTGTTCCGTCTCGTCCGCCACCCCCGTGGGGTCGGTGGTGTCGATCCGCGTCGTCCAGCGCTCGCCGTAGGCGGCGTCCGGCAGGTCGAAGACGACCGGCTCCCGGTAGCTGTTGAGCAGGAGCAGGAAGGAGTCGTCGACCACCGGCCTGCCGTGGGCGTCGGGCTCCGCGATGGCGTCGCCGTTGAGGAAGACGGCGACGGCGTGCGCGTCGCCGCGCTGCCAGTCCTGGTCCGTCATCTCCAGGGCGTCGGGCCGCAGCCACACCAGGTCGGGGAGCGGCTGGCCCCGGTGCGTGACGGTGTCGCCGCGGAAGAAGCGGCGCCTGCGCAGCACGGGGTGGGCGAGGCGCAGCGCGATGGCGCGGCGGGTGAAGGCGATGAGGTCACGCTGCTCGTCGGTGAGGTCCCAGTCGATCCAGGAGAGCTCGCTGTCCTGGCAGTAGGCGTTGTTGTTGCCCTGCTGGGTGCGGCCGAGTTCGTCGCCGTGGGCGAGCATCGGAATGCCCTGCGAGAGCATGAGAGTGGCGAGGAAGTTGCGCTGCCTGCGCGCGCGGAGTTCGAGGATCCCCTCGTCGTCGGTGGGTCCTTCGACGCCGCTGTTCCAGGAGCGGTTGGCGCTCTCGCCGTCCTGGTTGTTCTCGCCGTTCGCCTCGTTGTGCTTGTCGTTGTACGAGACCAGGTCGCGCAGGGTGAAGCCGTCGTGCGCGGTGACGAAGTTGACGCTGGCCCGTGGGCGGCGACGGTCGTGCTGGTAGAGGTCGGACGACCCGGTCAGCCGGGAGGCGAACTCGGCGAGGGTGTGGTCGGCGCCGCGCCAGAAGTCCCGTACGGAGTCCCGGTACTTGCCGTTCCACTCCGACCACAGCGGCGGGAAGTTGCCGACCTGGTACCCCCCGTCGCCGACGTCCCAGGGCTCGGCGATGAGTTTGACGCGGCTGACGACGGGGTCCTGCTGGACCAGGTCGAAGAAGGCGGAGAGCCGGTCGACGTCGTGGAACTGCCGGGCGAGCGTGGCGGCGAGATCGAAGCGGAACCCGTCGACGTGCATCTCGGTGACCCAGTACCGCAGCGAGTCCATGACGAGCTGCAGGACGTTGGGGTGGCGCATGAGCAGGCTGTTGCCGGTGCCGGTGGTGTCGAAGTAGTGCGCGGGGTCGTCCTCGGCGAGACGGTAGTACGACGCGTTGTCGATGCCGCGGAAGGCGAGGGTCGGGCCGTTCTCGTTGCCCTCGGCGGTGTGGTTGTAGACCACGTCGAGGATCACTTCGAGTCCGGCCTGGTGCAGCGCCTTGACCATGGACTTGAACTCGGTGACCTGTTCGCCGCGCGAGCCGTGCGCCGCGTAGGCGTTGTGCGGGGCGAAGAAGCCGATGGAGGTGTAGCCCCAGTAGTTGGACAGGCCGCGGTCGCGCAGGAAGCCGTCCTGGACGTACTGGTGGACCGGCATGAGTTCGATCGCGGTCACACCCAGCGACGTGAGGTGCTCGATGACCGGTT